>JBLIIW010000033.1:0-26368 GCA_047635315.1 Halieaceae bacterium | reverse complement strand
TCGCGGCGATCGTGGCAACGGAGCCCGCGTTGGCCGCGCGACTCATGCGCATGGCCAACTCCGCCATGATGCGTCGGGGCCCTATTGAAGTCTCAGACATCAATACAGCAATCTCTCGTGTCGGCATGGAGATGGTACAAAACGCGGCTGTTTCCTTCGCGGCCCGGCAGGCATTTCAAAGCGCACCGGGCAGTCCCTGTATCGGCGACCTCAGCAAGCTGCGGCAGCACAGCATCAAGGTTGCCGCACTGAGCTTTGTCATTGCGCAAAAAAGCCGTTTCCGTGGCAAGCCCGACGAAGCCATGCTCGCGGGACTGCTCCACGCAGTGGGTAAGTTTTATATCCTTATGAAATCCGCGGATCACGCGGAGCTGTTCACCGACCGGGACGCGATCGACCGGCTTCTGGCGCAGTGGCATACTGGAGTCGCTCGCGCAATCGTCGAGTCCTGGGACTTTCCCGAATCGATCGCTGTCGCCGTCGACGAGCAGGAAGTCAGAGAGCGCGACCGCCTTGCCTTCGCTGAAGTTAGCGATGTCCTGTTTATCGCCAACGTTCTCGCCCGCGCGGGCACGAAAGCTGCAGCCGAACTGGGTGATCTCGATGCCCTGGTCCGGTTGCGTCTTGATGCCCCAAAGCTCGCTGAAGTCCTTGCAGAAAACGAGGAGGCCATTCAGTCAATGGTTGAGGCACTCGGCGGCTGAGGGGACTCACGTCAGATTCTCCGGGCGGCTCGCAACTACGCTCACAACTACGACACCAGTTTCCGAACACCCTTATCCAGCTCTATAACAATAAAACTCGGCAGCAGGCAGAGCAAGACCACTGGCCACCATTCCGCTGGAAACGGCGCTGTGCGCAACAGCGCCGCAGCCTCGGGTACCAGGGTCGGAATAAAGCGGATCAGGATGCTGAGCGCTATGCCCCCCAGGCGCCACGGGTTCCCAAAGGGGCTGAAGCTGAACGCCGATCGATACACGGAGCGCGCCGATACCAGATAGCCGAAATGGGAAAGCAGGATGCCCCAGAAAGCTGCGGTCTGTGCCTGCGTGAGCAGCAGGGGATCCAGAACAACACCGGTGGCACTGACTGCCGGCGCTCCGAAGTGGTAGTAGATCGCAAAACCCGGCAGCGCTATGGCAAATCCGAGCAGAATGACGCGCTGCAGGAACAGCCCATCGATGATGTGGGCGTCGGCTGGCCGTGGCGGGACGCTCAGCAATCCTCGCTCCTTGGACTCCATCATCAACGGCAGGGTAAGCAACACCGAATCGAGCAGGTTTATCCACAGAATCTGCACGGGCTCCAAGACAAAACGCGCGGAAAATAGCGGTATGGAGGCCGCCATCAGCACCGCACCCATGATCAGCAGGGCCTGCGCCGCGTTAGTCGGCAATATGTAGAGAATCGCTTTTTGCAGATTGTTTCAGGCGTGCCGCCCCTCCTCCACGGCCACGATGATAGTGGCGAAGTTGTCGTCCTCCAGGACCATATCGGCCGCTTCCTTGGCGACTTCGGTACCGCTGATGCCCATGGCAATGCCGATGTCCGCCGCCTTCAGGGCCGGCGCATCATTGACGCCGTCGCCGGTCATGGCGACGACGTGGCCATTCGCCTTAAGCGCCTCGGCGATAGCTTTCTTGTGCTCCGGCGCGACGCGTGCGTATACCGAGACACGCTCAACGCTTGTACGTAGTTGCGCTTCACTGAGCCCGGAGAGCTGCACCCCGGTCAGCACACTATCAGCGGAAATACCCAATTGGCGAGCTATCGCCTGGGCCGTACCCGGGTGATCGCCGGTGATCATAATCGTGCGGATACCCGCGCGCCCGCAGGCGGCCACCGCCTCTATAGCCGAGGACTTGGGCGGGTCGATCATGCCCTGCAATCCGAGAAAGGTGAGGTCCTGAAGATCGTCCGCAGCGAGGCGCGAATGATCGGCGCTCAAGCTCTTACTGGCAAAACAGAGCGCACGCAGCGCATCGCCAGCAAAATCGGCCCCCCGCTCGAGCGCGGCGCCGGATTCAAGGTCCAGGCAATCACCCGCCGCGTTCAGCTGCTTGTTGCACATAGGCAGCACGATCTCCGGGGCACCCTTCACATACAGGCGCCGCTGGCTCCCCCACCGGACCAGCACAGCCATGTACTTGGAGGAGGAATCGAAAGGTATTTCGGCGAGCCGATGCGCAGCACCATCGGTCATACCCGCCTTGATCCCGGCGACCCGCAGGGCAATCTCTGTTGGGTCGCCGAGGGTGTCGCCGCCATGAACGCGCGCATTGTTGCAGTGATAGCCCGCCTCGAGAATTCGCAGCAGTGCCGGTTGCGCCTGCACGGACACGGAAACCTACAGCAGGAAGAAGACCACTAATGCATAAATAAAACGACGCAATCGACGGCGGCGCAGCGCATTGTCTTCAACGCCGAACCAGCCCCACTTCGCCGCGAGGCGGTACACACCAATCCCCGCGTGGACCTCCACAGAAAACAGCAGCACCAGACCCAGCAACCAGCCGCCGCTGGCGATCTTCAGGGCCGAGGCGTGAGGCCCTATGTACGTGGGATGCATAAAGAGCTCCAGCAGATGCGCTGTGGCAAAAAACATCAACACGAGGCCCGTAAGCACCTGCAGCATCCACAGCGTGGTCTCTTCATGGTGCATACCGCGCATATGCAGCCACCAGGCGCGCCACTGGCGATAACCCGCCGGCACCTTGCGCAGGGCCAACAAGGTATGCAGCGTGAAAATCAGGAAGATTCCCAGCGCCACCAGGCTGACCAGCCAGGGCTGCGGCTCGTCGAAGAACAGGCTGCCCTCGAAAAATTTTGTCACCCGGTACATCGCGTCTTTACCGAGCAATATGCTCGACACGGCGAAGAGATGCCCCCACATAAAAATCACCAGCAGCAAGCCACTCAGCCCCTGCGCGAGATCAAGCCATGCGGGCCAGCGTCTGTCGGAAAGCTCTACCACTGCAGTGCTTCGCCTATCGGAAAGCGGATCAGAAGCGCACAGTATGGCGTGCTCAGGAAAGGAGTAACTTGACCTGACGCAAAGAATCTTCGGCTCGGGCTCAGCCGTCCTCGGCAATGCCCAGACGCTGGAGGTTGACGGTCGCCGCATCGAAGTTCGCCTGGGCTACGCGGGTGCGCTGGTAGGCGCCGAAATAACGAATGCGCGCGTCAGCCGCAGTTTCCTCGCGGATATTGACCAGAAAAAAGTCACTGGCGCCCTGCTCAAAACGACGTACTTCTGCCCGGCGCATCGTTTCTGACAGTTCTACATCCTGTTCGGCGAGCGCCATCAGCTGTCGGGCTATATCCAGCTCCAGCAGGATATTGCGCAACTCTATTTCAACCTTGTCCTCCACCCGGCGCTGATCCTGGCGCAGGGACTCCAGCTCGGCGCGCGCCTGGCTGATGCGGCCGCGAGCCCGACGCCGCTCCAGAGGCACGCTGAAGCTAAAGCCGATTACCGCATCGGTGCCATCACGAGATGCCCCACCCTCGCCCAGAGAGCCAAAGCCCTCGGCGAGTTCAACGTTCAGATCCAGCCGGGGTTTCAGCTCATTTTCCGAGAGCGCAATTTTCTGCAGAGCCCGCTCAGCGCCGGTCTGCAGAATCTGCAGCTCCGGGCGCTGCTCCAACAGGCTCTGCACATCGAGGTCATCCACGCCGGGTAGTTGCGGCAACTCACCCAACTGCTGCGCCGCGGGCAGGCGCTGCGTCATGGGAATCAGAGGCTCACCCTGCGCATCGCGAAGATAAAAAGCCAACTGGTTGGCGGCAATCTGAAAGTCACGCCCGGCGGCCGTGAACAGGGTCTGGCGCCGGGTAATGTTCTGCTTGTTCTCCGTGAGGAAGATCTCCGCGCGCAGCCCGCTTTTGACCTCCCGCTCAAGCCCCTTCTCACGCTGTAGAGCGATCGACAGCAGATCCTCGTACACGGCCTGCTGCTGGCCGGTCGCCACCCAGCGCCAGTAGGATGACAGAGCCCGCTGCTGGACCCCGATCTTGGTCAACAGGACTTCGAGATCAGCCTGCTGCAGCGCCAATTGAGCATCAATCTCCCCAAAGCGTCGTGAGTCAATATCGCGATCGCGCAACATACTGAACAACACACCGAGCTTGGCGGTGCCGGCCTCGTTGGTGTAGTGCTGGTCCTCATAGGTGGGGAAGTTACCGTTGGAGAGGGAATACTTGCCGTAAACCTTCGCTCCCATCGGTCGCAGCGCCTTGACCACACTGCTGCCCAGAGCCGCGCCGTCATAGAAACCGTCGAAACGATCGAAGCCGTCCGCCGCAAAAACCACATCAAAGGCGCCTAGAGACTCCGTCACCCGCCCCGCCGCCGCTTGCCGCCGGGCGAGCGCCTTGAGAATAGTCGGGAAGTGGCGCTCGGAGGCGGCGAGTACCTCCTCCGCCAGCAGTGGCTGCACGGGAAGCGGCTCCTCGGCGCAGAGGGCCGAGAGGGGCATCAGGCCAAGCAGAAAAAACAGCAGCGCCCGCGTCATTGGCCCGTCACGACCATGGCATCACCCTGATTCGGAAAGTTCGGCGGAAAGTTATTCATCTGTCTCCAAAGCTCATAACCCACTGACACTTCGTCCAGCAGCACCCAGGCGCGCGCCTTGGAGCCAAAACGCACAAAGCTTCGATCCGGCCAGGGCACACCCAGATTGCTATCCTCCTCGACCAACACACGGAAACGCCCACTGTTCTGAGCGGAGGGGTCGATGGCAATAACGTGACCGCTGAACGTACCGACGGCTACCGACGGCCAACCGCTCACCTGTATGACCGGCCAGCCCTCAAACTGAATCCGCACTGGAGCGCCCTCGCGCACCAGAGCGACATCGCGACCATCGATGAAGATCTCCAGCGCGCGCTCGGCATTGTCCGGTACAAAGGTTGCCACCACCTGCCCGGCGCTGATGAAGGTCGCAGCGTCACCGGCATTCACCCGCAGAATCACCCCATCGCGCGGCGCGCGCACGATCTGCACGGACTGCCGTGAGAGATTGACATCGACGCGACTGAGCTCCGCCGCCGCTTGGGCAACATCAGAGCGCAGCTGCTCAACGCGAATTCTCGCCTGCTCAAATTCGCGACGCGCTGACAGCCCCTCATCGAAGAGACGCTCCATGCGACGCTTGTCGATCTGCGCGATTTCCAGCGCCGTTTCGGCTGCGGTCAGAGCCGCCAGAATCTGTCCGCGCTCCGCATCCAGTCGCTCCAGGAGATTCGGATCGTTGTCGACGATACGCACAATCGGATCGCCCACCTTCACCCGAGATCCGTCGCGCACGTACCACTCGTGAATACGTCCGGACACCAGGCCGTTGATATCCTGAAGGCGATCGTTGGGATTCAGGGCCGTTACGTTGCCCGGGCCGCTAGCGGTCTGTACCCAGGGTACATAGATCAGAAAAAGCACCACCGCGACGAAAGTAAAGAGCAGCCCCCAGCCCACGACGCGCGCGATTCGCGGCGGTGCTATCGCATTGAGCGCCGTGAATTTTTCACCGTGATAATCAAAATAGGGCATGCTCAGGACTCCCCTGCCGCGGGCGCGCTGCCCTCCCCGTAAATCGACACGGGTTTGCGCATTGCGTGCTCGCTGAGGCCCATGCTCTTGCAGAGGGCCTCGTAGCTGGTCTCCATGGTCTGCTCCTCGCTGCCCAGCCTCAGGTACCGGTCAAAGCGCAGGTCGGTATTCCCGTAGGTAAAGTAGAGGATCGTGGTATCACTGCGGCCCTGCAATTCGTCCATGGCACCGAGCAGGTAGTCTTCCGGCATGGCGTCATAAGCCTGACCCAGTACCAGCACACGCGGGCGGGCAATGATCGCTGCCGCCAGCTTCAGCTGGAATGTTTCGGTAATCGACAAGGGCCATCCGGTACCCACCAGCTGCGTATCCAGGCCGTCCGCCAGTTGCACTACCGTATCAGCGAGGCCAACCACCGTGAGAATGCGCATGACATCGACATCTTCCTGATTGTCAGCAGACAGTCGTAAATACTCCCGAATCGTGGCTTCTACTGCGTTCGGTCGGTCCAGAACGATGATTTCCTCGCGCATTTCATAGGCCTTCAGTTCACGAAGATCCTTGGTACCGAGCGCGATATAGCCGGAGTCTGGCAGCTCGTGACCCAGCACGAGGTTGGTGAACAGGCGCTGTGGACGGTGGCCGTCTGCGTAAGCACAGACCCGTGCCTTGGCCGGTATCTGGAAATCGAGCGTCATGTCCGCCCCGGAGGAGGCGGCCTTCACGCGTGAAAAGGTCAGGGAGGAATCGCAGTGCAGTCGCGCGTGCGCAGCGCTGGGCATGTCTTGCTCTATGATAAGAAACAACGACAACTCATCGACAGCCCCGCAAATATCGTAGAAGTAGCTCAGGTAGATTCCCAACTGGGAAATACCGAGAAAAACCACCGACAGCACCAGCTCAGCGGCAACCAGTTGACCCAGGGAAAGCTCCTCCTGGATGACCAGCCAGCCGCCCAGACCCAACAGCGCCGCACTCGCCGCTGCATAAATAAACAAGAAGCTCAGCGTCTGGGAAAAATGAGTCCTGAAGTGTATTGCATGCTGTTCAATATAGGAGCCGGTAAATGCGTCCGTGCGCCGCAGCGCAGCTTCGATGTGCTGCTCACTTTTGTAGAAGCCATTGGAGTGCCCGAGGGACTCCAGCCACCCGGCCGTGGCGTGTTTACGGTGCGATAGTTCCACGGCGCTGCGAATTCCCCGACGACCCCAGATTGTCCACACCAGCCAGATAAGTATGCAAATGCCCAGATTGAACGCCAGCAGAAGCGGGTGGTAAGACGACACCAGCAAAAAGCCAACCACGGATTGCAGGACAATGGTAAAACCGCCCACCAGCAGGCTCGGCACCTGCTTCATGACGGTCACTATGTCGAAGTAACGGTTGAACAGCGCGCTCTTGCCGCGATCGTCAAAGAAGGGATTGCGCGCATAAATTGAGCGCAGGGCTATTTCCGAGACCATGCGTGCATAAAAGCGCCGTCCGAACAAATCCATAATTAGTATGCGCAGAGCATTCAGTCCGCCAGCCAGTAATAACAGCACAAACAGCGTGAGTGACAATACGACCAAGGGAGTCGTCAGACCGATATTGGCCACCGTATTGATCAGCATCTGCACAGAGATCGGTGTCGCCAGGGAGAGAAGACTGATACCCAAACCGTAAATCAGTGCGAGTGCGTAGTAACCGCGCTCCGGAGCCAGCATGCTGATAAAAAAACGGAACAGCGTTGGCAGCGACGCAGGCTCTCTAGTGCTGGTATCCGGCATTGCTCGAGGGGTCCTGAAGGTTGATGGGCTATTATACGTAAACCCCAGTAAAAGAGTTGGGTATTCAGTGTTCCCGCCTCCCTCACCGCGCGCACAGGGCAAGGCAGTTGTAAGCCACGCCGTTGTAGCCCGATAATCACCCTTGAGACAAGCATTGTGGAAAACACCTATGAGCATACTGTATCGCAGCGCCTTCGGTTTGGCACGGGACATCAAGGCCGGCAAGCTTTCAGCGGTTACGGTCCTTGAGTTTTTCCTCGATCGCGTTGAGCGCTACAACGGCGCCCTGAATGCAGTGGTGGCACTGGACACGGACCGGGCACTTGCACGCGCCCTCGAGGCCGACCTGGCCGCCGCCGCGGGTGCGGACTGGGGGCCGCTGCACGGTGTGCCGATGACGATCAAGGACGCCTGGTGCACCGAAGGCCTGGTAACGGTGGGCGGCATTCCCGACTGCCGGGACTTCATCCCCACGCGCAATGCCGTCGCCGTGCAGCGACTGGTCGACGCCGGCGTGATTATCTTTGGCAAGACCAACGTGCCCTTTATGAGCGCTGACCTGCAATCCTTCAACGAAGTCTACGGCGTCACCAACAACCCCTGGGATCTGGAGCGCACCTCTGGGGGCTCATCCGGGGGGGCGGCCGGGGCGCTGGCAGCCGGCCTGACACCACTGGAAATCGGCAGCGATATCGGCGGCTCGATCCGTACGCCCAGCCACTTCAACGGTGTATATGGCCATAAAAGCAGCTACGAACTGATCAGCACCCGCGGACACCTGCCCCCCGGCGAGGGGATTCTCTCCGAGGTGGACCTGTCCTGCGCAGGGCCGCTGGCCACCTGTGTGGATGACCTGGAGCAGACGCTGGCTATGCTGGCCGGGCCGGCACCCGATATTACCGCCCATCCGCTGCCGACCCTGCCAACCCCAAGCTTTCGCGAAGCGGCACACCTGCGCGTGGCCGTATGGGCGGATGACCCCTTCTGCCCGGTGGAAAAGTCGATCGTTGAACATATCGAGTGTGCCGCAAATACCCTTGAGCAACTCGGTGCCTTCGTGGATCGGGACGCGCGGCCGAATATCGACCCGACCGCCAATCACATCAACTACATGCAGCTCATGCTGTCTGTTATTGGTACGGATATGCCCGAAGAGGTCAGGCAGGCGTCGCGCGATATGGTCGCGGCCGCCGATCCCGACGACATGAGCGAACCGCTGTTGCAGATGCGTGGGATCGCGCTGGATCACCGCGGCTGGGTGAGGCAGAACGAGATCCGCCAGCGCACGCGTGTCGCCTGGGAGGCGTTCTTCCGCGATTACGATGTCCTCCTCTGCCCGTGCGCCTCAGTGCCCGCCTTCGCGCACGACCACCACCCGGATATGCAGGTACGTCGTATCAGCGTGAACGGCGAGGAACGCCCCTACACGGAATTGCTCAAATGGGCGGGACTGACCCTGAACGCCTACCTGCCGGCTACGGCGGTTCCTCTGGGAACCACCCCCGAAGGATTGCCGGTGGGCATGCAGATCGCCGGTCGTTATCTGGGGGATCGCACTACCCTCGCTGTGGCGCGCCTCCTCGAGAGCCATCACCGCTCCTTCATCCCACCCCCCGGCTACAACGAGTAATCAGCTGCAGCTGTATCTCGGAACGGCAATTACATAAACACGGCCAGGCTTGCATGGACTAAAGCCAGCGCTCGCACCAGCGTAGTGCACCTATTCATCTAATATTTACATGCCAAAGCCCTTGCTATTACCGGGTGTATTTATCTAGCATCAGGTCAAGGTGGTAAGAGGGTCCTCAACCCGGCCGCCCATAAATATAATTTAATTAGAGGGTTCTCCATGTCCGTGACATTTCGCACGTTGCCGCTCATCGCGGCCGTAACATTGGCCACACAATCACTCACCGTCGGTGCCCAACAGCTCGAAGAGGTCATTGTTACCGCGCAGAAGCGCTCCGAAAGCCTGCAAGACGTACCCATTTCCGTTTCTGCCATCCAGGGTGAGAAAATCCAGGATGCGGGAATACCCAACATGGCGGCGCTGGCCGACTATGTACCGAACCTGCACATCGCCGATGCGCCGGTAAATACCAACATCTACATGCGCGGCGTTGGCTCCGGTAACAACCAGGGCTTTGAGCAGTCGGTGGGCATGTACATCGATGGCGTCTATATGGGTCGTGGCCGCCAGTACCGGTCGGCCTTCCTGGATGTGGAGCGTGTCGAAGTACTGCGCGGCCCCCAGGGAACACTGTTTGGTCGCAACACCGTTGCGGGGGCGATCAACATCATCACCGCGAGCGCACGCGCTGGTGACCAACTGGAAGGCCAGATCATGGCGTCGGCGGAGTCCTTTGGCGGTCGCGTCGTCGAAGGCTTTATCGGTAGCGGCCTGAGCGATACCCTCGGCGCGCGACTGGCGCTGAAATATCGCGAGACCGATGGGTTTGCGGACAACACCTACCTCGGCCAACCCGAGGGTTCCGTCGAGGAACTCTCCTGGCGCTTCTCCCTGAACTGGGAACCCACCGACACTCTCAACGTCAATTTCAAGTACAGCCAGGCAGACTACGAGCGAATTGGTTCCGCCACCACTGGCAAGGTGTTTTTGAACGCCGAGGAGCGTGAGCAGTTCGTTCCCAACCGCAGCGCATTTGCGAGCACCGCCTACTCCATTATGGATGTGTTCTTCCCGAATTACACCGATATCACCAAGCAGGAGTTTGTAGCTTACAAGGACAATGGCTACGGCAACTCCGTAGAGGACGGCATTGGCATCGGGTTGAACCCGGACAGCTCTGACAACGATATTACCAATATGGTCCTGAACCTCGACTGGCAGGTTGGGGAAATGACCGTGACCTCGGTTACCGGCTGGTCCGAGTATCAGTACGTCGATGGTGCGGACGTCGACTGGCTGCCCCTGCAGTTTATTTCCCGGGACGATGACCAGACCTTTGAACAGTTCAGTCAGGAAATCCGTATTGCCTCACCCGGTGGTGAATTCCTCGATTATGTAGCCGGCGCGTATTACGATCAGAGCGATCTGGAATTTGATCGCAACGTTACGATCGATACGAACTTTGACGGCCTGTTCCCGGCCTTCCTGTCGGCGGTGACCCCGGGTAATCCCCCGCCGGAAGTATTGACGCAAAACCTGCTCGCCGTATCAACCGGCGGCGCATACGACATGAACCAGCTTGCCAGAAATCACAATTACCAGCTGGATTCAGAGTCCTATGCGTTGTTTGCGCAAGGTACTTTTAATTTCAGCGATACCCTGCGCCTCACGGTGGGCCTGCGCTATACAGAAGAGAGTAAGGACGTTCGCAGCACCCAGTTCCTTTCTGATCTGAACTCGGGTCTCACATCACCGGGTGACAGCTACTTCCTCCACCTGATCCAGGCGACCAGTTTCAACGCCTATGGCTATGACTTCACAGAAAGTCGCACCACCGATGCACTGACACCGTCCCTTAATCTGCAATGGAATGTAGGTGACGACAGCATGCTCTACGCAAGCTTCTCCCAGGGTTTTAAGTCAGGTGGTTTTACCGCCGCTGATGATGGCAACCCGGGCGACCTGGCGCCCACGACGTTTCCTTGCGCGCCCAACCCAGACTTTACAGTGGACCTTGGAGCTTGCTACGACGTAACAAATCCGAACGACGATTTTGAATTCGGAGATGAAGAGGTGGACGCTTTTGAATTGGGTGGCAAGCACACCTTGCTTGACGGCGGCATGACACTGAACTGGGCGCTGTTCTATACCGAGTACACGAACCTACAGACCGCCATCTTCGAGGGCCTTGGCTTTGTGGTAAAAAATGCAGCCGGCTCAGAGATCTTTGGTCTTGAGGTAGATGCGCTTTGGCAGGCAACCGATAACCTGCGACTTGGAGCCAACTTTGCCTATCTCGATGCCACATACAGTGACTTCGACGATGGCCCCTGTACCGCAATTCAGTTGGATGCTGATCCCAATTGTTCAGTCACTGCAGGCAACCCGCTGTCTGACGAACCCACACTGTATGCCTCAGATTACAGCGCCTCTCTCTTCTTTGACTACAACCGCCCCATGGGCGACATGGAGTTCTTCGCGAGTGGTGAGGCCAACTACCGCGATGCCTTCAATTCGGCGGGCGACAACGATCCCATCGATTTCATAGACGCCTTCACCAAAGCCAATCTGCGGATTGGCCTGCGCAGCGGCGACTGGGAAGTCATGGCTTATGGTCGCAACATCTTCGACGAAGAAGTCTTCATGCAGTCCTACGACACGCCGGTACTGGCGGGTTCACACTCCATGTACATGGAAGAGAGCCGCGTAGTTGGTGCCCGCCTGAAGTACAGCTTCTAAGCGGAACTCACAGCGCAGTTCGAATGCCCGCCTCGTGCGGGCATTTTTTTGCCTGTGCCTCACGCGTGGGCTGCCCACACACGGAGAGAACGTTAGCGACGTCCGCACGCCGAGGGGCTGCAGCCCCACAGGACAAAAAGGGCATTGGGTGATTGCCCTGTGGGGGTACAGCCCCTCTACCCGCCGCCAGGTGGTGCGGGAACACCGCTCCAGGCGCTGCCCTGATGCCCCTAGCGCAGGGGGCGCGGGAACACGGCACCAAAGCAACTGCGTAGCAGCCTATAATGTGCCCATGACCGACTCCACAAGCAGACTACTGGGCGAGCGCGTAAGCCAACTCCGGCTACTGCAGTCCATGACCCTCGAAAAACTCGCCGCCGCATCCGGCGTCAGCCGTTCCATGCTCTCGCAAATAGAACGCGGCAAAGCCAACCCCACGCTTGCGGTCACCCAGCGTATCGCACAAACCTTCGGTATAACCATCGGAGAACTGGTGGATGACCCCAACGCCAGTTCGCGGATCGAAGTCGTGCGCGGCGATGACCCGGGTTGCCTGTTCCGCGCCGACCGCGAGTGTGAGATTCGCACCCTGTCACCGCTGCAGCTGGAAAAGAACATCGAGTTCTATGCGCTGACCCTGAAGCCCGGCGCCGAGCTGTCCAGCGCAGCGCATTTTGAGGGCACACGAGAAATGTTCACCGTCGCTTCGGGACAGGCCGCGATCAGTGCAGGCAACTCGGACATCAACCTTGAAAAGGGCGACACCGGCCACTACCGGGCCGATTTACCCCACTGTATTCGCTGTGTGGGCGACGCCACCCTGGAGGGTTACCTGGTAGTCAGCTACCGCTAAACAGCTGGCGCAGACTGAGCCCGGCGGAGCGTATGCACCGTGAACAACAGGACTGTCAGCAGCAGAATCGCCCCGCCCTGATGCCCGGCGGCAACCGGCACCGCCATATGGCTTAGCAAAGTAGCGATCCCCAGACTCACCTGTAGTAGCAGCGCCGCAAGCACAGCGGCGCCCGCATAGCGCAGTACCCTGTCTGCACCCTGCAGTAGCAGTCGCAGCCCAAAGCCGCCCACCAGCAACAGCAGCATATAGGCAAAGATCCGGTGATTGAACTGGATAGTGGTGACATCCTCAAAGGCCGCCAGCCACCCCAGTGACTCCGCATACAGTCCCGGTGGAATAAACCCGGTGCCCATCTTCGGCCAGGTCGGATAGGAATAACCCGCATCCGTTCCCGCGACCAGGCCACCGGAAAGAATCATCAGATAAACCAATACGATGAGCAGCGGTGACCAGCGCGCCAGGCCCTGCAGGCCGATGCTCGCGACCTCTGCCCGCGCGCGCGGCCACAGGTTGAGCATCTGCCAGACGATAGTGGCATACAGCGCGACGGCGAGCCCCAGGTGTGCCGTAAGGCGGTACTGGGACACGTTTGGACGATCCACCAGGCCGCTCTTCACCATGTACCACCCCAGCAGGCCCTGGCATCCGCCCAGCAGCAGCAACCAGAGCAACCGCGGCATGAGTCCCGGACGCACGCGGCCGCGAAGCGCAAAAAACAACAATGGCAGCACAAAAAGCAGGCCAATCAAACGTCCGAGCACGCGATGCAAGTACTCGTACATGAAAATCACCTTGAATGACTCGAGGCTCATACCGCGGTTAACCTTCTGATATTCGGGAAACTGCTGGTACTTCGCAAACACCTCCTGCCACGCCGCATCGCCCAGGGGCGGCCAGATACCCATGATGGGCCGCCACTCGACCATAGAAAGGCCCGACTCGGTCAGTCGCGTCACCCCACCGAGCAGGATCATTCCGTAAATAACCGCCGCGCAGCAGAGCAGCCACAGGGCGAGCTGGCGATCGTGGTGTGGCTGGTAGGCGCTTGAAATCATAGGATAAACAGCGTAAATCTTAGAAACCCGAGACGCAATGATAGCGGAATCGTTCCGCTCAGGACCAGCGATACATATCAACGCACTCCCTTTACGAGCGCCCGGCCTCGCGTAGAATGCGCCTCCAACCTGCTGACCCCGGAACCCCATGGACCTTTTGCGCCTTGACGAGGCAAACCTACACTACGGCACCCACACGCTGCTCGACGGCGTATCCCTGCAGATCGAGAGCGGCCAGCGCCTGGGGCTACTGGGGCGCAACGGTGCCGGTAAAAGCACCCTGCTCAAGGTGCTCGCCGGCGAGCTGAGCCTGGACGGCGGTGAGCGCTGGCTGCGACCCGGAACGCGTATCGCGCGACTGGAACAGGACTTGCCGGCCGCGGATGGACAGACTGTGTACGACCATGTGGCCGGAGGGCTGGCCGAAACCGGCGCGCTCTTGCAGCGCTATGCGCAGCTGACCCAATCCTCGGGCACCACAGACCTCGATGAACTGGCGCGGGTGCAGCATGCTCTGGAAGCGGTCGACGGCTGGCAACTGCAGCAACAGGTAAGCAATACCTTGAGCCAACTCGACCTGGACCCCGATGCACCCATGGCCGGACTTTCCGGGGGCTGGCGACGGCGCGCGGCTCTGGCGCGCGCACTGGTCTGCGATCCGGATATTTTGCTGCTGGACGAGCCCACCAACCATCTCGATATCCCGGCCATTGAATGGCTGCAGCAACAGCTGGCTTCTCTGCGCACCACCATCATCCTGATCACCCACGACCGGCGCTTCCTGCAGGCTATTGCCGACCATATTGCCGAACTGGATCGCGGCAGGCTCACGGTCTGGCGCGGCAACTACGGCGGATTTCTGCGCCATCGTGAGCACGAACTGGCCGCAGAGGAGAAGGCCAACGCGCTCTTCGACCGACGGCTGAGCGAAGAGGAGCGCTGGATTCGCAAGGGGATCAAGGCGCGGCGCACGCGCAACGAGGGCCGCGTACGCGCCCTCAAAGCCATGCGTGAAGAGCGTCGCGGCAGACGCGAGCGCACCGGTAACGTGGCGCTGCAGGTTGATCAGGCGGAGCGCAGTGGACGCATCGTAGCGGAGCTGGAAAAGGTCAGCATTCGCCGCGGCGAGCGCCAGGTCATCGACCAATGCAGCCTGCTGCTGCAACGCGGTGACCGGGTCGGCATCGTGGGTCCCAACGGCGCGGGTAAGAGCACGCTGATCAAGCTCATCACCGGCGAGTTGCAGGCAGACACGGGTGTGGTCACCCTGGGCAGCAAGCTGCAGATTGCCTATGGCGACCAGCTTCGCTCCACCCTCGATCCAGAAAAAAACCTAATCGACAATGTGTGCGGCGGGCGCGACTTTATCGAGATCGGTGGCCGCCAGCGCCATGCGGTGTCCTATCTCGGCGACTTTCTTTTTTCACCGCAGCGACTGCGCACACCGGTGGGCGCCCTGTCTGGTGGGGAACAGAATCGCGCGGTACTCGCGTCACTTTTCAGCCGCCCGGTAAACCTGCTGGTTCTTGACGAGCCCACCAATGACCTGGATATCGAGACGCTGGAACTGCTCGAAGAACTGCTCATGGAATTCAAGGGTACGGTGCTGCTGGTCAGCCACGACCGGGCCTTTATGGACAACGTGGTGACCAACCTACTCATTCTCCCCGGGGATGGTTCCGTGGAAGAGCAGACCGGCGGTTTCAGCGACTGGGAGGCCCGCGGTGGCCGCCTGCTGCCGCTCCCGGATGCGTCAGCAGAGGTCGCGCTTGCTGTTGCGGAGCCGCAAAGCGTACAGATCAAGCAACACGGTAAAGCTGCCGAAGTAAATGGCAAGGCTGTCGCCAAAGCGGCCGCGGAGCCCGCTGTGGCCCAGCGCAGAAAACTCTCCTATAAGGAACAGCGCGAACTACAGGCCCTGAGCGGTGAGATTGAGACCCTTGAGGCACGCCAACAGGAGTTGGAAACGCTGAGTGCCGATCCGGCCTTTTACGATGACGACACCGCACAGGTTCAGGCGATGCTCAGCGAATTGGCGAAACTACCCGCCCTGCTCGAAGAAAAACTCGAACGCTGGACCGAACTCGAAGAGCACGCCTGAGGCACGCGCGCAAAGCGCGCAATGCCCGCAATCCGTCACAGCACCCGTGCGACAGCGTTAGCCAGGTAATCTACATTGCGCGCGTTGACGCCAGCCACGTTGATGCGCGATGAACCGAGCATATAAACGGCGTATTCATCGCGCAGCTTCTGCACCTGATCCTTGCTCAGCCCGAGAAAAGAAAACATACCTTTTTCCTGACGAATAAACTCAAAATCCCGCCCGGTGCTGGCTTGAAGCTTCTCCACGAGGTCACTGCGCACGCCGTTGATACGCGCGCACATTCCCAGCAGTTCGTCCTGCCAGGAAGCGGTCAGTGCGGCATCACTGAGCACCCTGCCCGCCAGGAGTGCGCCGTGCGCCGGCGGCATGGAATACACCCGTCGCGCTGCGACCTTCGCCTGACTCACCAGCGCCTCGGCATTTTCCGAATTCTTGCACAGAAAGACCGTGCAGCCCGTGCGCTCCCGGTACAGACCCATGTTCTTTGAGCAGGATGCGGCAATGATCATCTCGGGCACCCGCGCAGCCAGTTGCCGAAGGCCGGCGGCATCTTCCTCGAGACCGTCCCCGAGGCCCTGGTAGGCGATATCAATAAAGGGGATAAAACCCTGGGCTTCGGCCATGTCCGCAATCACGGCCCATTGCGCCTGGGAAAGATCCGCGCCGCAGGGGTTGTGGCAACAGCCGTGCAGCAGCACAAACTCACCGGGGCCAGCCCCTTTGAGGTCCTCGACCATGGCATCAAAATCGACGCCATGTGTGGCGGCGTCGTAGTAACGATAGGTCGCGAACTCGAGACCGACACTACCCAGCAGCGGAATATGCACGGGCCAGGTGGGATCTGATACCCACACCCGTGCACCGGGAGCCGCGGCCTGAATGATCTCCGCACCGATGCGCAGGGCACCACAACCGCCGGGTGCCGCGATGCTGCTGACGCGCCCGTCCCGCAGCACGGCGCTGTCGGCTCCGAACAGCAATTTCTGCATGCCCGTATTAAATTCCGCCGGGCCCGCAGGTGGCAGATAGGCCTTACTCACTTCGCCGGCCACCAGCGCCTCTTGCGCTACGCGCACCGCGTCAAACACCGGACAAATACCCGCCTCGTTCATGTAAATACCCAGCGTGAGATCCACCTTGTCCGGATTGGGGTCGGCTCTACAGGCGGCGGCAAGGCCGAGGATGGGGTCGTCTGGAAGTTTGGGAAGCAGGTCGAGCATGAAACGCACCTTTAATCAGCGGGGAAAACATTACCGCGCCAGAATACGCCAGTGCCCGCAGGCTGAAAAGCCAATGCAATGGACGTAGACCGTCAGTTTCCGCATTTTTCACGTTTTTTTCAGGAAATTTTCCCTTGTCCCCACCCGTCTACCTATTGTCATATAAGCATTAAGAACGGATCGGTTTGGACTCATGAAAAATACAACGCAAGACAACAATCAGCGCACCCCGCGGCTCGAAGAGAAAAATCGCCGCGACGGACAGCAAAGCCACGCTAGCGGGCCTAATAGCCTGGTGGCTTTTCTGCGCGCCATCAAATTCCGCAAGAACGCTTGTGCGCAAGATCGCGCGGTAGACGAGCGGACATTTGCGCGACCTCATCCGCAAGCCCGTCAGGGCAGACCTCTGGCCGAGGAAGCCTCCTGCGTACGCAGTGCAAACTGATCGGGCTGGGCAATCAGGCGCTCAGCGCATGGCTGCGCATTTCCTCGTAAATTAATTCTGCGTGCTCGCAGAGCCGCTCCTGCTCTTCTGTGAGCGCGGGTCCTGGAGCAACTGCAGCGGAAGACTGCCCTGAATTCTTTTGCAATGCGGTGGTATCCACGGCCGGCGCGGCAAAGCCCGTCGACTCCCAGACAGCGTTGTACCAGTGCGGCGCCCATACGCCATCACTGTCCCGTGCGCCCGGAGGCCAGCTCAGCATGGACTCATCAAAGGGTATACCCAGCACGGTGCAGAGCTGCTCGAGAACTGCCTGGGGATTTTCCAGAGTCAAAGCGGCATCCAGTACCGGTGGCACCCGACCCAGGCGATCGCGTTCACGCTCGAACAGTTCCCGCTGCTGCGTGAACCCCAGCTCCGCAAGAGAAAACTGTGGGCGTATGCGCGCATAGGAGGCGATGATCCGGCGCGGCTCGCGTATCAGAAAGCAGTTGCGCATCGATGTGGTGAAAGACATATCCATGTCAGGCAGCAAGTGCTGGGTCATGTGCTTTTGGTAATAGACAGCGGCGGGGCCGCTTTCACAGAGCTGCGCAGCCACCTCGCGCCAGTCCTGCGGCTGGCTCGCCAGTATCTGCTCCCGCCCGGGGTGATCTATGCCCGTCATGTGCAGATACGCCGCGTAGAACGGTTCATCCACCACCGCGCAGTCAGCCCGATTCTCAAAGGCGCGCATCATCGCCGTGCTGATGTTGCGCGGCCCGGACCACATGGCAACCCGCAGTGTGCTCATCGCAGTGGGCGCTCAGTCGCGCGGGTGCGAGCGACCGGGACCAGCAATGTAGTCACGCACACGCTGTCTATAGGCGCTCTGTAGCTGCGCGACCACGGGCCCACGCTTGGCAGCGCCGATAGACCGGCCATCGACCTCGCGCACCGGCACCAGTCCGGCGAAGGTACCGGTGACGAAGGCCTCTTCAGCGTTATACACATCGGTGAGCGTAAAGTTGCGCTCGCATACAGTCATCCCCTCCTCGGCAGCGAGCGTGAGCACCTTGCGACGAGTGATGCCATCGAGGCAGTAATTGCCGGTGCTGGTCCACAGCTCACCGCGACGCACGATAAAAAAGTGGGTCGAGTTACAGGTGGCTACAAAGCCGTGCGGATCGAGCATCAGTGCTTCGTCGTAGCCCGCCTTGGCCGCCTGGATACAGGCGGTAACGCAATTGAGCTTGGAGTGGGTGTTCAGCGTCGGATCCTGCACGTCCGGATAGCCGCGTCGCACATGCACGGTAAATAAGGTCACGCCGCTCTCGACAGTCTCTGGGAGCGCCGTCTTGTACTCAGGAATGATCACCACCGTCGGCGCCGTAATGGTCATGCGCGGGTCCTGATAGGGCGTGGATTTCACGCCGCGGGAGACCATCAGCCGAATATGTACGCCGTCGCTCATGTCGTTCGCCGCCAGCGCTCCATAAAGCCGCCGTGTCAGCGCATCGCGATCGACGTCCATGTCGAAATCCAGCGTGTGCATGCCCTCGTAGAGGCGCTCGAGATGCTGCTCGAGAAACAGCACTGTGCCGCCCTCAACGCGCAGTCCCTCCCACACCCCGTCACCGAGAATAAAGCCGGAATCAAAAACCGAGACAACGGCGCGTTCCCGAGGCAACAGTTCGCCATTAATGTCGATGAGAATACCGCTGTTGCGCTCATCAACGCTGTGCTCATGAGTACCTTTCACAAACGCATTCCTCAGCCACAGAAGCGCGCATGCTACCATGCTCGCGCATCCTGAAAACCGCCCGTACTGCCGGGTTCCTACGCCGTGACTGATCGCCCCGACACACTGTTTTCCGACCCCCTGCGCGCCCCGGGACCCTTCCGCTTCGATCGGGATGTGGTGGCGGTTTTTCCCGACATGATTCAGCGCTCCGTGCCCGGCTATGCGACGGTCATCGCGATGTCCGGACTGCTTGCCGGGCGCTTCGCGCAAGCGCACAGCACGCTCTACGAT
The DNA here is from genome assembly GCA_047635315.1 of Halieaceae bacterium. GTDB lineage: Bacteria > Pseudomonadota > Gammaproteobacteria > Pseudomonadales > Halieaceae > Congregibacter. Next base: position 6,991 of record JBLIIW010000033.1, on the reverse strand, counting down.
CTGGGCTGCTCCCTGGGCGCCAGCACCCTATCCATGCGCCGCCACGTGCAGGACAAGGACTGTCGGATTGTCGCTGTCGACAGCTCCGCAGCCATGCTGTCGCGCTGCCGTGAACTGGTCGCTGCGGACACGGGGACCACCCCGGTCGAGTTGCGCGAAGAAGATATTGGCGCGACCGCCATCGACGATGCGTCGATGGCGGTTCTCAACTACACATTGCAGTTCATCCCGATCGAAGCCCGCTTGCCGCTCCTGAGTAGAATCTACGACGCCCTCAAGCCCGGCGGTATTCTGGTGCTGTCGGAGAAAGTGCTGTTCGATGATGCGGCACTCAACGCCATCAACATCGATCTACACCACGATTTCAAACGCGCCCACGGCTACAGCGACCTGGAAATCGCCGGCAAGCGCAGTGCTCTAGAAAATGTACTGATGCCGGAAACCCTGAGCTGTCATCGCCAGCGGCTCGCTGCGGCGGGATTTCGTTCCAGCGATGTGTGGTTTCAGTGCTTCAATTTCGCCTCTCTGATCGCCCTCAAATGATAGCGGTAGACCAGCTGATCGAGCGCTGGCGCGACGGGCCGCTGGCACCCTGGGGCGAGCATCTGGAACAGCAGATCAGCGCCGGGCTGTCCGCACAGCGCTTCGGCGACCTGCCACGCTGGCAGCAACAGCTCGAGAAACTCCCGCCGATTCGCGCAGATGAGATATGCCTGGATCGCGGCGCGGTAAGCGTGCACAGCGATACGGTGCTCAGCAAAAGTGCGCGCGCCGCGCTGCATGAGGCACTACTTGGTCTGCGCCCCTGGCGCAAGGGTCCCTTCGAACTGTTCGGACTGGGCATCGACACGGAGTGGCGCTCGGACTGGAAATGGGAGCGTCTGGCGTCCCATATTGATAATTTGCAGGGTCGCCGGGTACTCGATGTGGGATGCGGGAACGGCTACCACTGTTGGCGCATACGCGGCGGCGGCGCCGCCGAGGTGATCGGCATCGACCCCTCACCGCTGTTCGTTCTACAGTTCCTGGCAATTCAGCACTATGTGCAGGATCCTGCGGTACACGTGCTGCCTCTGGGGGTCGAGGCCCTGCCCGCACGCCTGCGCGCCTTCGACACGGTCTTCTCCATGGGTGTGCTCTACCACCGTCGCTCGCCCATGGAACACCTGCAAACCCTGCGCGACTGTTTGCGCCCGGGCGGGCAACTGGTGCTGGAAACCCTGGTCATCGAGGGTGGTGCGCAACAGTGTCTGGTACCGCAGGGACGCTACGCCCGAATGGGCAATGTGTGGTTTCTGCCCAGCAGCGACATGCTGCTCCTGTGGCTGGCGAAACTGGGCTGGAGGAATCCACGGCTGGTTGATGAGAGCGTCACCAGCACCGCCGAACAGCGCAGCACGGATTGGATGACCTTTAATTCGCTGGCTGACTTCCTGGACCCACAGGACCCGTCCAGCACCATCGAAGGCTATCCCGCACCGCGGCGGGCCATCATTCTCGCGGAAGCGCCCTGAGCTTTTTGTGCGCCGGCTCTCCGGGCCCGTCCCGGCGCGACAGCTTGGTGCAGGGCCGTGTCGCGGCGATGATCCTCGAAAACAGTCTCGAAGACATCCTGGTAATTGCGCGCAAAGTGCACCTTAATACCTTCTTGCAGAAACTCCGGCAACTCCTCGAAATCGCGCTTGTTGGCCTGCGGTAGGATCAGCTCGGTGACTCTGGCGCGCCGGGCCGCGATCACTTTCTCGCGAATACCCCCGACCGGGAGCACCTGCCCGGTAAGCGTTAGCTCGCCAGTCATGGCCAGAGGACGCTTGATGCGCTCCTTGCGCGCCAGTGACAGCAGGGCCGTGGCGATGGTGATGCCCGCGCTGGGCCCGTCCTTCGGCGTCGCCCCCTCAGGGACGTGCAGGTGAACCATACTGGTATCGAAAAAGTCGGCCTCGCCACCGTATTCCTTAAGTCGGGCGACCACGTAGCTATAGGCAATTTCCGCAGATTCACGCATCACATCGCCCAGCCGGCCAGTCAGCTTAAAGCCGCGGTTCAGCGTGTGAATGCGTGAGGATTCGATCGCCAGGGTCACACCGCCCAGCGCCGTCCACGCCAGACCCGTGGCAACACCGACACCGCGCTGTGGTTTCTCGACCTGGAATTGCGGCCTCCCCAACAGATCTTCGATATCTTTTTTGCCGACGCGACGTTTGTCGGTGCCTCCCTTCAGAAAACCCACGATCGCCTTGCGCATGATTCTCGCCAGCTGTTTCTCAAGGTTGCGAACACCGGCTTCCCGGCAGTAGGACTCGATCACATACTTGAGCGCGGCATCATTGATGCGCAGCTGCTGCTGTTTGAGCCCATGGCGCTGCAACTGCTTGCGCCACAAATGGTTGCGCGCGATCGCCAGCTTCTCCTCGGCAATATAGCCCGCCAGCCGCAGGGTCTCCATGCGATCCAGAAGTGGTGCGGGAATGGTGTCGAGTTGGTTCGCGGTGCAGATAAAGAGCACTTGCGACAGATCGATACGCAGATCGATGTAGTGATCAAGGAAATCGCTATTCTGTTCCGGATCCAGAACCTCCAGCAGTGCGGAGGCCGGGTCGCCGCGGAATGAGGCGCCTATCTTGTCGATCTCATCGAGCATAATTACCGGATTGGCGACCTCGACTTCCTTGAGGGCCTGCACAAACTTCCCGGGCATAGCCCCGATATAGGTGCGGCGGTGCCCCTTGATCTCCGCCTCGTCGCGCATGCCACCCAGGCTGAAACGGTAGAATTTACGCCCGAGGGCGGCCGCCACGGAGCGACCAATACTGGTCTTGCCCACGCCCGGCGGACCGACCAGCAACAGGATAGAACCGGCGATCTCTCCCTTGAATGCGCCCACCGCCAGAAACTCGAGAATGCGATCCTTGACGTCCTCCAGCCCGTCGTGATCCTCATCGAGCACCATTGCCGCGTGCTTGAGGTCGAGGTTGTCATCGGAAGTGACCCCCCAGGGCACCTGGGTAGTCCAGTCGAGGTAGTTGCGGGTGACCCCATACTCCGGTGACCCCGGTTCCAGCACCGAAAGCTTGTTCAGCTCATCATCAATACGCCGCTGTGCGGCCTCCGGAAGGGTCTTTCCCTCAAGACGTGCCCGAAATCGCTCCGCATCGGAGGTGCGGTCGTCTTTGGATATGCCCAGTTCTTTCTCTATGACCTTCAGCTGTTCGCGGAGGAAAAATTCCCGCTGCTGGCTCGAGACCTTTTCGTTGACCTGCTCGCTGATTTTGCCGCGCAGCTCCGCCACCTCACGCTCCTTGCCGAGGAGTGCGAGCACCTTCTGCATACGCGACTGCAGAGGCAGCGTCTCGAGGATTTCCTGCAGTTGATCACCGTTCGCGGTGGTAAGTGCTGCCGAGAAGTCGGCCAACAGGCTGGGCTGGCTGAGGTTAAAATTCGCAATATAGTGGCGCAGCTCTTCGCTGTAGAGTGGATTCAGCGGCAAGAGCTCCTTGACGGCCTGCAGCACGGCCATGGTGTAAGCCTTGACGTCATCGCTGTCCCGGTCTCCCTGGCTGCGCGGGTACTCCACCTGTACGCGATAAGGTGGCTCCCTGCTCAGCCAGCGCACTATGCGAAAGCGCCGGACGCCCTGAACCAGAAACTGCCCGGGATTCTCGGCCATCGCCGGGGGGCGGTGCAGACGCACCACACAGCCCATCTCCGGAAAGTGACGGGGCTCCGGAACGGCGCCATTCAAGCGACCCTGATTCACATAAGCAAGGCCCAGCAAACCCGCGCCAGACTCCCCCACGGCCTGTAAGGTGCCACCCCACTCCTCCGGATCCATGGCAATAGGCTGCACCTGACCGGGGAAGAACGGCCGCTGGGGGACGGGTATGAGATAGATGGAATCCGGCAGTACGTCGTCGGCTACCGCCGGCGTATGCGGTGTGTCTTGTGCGTCGTCAACAAGCTCAACGGCGGAGTCACCGCCAATGTCTGGATCGTCTCTATTTGTCTCATCCTGCATGCGCTGATCCTCGCGTCCGGTTTACCAATCTGGGGCCACCGAAGACAAATTTCAACCGCTGCCGGACGGGGACACCCCGCCGGAGCTGGCGCGCAACGAGCGCGCCTGAAGGCTCAGTCGTCGCTGCTGCGCGGCGAGGGCTTTACCGTGGGGAAGGGAAATGAGGTTACGTTAGTGGTTTCGCCCGGTTTTACCTCAGAGACCCTGGCTACGCCCTCCTTAGCTACTTCGTCGATACGAATCACCGAATGCAGGGGGATATAGCTACGCTGGACGCCGCTGAATTCACTTTTCAGCTTTTCTTCCGCAGGATCGACGAGAATCTGCGACCGCTCACCGAAGAGAAACTCCTCGATCTCGATAAAGCCCCACATATCGCTCTGGTATATTTGCCGCGCGAATACTTCGACAACCTGGTTGCCGTTCTGGAAAATAACTTTGTAGACGGGAGTAGTCGCCATGCTGTTTCCGTATCGGTGCATCCGCTAGCCTGCGGTACTATTGCATGTATTCGCTGTACGGCTAAAAATGGATGCGTAAACAAATGCCGCCGCAATAACGCTGCGAACACGCAGCTCCAAGCGGGCGCGGGATATTACCGACACCCGACACTAAATACCAGCACAATCGCTGGGCAGAGCGCCCGCCCGGCGCTATAATCCCGCCCCCCGGAACGTGCTGGCCGGGGTAACACAGCAGCGACACGCGACATCGCACAGTAAATTTGCACATAAACCGGCCCGGCATCTAGCGCGGGTTTGTCAAACCGTTATCAGTGGGGAAGAGACCCCGGGGGCACAGGACAGGGTGGGCAGGAAACTCTTCGTCAAAACGCATGGTTGCCAGATGAACGAGTACGATTCTGCACGTATGCAGGACCTGCTTGTCGACAGCCACGGGCTGGAACCCACAGACTGTGAGGAGGACGCGGATGTCATTCTCCTCAATACCTGCTCCATACGAGAGAAGGCCCAGGAAAAGGTGTTTCATCAGCTCGGACGCTGGAAACCGCTGAAGCAGAAGAACCCCGACCTGCTGATCGGCGTTGGCGGGTGCGTGGCCAGCCAGGAAGGTGCCGATATCGGCAAACGGGCGCCTTATGTAGATTTGATCTTTGGCCCCCAAACCTTGCACCGGCTCCCGGAAATGCTCGATGAACGCCGGAAAAGCGGTCGTCTGGTGGTCGACATAAGCTTCCCGGAAATCGAAAAATTCGACCGCCTCCCGGAACCCAGCGTGAACGGACCTACGGCCTTTGTGTCGATAATGGAGGGCTGCAGCAAGTACTGCAGCTTCTGCGTAGTGCCCTACACACGCGGCGAGGAAGTTTCCCGGCCGGTCGACGATGTTATTGCCGAGGTCGCCGGACTGGCCACCCGCGGTGTGCGCGAGGTCAACCTGCTCGGGCAGAACGTCAACGCCTATCGCGGCGCCAGCCACGACGAGGAGATCGTTGATTTTGCGGAGCTTCTGCACTATGTGGCAGCGATTCCGGGAATCGACCGGATCCGCTATACCACCTCGCATCCGGTAGAGTTTTCCGATGCACTTATAGCGGCCTACGGCGAGATACCCGAGTTGGTAGATCACCTCCATCTTCCCGTGCAGAGCGGTTCAGACCGCATCCTCGTGGCCATGAAACGGGGTCACACGGTACTTGAGTACAAGTCCAAAATTCGCAGGCTGCGCACCGTTCGGCCGGACATCAGCCTCTCCTCAGACTTTATTATCGGCTTCCCCGGTGAGAGCGAGGCGGATTTCATGTCCACCATGAAACTCATCGACGAGATCGGTTTCGATTCCTCCTTCAGCTTTATCTATAGTGCCCGGCCGGGCACACCGGCCGCGGATCTGCCGGATAGGACGGATGAGGCCAGCAAGAAATCCAGGCTGCAAATTCTTCAGGGCCGTATCAACCAGCAGGCGCAAGCCATTAGCCGGCGCATGGTCGACAGCAGGCAGCGCATCCTTGTGACAGGCCCGTCGCGCAAGGATCCAGGCCAGCTGCAGGGCCGTACAGAGAACAACCGGGTCGTGAACTTTCGTGCCCCTGGCGAGGATTTGGTAGGCAAATTTGTCGACGTCGTTATCGCTGAAGCCCTGCCCAATTCACTGCGCGGGGAAATGATTCCGGGGACAGCGGGTTGACTGTCACCAAATCGCGTCTATTCTTGCAGTTCCAAGACCACGACTGATGCCGCAAGCGACTACTTGAGCAAAGAACCCCCCAGTTGAGTAAAGAACCCCCCAGTCCGGTTGAGCCGCCCAGCTGCCTCACCCTGGAACCCGAAGACGCACGCCATCTCGCCGCCCTCTGTGGGCAGCTGGATGGGCACCTGCGCCAGATCGAAAGTCGTCTCGGGGTGAGCATCAAGGCCCGCGGCAACCAGTTCATCATTCGCGGTGACAGTGTTGCGGCAGAAGCCACCGCACGACTGCTGGAACAGCTTTACACGGAAATCGGCCAGGGCATTGCCCTGACGCCGGAGTCTCTGCACCTGCAGTTGCAGCACGCAAACCCAGAGACCGGCGCGATAGACACAGACGGTAATTCCAATGTGGAACCGATTCAGATCATCCGCACCCGGCGTGTCACGATTAAGCCTCGCGGTCGCAACCAGCAGGGTTACGTTCGCACCATCCAGCACTCTGACATCAATTTCGGCATCGGTCCCGCCGGTACCGGCAAGACCTATCTGGCCGTAGCCTGTGCCGTGGAGGCTTTGCTGGAAGAAAACGTTCGGCGCATCCTGCTGGTGCGCCCGGCGGTTGAAGCCGGCGAAAAACTCGGCTACCTGCCCGGCGACCTGAGCCAGAAAATCGACCCCTACCTGCGGCCCCTCTACGATGCGCTGTACGAAATGCTGGGTTTTGAGACGGTCAACAAATATATCGAACGCAGTATCATTGAGGTCGCCCCACTCGCCTTTATGCGCGGGCGCACCTTGAACCACGCTTTTATCATTCTCGATGAAG
>JBLIIW010000032.1:0-26777 GCA_047635315.1 Halieaceae bacterium | reverse complement strand
TCTATCGAAGAAGTGGTAGATACTGTAGACCGCATCAATCGCGAGGCGAGCGATGGCCAGCGCCGCGTGCGCATCCATGCGGTGGGCTTCCCCGTACAGTTCATACGGACTGCCAATTTACAGGCCACTGGCATTCGCTTCGCGTCACTGATGCGGGAACTGACTTTTCGCAATGGAGGGACCTTTGTCGGACTCAATGACTTCAGGCCCTGATCGCGTCACGGCACCGCACCGCGGACTATGCCTCTCGCTGTTGGGCGCGCTATTGCTGCTCAGCGCCTGCGGCACCAAGGAAGTGCTGGTTAGCGGCAACTTCCCGCCACCGCTCATGGAGCCCCTGCCCATCGCCCTGGGGGTCTGGTACGAACCGGAATTCACCACCCACGAGTTTTTTGACGAGGCCAAGGGCCGCGCGGAATCCAGCTGGATCGTAAAGACTGGCGACGCACAGGTACAGATGTGGGACCAGCTTCTCGATGGCATGTTTCTGCGCACCGCGCGCATGGACGGCAAACCGGCCCCGGAACAGATGAACCCCGCCGTGGATGCGGTACTGATCCCGCGGGTTGCAGAACTGCAGTACGCCATCCCTGCGCATACCAACATCAAGGTCTATGAAATATGGATGCGCTACGGCTTTGAACTGGTTAGCAATGACGGACAACCGATCGCCGAGTGGACCATGACCGCCTACGGGAAAACCCCCACCGCCTTCCTGCAGTCGGACGAAGCCGCGGTGAATCTTGCCGCCGTCGTGGCGCTGCGGGATGCCGGCGCGCACTTTATTACCAGTTTCCAGAACGTCCCGGAAGTCGCAGCCTGGCTCGAACGCCAAAGAAGTATAAAGGCGCAGCGGGCGCACCGTGAATAACGGCTACCAGGCCAAGACTAAGCGCAGGCGGTGCCCAGGCCCGTCTGCACTGCGCGGCATGCTGCTCCTGCTGCCGCTGGCCCTCGCCGGCTGTGTAACTTCTACAGTAGATGAGATGGTTTTCAATGCACCGCTTGCTGGCATCGGGGACGCCACGGTGGTGATCCTCGGACGCCGTCACGCCAGTGATTACGAGACCGAATTCGATTTCATCGAATGCATCGCAAAGCACGTTGTCGCCCGAGACGGCAGCATTGAGATTCTCGATGAGATCGAGTTCATCAATTCCATGTATCCCTGGTTTGAACCGCGCACCGCCCCGCTGCGGCCGTCGGACATCGATCGACTCCTACAGCAGGCCCCTGTGGCGGAGCATCTGCTCAACTTGAAGCTGGAGTATATGATCTGGGTTGACGGCAGTACCGTGCAGACCAACTCGGCGGGGTCCATGACCTGCGGGGTGGGCCCGGGCGGTGCCGGCTGCTTTGGTTTTGGCACCTGGGGCAATGCATCGGACTACGAGGCAACGATCTGGGACTTTACGGACCGGGCCGAAGTGGGCCGCATGAACACCTCTACGAGCGGCCAATCGTACATGCCGGCCGTAGTCATCCCTATCCCTATCATCGCACCCGTGCAGGGTACCGCCTGCGACGGCATGGGCGACCAGCTGTTGCAGTTCCTGTCCGGCGAGTATTGAAGCTGAATCCCGGTGTCCATAAGACCATGATATCTTCCTACCGCAGCACCCAGGCGCACAAGAACAATAAGCAGCACGGCGCGATGGCGGAGCTGCGCCTTGCGCTCTGCGCGCCGCACCGTGCGCTGCTCCCGGCGCTAGCCGTAGCTGCCACCCTGGCACTGAGTGCCTGCGCGGTAAACCCGGCGACCGGCGGCGCCAGCGTTGTGCTGTCCGGCTCGTCCTCGGAGCGCGAAACCGGCCAGGAAATGTACGAAAAATTCATCGCCGACGGCGCCGCCTACGAAGACCCGGAAGTACAGGCCTACGTCGACAAAATAGGCCAGCGCCTGGTCGCCGTAAGTGACATGCCCAACCTTGGCTTCACCTTTACCGTTCTGGATGCACCGGAAATCAATGCCTTTGCAACCCCCGGTGGATACATCTACGTCAATCGCGGACTCATCGCCTATCTCAACACTGAGGCTGAGTTGGCCGGCGTCATCGGTCATGAGATAGCCCACGTTACCGCGCGCCATCACGGGCGCCGCCAGACGGCGGGGATAACCAGCAAAGTGCTCGCCACCACCGCCTACGTACTCACGGGAAGCGGTGCGGTCTACGAGGCGTCCAATATGTACGGCGCGGAGTTAATTAGTGGCTATGGCCGCGACATGGAACTTGAGGCCGACGGCCTGGGCGCTGAGTACATGTACGAGGCCGGCTATGAACCCGAGGCCCTGCTGGATGTTATCGGTGTACTAAAAAACCAGGAGCAGTTTATGCGCCTAAAGGCGAAGGCGGCCGGGAAAAGCGGTACCACTTATCACGGTCTCTACGCTACACACCCGCGCAACGACAAGCGCCTGCAAACAGTCATCCGCGCAGCCAATGAGCTTGACGACGGAACCTATATCGAGAGCCCGGAAGAACCCGGTGAGTTTCGCCGCGTCACGGATGGTCTGGTATGGGGCGAGAGTGTCGCAGGGCAGCGGGCCAAAGACCGCTATTACCACAGCAAGCTTGGCTTTACCTTTGAACAGCCCGAGGGCTGGTCGGTAACCTCCGGGGCAAAAGCCGTGGTGGCCGCCTCGCCGGATGGCAGCAACTCACTGACGATCACCCTGCGACGCAAAGATGCCAGCGGCACCCCGCAGACAGCCCTGGAGTCCTCCGCAAAGGGTGAACTCAGCGGCGGCGAAGCCCTGCAGCAAAGTGGCCTGGACGGTTACACAGCGGTTGCCAGCGCCGGCAGCCAACAAGAGCGACTAGCCGTTATTGTTTTCGGCAACCTGAGCTATCTTTTCGAGGGTGAGGCTGCGGATTTCGCCAGCGGGGATGCGCAGCTTCTGGCGATGATCCAGAGCTTCAGGCCGATGCATCCCAAGGAAAAATCTGCGGGCAAGGCGACCTACGTTCGCTATATCCAGGTCCCCCGGGGAGCCGACATGGGATCCCTCGCCGCCAGTGTGCGCATCGCTGATGCAGAACCACAGCTGCGCCTGATCAATGACTTCTACCCGCGCGGTGAACCGCGAACCGGCGACTGGATAAAGGTCATCCAGTAGCGCGCGGCATTCACGATAGCGCCGCGCTACACTGCCGCCTGACGCCAACAGCGGAGCCGCCCATGTATTTCTCTCCCCGCGCCACACCTTTCCTGCGCACAGGGTCGACTCGGGGGCGACGCTCTCTGCAGCTGATATTCCTGCTCATGCTGAGCCTTGTTGCCAGCGCTGCAAGAGCTGAGGTCATCTACAGCGCGCGCAAGATCATCACCATGGACCCGGGGCAGCCGGTCGCTACAGCGATTGCCGTCGCCGAGGGCCGTATCGTCGCCGTTGGCAGTCTGCTGTCGCTACAGCAAACTCCGGCCCTCAAAGCCTATGCGCTCGATAAGCGCTTCGCCAACAAAGTCATCATGCCGGGCTTTATCGACCCGCATGTGCATCCATCACTGCCCGCCGTACTGACACAGTTTCCCTTCCTTGCGCCAGACGACTGGGAGCTCCCCACCGGCAGTTTCCCGGGCGCTCGTAACCCGGAGGATTTCGCAGCGAGACTGCAAGAACTGGCGTCCCAGCATGGCGATACATCGGTGCCGTTCGTCGTCTGGGGCTACCACCCCCTGTGGCACGGGCAGATTTATCGGGAGCAGCTCAGCAGCTGGTTTCCGCATACGCCGGTGATACTCTGGCACCGCTCTTTCCACGAGGTGGTCCTCAACGATCAGGCCCTGCTGCAGCTGCGTATCGACCGGGAGACGGTTGCGGCCCTGCACGACGCGAGCTGGGAGCGCGGGCACTTCTGGGAGAACGGACTCACGGCACTGGTGCCCAAACTGGGCTTCGTCTTTCAGCCCGAGCGATTCCTGGGAGGCATGCAGAACTTTCTGGCCATGGCTCACCGCGGCGGCGTGACCACAGCACTGGATATGGGGACCGGCATCTTCGGGGACCCTGCTGGGGAGATAGCCCTGGTGCGGCGCGCGGTGCAGGAGAGCGATGCGCCGCTGAGAATCATAATGACCCCCATCATCACCGACTTTCTTGCGCGGGGTAAAAGCCCCGCGGAAGCGGAGGCTGAAATCGACGGCTGGCGAGCGGGCAACTCGCCTCGCGTGAGAGTGGAGAAACACTTCAAACTGATGATGGACGGCGCGATCTTTAGCGGGCTCGCGCAGATGGGACCGCCCGGCTACCTCGACGGGCACGAGGGTCAGTGGATGGCGCCCCTGAAGGTCACTACAGCCTGGGCAGAGCATTTCTGGAAAGCCGGCTACAAGCTGCACGCCCACGCCAACGGCGATGGCAGCGCCGGTGCGTTGATCACACTACTGCGACAACTACAGGAGCAGCACCCGCGTATGGACCATCGGCTGACTCTGGAGCACTTTGCCTACGGCACCGAAGAGCAGCTGCGACAGTTGCAGGCCCTGGGCGCGGTGATTTCTGCGAACCCCTATTACCACTACATCCTCTCGGACCTCTACGGCGAGCAGTGGCTAGGGCCGGACCGCAGTGCGCAGATGGTCCGCCTGGGCTCCGCCGAGCGCCTTGGCATACCTTTCGCGCTGCACTCTGACGCGCCCATGGCGCCTCTGGAGCCCCTGACACTGGCCTGGGCCGCCAGCAACCGGCAGACCATCAATGGCACTCTCAGCGGCCAGGAGCAGCGCATAAGCCTCGATGCAGCCCTGCGTGGAATCACCATCGATGCCGCCTGGATAATGGGTTGGGAGGATCAGATCGGCTCCCTGCGCGCCGGCAAGCGAGCAGACTTTACGGTGCTGGAGAAAGACCCCTATAGCGTGGGAGCGGAAGGACTGCGCGATATTCAGATCTGGGGCACCGTGTTCGAAGGTCGTCCGGCACCACTAATACGCTGATGAGACAGGGCCGGCGGCCCGGCGCGCCGGCCTACTGCCCGGTTTGCTCTTGCCGCTCCTGAACCAGGACCCAGGGATCAGCCACCACCGCCCACAGCAGCTTTGCATCAGCCAGCCAGCGCGTCGCCTGCGCATCATTCACCGCGCAAATCTTTCCCGCGGCCACCCAGTCCGCATAGCGGGAGCGGTCATCCTCAACTAGAGACACCGCCATCTCGATCAGATCCATGCTCTCGTCGACCAGCAGCAGACGACCGGCCGCGAAGACGCGTTGCAGTTCTGCGAAGGGTATTTGCGCTGTCTGCGCCAGGAGGTCGCTGCGCAGACGCCCCTGATGCGCTGGAGGATCGGTGACAGCAGGGTCAGTCATAGCGCGCAGCGGCGACATTAGGCGCCAGGTCGCCAGTCGGGTCGACGATTGCCGCCCGACCGCTGCGCTCACCGATGCGCATCGAGCAGTTCTGCTGGTACGGCGGAGCCGACACAATACTCACGCTCATGGACATGGACGCCCCTAGACGCCGGGCAGTGATGCGGGGATATCCGGCACCTGATCGTTCGGTTGCAGATCGGCGTTCGGGTTGTAAAAAACCTCCTCGTCGAACCTCCCCTCGCTCTTGCTAACGATCACTGAGGCCGTGGCATCACCGGTCACGTTGACCATGGTGCGCACCATATCGAGCAAGCGATCGACGCCGATGATCAGGGCAATACCCTCCACCGGAAGACCGGCCTGTTCGAGCACCATAGCCAGTGTGATCAGGCCTACGCCGGGTACCGCCGCCGTACCAATAGAGGCGAGGGTCGCGGTCAGTACCACCGTCACATAGGTCGCGAAAGAGAGTTCAAAACCGTAAACCTGCGCGATAAAAACAGTGGCGACGCCCTGCATGATCGCCGTGCCATCCATATTGACGGTGGCACCGAGCGGTATGGTGAAGCCGGCCACCGTATTGTGCACGCCCAATTTTTTCTCGACCGTGCGCAGGGTAATCGGCAATGTCGCCGCGGAAGACGCCGTGGAGAAGGCGAAAGCCCAGACCGAACGCATCTTGCGCAGCATGATCCCCGGCGGCAGACCCGTGAACAGCTTCAGCAAAATGCCGTAGGTAACCGTACCGTGCAGTATCAACAATCCGAGCACAGTGAAGAAGTAGGCACCGAGATCCACAATTGCGCCCAAGCCCATACTCGCAAACAGCCGCGCGAGCAACGCGAAAACACCGTAGGGAGCGAGTGCCATGAGGACGCCGACCATCTTCATCACCACCGCCTCGATATCCACGAAAAAGCTGGCGATGCGTTTACCAGACTCACCTGCGTGGGATATGGCGTAACCGAAAAGCAGGGCAAACACGATGATCTGCAGCATCTCGCCATCCGCCATGGCCCTGATGGGATTGTCTGGGAAGATATTGATCAGCACTTCCTTGAGCGGCGGTGGTGCCGTTGGCGTAAAGCTGGCGGAGGTATCGAGTTGGACACCACTTCCGGGGCTAATAAGCACCGCGATCAGTAGCGCGCCGGTTACGGCGATTGCCGTAGTGCCAATATAAAAAAGCAGTGTTTTCCCGGCGATAGGGCCCATCCGGGCGCTGTCCCCGAGGGAACTGGAACCGCACACAAGTGATACAAACACCAGTGGCACGACCAGCAGTTTCAGGGAGGCGATGAAGATGCTACCAACAATGTCAAAGACACCGCCCACCAACCACTTCTCAATGACCATGCGCACGGTGCCATCAACGCTGGTCCCATGGGTAATGAGATTGAGCAGCGATCCGAGCAGAATACCGCCAACCATGGCCAGCAGTATGCGGTTAGTCAACGTCATGAGTCGCTCCCTTGAGCACAGGGTCCATCGCTGAATGCCGCAACCGTATCGTCCGCGCAGGCGTTACAGGCGGATGCATGCGTTTCCAGCGTAGCATCGCTGTGCCGGGCGCAGACCGGCGCGTAAATCATTGTGCAGACCTGGGGTCGCGGCGTCTCACAGGCGGTCGGTCCGTCGAGCGCTGCGCCCGGCAAGCCCTCCTGCGAGGCGCATCCAGCTATCAGCAGTAGGGCGAACAGGCCAGTTAACGCCCTGAAAAGTAAGGGGAAAAGCATGCAGACCTCAGCAACATAAACTGGCCTCAAGAATAACACCATTGGCCCTTCCTTGCAGCCGCCACCCAGCTTCGCCGATCCCTCAGGCCGCGAAGCGGCCCGCCTGATAGTCGCTAATCGCCTGCTCGATTTCTGCCTTGCTGTTCATCACAAAGGGGCCGTGGTGGACCACCGGCTCACCAATCGGCATGCCGCGCAGCAACAAAAGACCCGCGCCCGCCGCACCGCCGTGCAGGCCCCAGCCCGCGCCAGCGCCAAAAACCAACAGCTGCTGGGCACCGATTTCCCGGCCGCGCAGCAGGATTGAGCCGTCATAGATGTAGGCGATAACAGTCTCCTGGGGCTGCGCATCGATGTGCACCGCGGCGCCCGCATCCACAACCATATCGGCAAGGGCAGCCTGCGCTGAGAGCTCACCCAGGGGGCCGGTGACCGGGAGATCCTCACCCACTTGCCAGCGACCCGAAACGACCGTGAGCCGGTAGCCCGCACCCCGGGCCTGCGCGAGCTCGCCGGCAGGAAGATCACGGTAGCGCGGCGCCTGCATTTTTTCAGCAGCCGGCAGGTTAAACCACAGCTGGAAACCGTGCAGACCCTGGCTATCCTGCGTCGGCATCTCCGAGTGGATTATGCCGCGCCCGGCGCTCATGTACTGGGCGCCGCCACCGCGAATCTCGCCGCGATTACCCTGGCTGTCTTCATGGATAATGCCACCGTGCTTCATATAGGTCAGCGTCTGCATGCCGCGATGCGGATGCGATGGGAAACCCGCCGCGAAGTCCTCACGATGCTCCGAGCGCAGTTCATCGATCATCAGCACGGGATCCATGCCGGCGTCACCAAAACCTGCCACCCGCTGTATGGCTACACCAGCGCCATCTGTACTCGGCACGGCACGGCGTACTTCCTGCAGTTGTCTGTTCATGAGATTCCTCCTCCGATGCGGTAGACCGCCAGAATACCCCCTACTCAATCGCAAGAAAATTGGGTAAATTCGCTTATACCATTCGATTTTATTGAAAGGATTGCTGATGAGTCGCACCACGTTGGAGCAATGGCGGATGTTCGAGGCCGTCGTAGAACACGGCGGTTTCGCCCAGGCCGCGGAGGTTATTCACAAAAGTCAGTCGAGCATCAATCACGCGGTGCACAAACTCCAGAGCCAACTCGGCCTGCCATTGCTGGAAGTCGTCGGCCGCAAGGCCCAGCTAACGCAAGCCGGGGAGTTGATGCTGCGCCGGGCCGGCCAGGTGTTGAACCAGGCGGAACAACTGGAGTTTATTGCCGGCAGTCTTGCGCTTGGTAATGAAGCGACACTGCGTATTGCCGTGGATGAGGTCTACCCGCAGCACTGCCTGGCCGAGGCGCTGGAGCAGCTTGCCGCAGAGTTCAGCCACACGCGTGTAGAACTCTTCGAAACCGTCCTTTCCGGCGGGCCCCAATACCTGATCAACGGCCATGTTGATCTACTGGTCGCTGCTGAAGTGCCGCGCGGTTTTCTCGGTGACCCCCTTATCGATGTGGACTTCGTCGCGGTCGCCCATCCCGAGCATCCGCTACAGCAGCGCGGACGCCCTCTCAATCTGCAGGATCTGGCCGCCGAGCGGCAGATTGTGGTCCGGGATTCGGCCTCGGGACAGGGTGTGGATTCCGGCTGGCTCGGCGCGGAGCAGCGCTGGACCGTGAGTCATCTGGCAACGTCCATCACCATGATCGCGCGCGGGACCGGCTTTGCCTGGCTCCCGGAGACACGAATCCGTGACGCCCTCCGCGAGGGCCGACTGCAAGAACTGGATCTCGAGCAGGGTTCACGGCGTCGGGTAACCCTTTATCTTAGCTACGCAGACAGCGACCGCGCCGGGCCCGCTACCGCTCGACTCGGAGAGCTGTTACACGATCAGGCCTCAAATCCCGAAAAATTCGATTAAAACGAACATATAAGCCGTATTTTCGCGATTTAAATACATCAAAATCGAAAGTAATCTTCACCCTATTGTCGAATTCACGTTTTAACTCGCTATAGGGAGATACATCATGGGCTTACTGGTCGACGGCAAATGGAAGGATCAATGGTATGACACGGCCGAGTCCGGGGGCCGATTTATTCGCGAGGATGCGCAGTTTCGCGATCTGATCGGCGGCGCGGACGGCATCTATGCGGCGGAGTCCGAGCGCTACCACCTGTATGTTTCACTGGCCTGCCCCTGGGCCCACAGAACGCTGATCGTGCGCCGTCTGAAGAATCTCGAAGAACATGTCAGCGTGTCGATCGTCAGTCCGATCATGCTGGAAAATGGCTGGACCTTCGCCGTCGACGAAGGCAGCAGCGGCGATCAGCTGCACGGCTATCAGTTCATGCACGAGGTCTACGGTGCCGCCCGCGCCGAATACAGCGGTCGCGTGACCGTGCCAGTGCTCTGGGACAAAAAAACCGGGCAGATCGTCAACAATGAGTCCTCCGAAATCATTCGCATACTCGGTAGCGCCTTCGACGATATTAGCGGCAACCGCCTGAACCTGTATCCGGAGGCATTGCGCTCAATCATCGATGCCTGGAACGATCGTCTCTACCCGGCCATTAATAACGGCGTGTATCGCGCCGGCTTTGCTACGACGCAGGCCGCTTATGCGGAAGCCTACGAAGAGGTCTTTGCGGAGCTTGACCATCTCGACGCGCACCTGAGCACGCACCGCTATCTCTGCGGAGAAACACTCAGCGAAGCGGACATCCGATTATTCACCACGCTGATCCGCTTTGACGCGGTGTACCACGGGCACTTCAAATGCAATCGACAACGGCTGGAGGATTTTGCGGCGCTTGCCGCCTATGTGCGCGATATCTATCAGTTGGAAGGCGTCGCAGAAACCATCGATTTTGAACACATCAAGACGCACTACTACGCATCCCACGGCACTATTAACCCGACCGGCGTGGTACCTCTGGGCCCGGAGATTGACTACCGGCAGCCGCACGGTCGGGAGACCCTGCGCAGTGCCGCTGCAGCCTGAATGCTGCAGCCAGCGAATCGGGCCGGGACTGGCTCAGGAGAGATCGCGGGGGAACAAGCCGCGTTCGAGGGTGGCAACACTCGTCCTCAGGTCGTTCCATTCATCCACGGCCAGGGTCAGCTCCAGATAACCGGCGGTGGGCAGGTTGTCCAGGGCCTGCCGCCCCACCAGGAAGTTGCACAGATCAGTCAGGGCCGGGTTATGCCCAAGCAAAAAACACGCATCGAAGGTGTCGGGAAAAGCCTGTAACCAATCGACGATATTCGCGTAATCAAAGGTATACAGCGCCTCGTCTACGCTGTGCTGTTGCGCGCTCAGCTCAGGCCAGCCCGCGCATAAACCTTCCAGAGTGCGCCGTGCCCGCAGCGCACCGCTGCAATGCACCACCGGGGGCAACAGGAACTCCGCCAGCGCTTTGCCCATCCGCGGTGCATCGCGCTTGCCCCGCTCATTGAGGCCGCGGTCGTGATCATCCAGCTCCGGCGACTGCCAGCTGGATTTGGCGTGGCGCAACAGGCGCAGTGTTTTCATGGCATTCCCCCCGGGCGGTCAACCATCAGGCGCGACCCGCTATTTTGCCGAGCAAGACTGAAGCGGCCATCTCTTCGTCGGCAACCACTTCGATAAGATCCAGGTCCGCCAGCTCTATGAAGCCGCGGTCGACCATTTCCCGCTGCAGCCAGCTGTACAGGCCACCCCAGTACTCCTCCCCCACCAGCACCATGGGGCAGGGCTTCAGCTTACCGGTCTGCACCAGGGTCAGCAGCTCAAAGAGTTCATCGATGGTGCCAAATCCACCGGGGTAGATGGCGAAACCCATGGCGTAGCGGATCAGCATGAACTTGCGCGTAAAAAAATAGCGAAAAGCCAAGTCTATATCCACGTAGGGGTTAGCCAACTGCTCCCGGGGCAGAGTGATATTCAGGCCAATGGAGCGCCCGGGGCCCACGCGCGCGCCGCGATTTCCCGCTTCCATGATACCGGGCCCGCCCCCGGTGATCACCGACACGCCCGCCTTGGCCAGCCGCCCGCCCAGCGCCTGGGCACTGCGGTATTCCCAGCGGTTCTCATCGAGGCGAGCGGAACCGAATATGCTCACGGCCGGCCCTATGTCACCCAGTTGCTCGATGCCCGCGCGCAGCTCCCCGCTGATGCGTTCGATACGCTCCTGTTCTTCGACACTGAGCCCGCGCCCGGCTGCGGGCGGTTCGCCCGGGTAAATCACCGGGCCCCACCCGGGGCCGCGGCGAGCGTCAGCATCCCCCCAGGGAATAAGGACACAATAGTCAGTGTGGCGCGTGCATGGCTGCGCATAGGTCTACAGTCACCTGCAGTGGGTATCAGTGATAATTGTACGCGTAACGGCGCACCAGACCGGTAAATTCCACTGCATCGCCATCGCGCACGGCGGGACGAAAGCGGGACGCCTTGAGCATGCGATAAACCGCCGCTCGCGCGCTGCGATCGTCGACGGCCTCCACTTCCAGAAACTCGATGTGCGTGGCCTCGCCGTGACGCGTAACGTCAAATCGCACCAGGGCGGATACCCGGTCTACGGCCGGATCAGACTCATCCGCAAAAAAGAACGGCGACGCCTCGGGCAGGACCCGCGGCGTTGTGAACAGACTTTCGGCCTGGGTACTCTCGCTCTCATCGCTCTGGTAAACGTCCCAGGCTTGCCGATAGCTGTGCAGGGCCGGCGCCACCTGATTCCACCACATGTGCCAGTCGCCCAGAGCAATCAGCGCCCGGGCGTTGCCTGCGGAATCGGCGGGGCTCCGGGACTGGATCAGGGCGACCGCCCGCTCGAGCGTCTTCCGGCCATTGCGGTAATTGTGCTTGCGCAGTAAGCGAAAGCGTTCGGCGGCCAGATCACCCCCGCTCTCATAGCCCACCGCCGCCGCACCGCCGGTGTTGGAGCGCGCTCCGGTCCAGCGTTCGCCCTGGTAGTTCGAAATCAGATACTCAAGTTGCATGCGTTCGTAGAGATGAGGAACCTCCAGTAGCGCGTCGTCCGGCGCTTGGGCCTGCAGGCGCCGCAGCTCATCGTCATGGGCCAGATAGATATCAACAAGCTCACGAAAGGATCCCTGGCCGCGGTCGCGCAGAAAGCGTGCACACTTCCAGCGCCCATAGGCACGCACGGCCTGGAGGTAGCCCTGAGCGCTGGCAGCATTGGTTTTACGCAAGCGGAACAGGCGCTCCTGCGTGGCGTTTGCGCTCGGGTAATCGCGCAGCGCTAGCTGGCTGCCCAGCAGGCCTTCGAGCAGCGGCAGTTGCTCTGCCACGGATAAGCCCGCGTTGATTCTCTGCACATGTATCGCGCGCCGATAGTGAACTATGGCCTCGCGGTGGCGCCCCGCGCGCTGCAGCAGATTGGCCAGGCGGAGCTGTGGCTCCACCAGGCCGGGGTCGAAGGCGCCCAACGCCCCTCGCCCATCACCCAGCCCGCGCTGCTGATCAGCAATTCGGCGACGCAGTTCCTGCGGCGCGTCATGGGTATACTCTGGAGGGGCCAAAGCGGCGAGGCAACCGGGGTCACCGACCGCGCTGGGCACCTCCCCTACTGCGGGCGCCAACACCTCGGGCACCGCCACCGCATGCACGGCGAACAGGCCGAAAGTCACTGCTGCCAGACAGGGCAGTGTGGCAAGGTAGCGGAAGCTTGTGTGTTGCAGACCCATAGCCCAATGCTAGTACAAAAACGTAGCGAGAACAGCGCGGACTCGGGGAGTTACCGCATTGCCATCGAAAACCCAAGTCAGATCGAGCGACAGCACCCACTGCCGATCCTCTTCACCAGGGAACGATCTGTATTACCAGTGGTCAGAAATTGCATGAATAGACGACATTTCCTGTTAACGGCTACACGCGCCACACTTGGGGCGGCGGCATTTGTGTCGACGCCAGTTCTCTGGGCCAGCGATAAGGCGAGCAATATGCTTGAAGACATCCGGTCACAATGGCGGGATTACCTGCCATCCGGCTACCAACCTCCGAGCGCAGGTGACAAGCTCGAACTGAGTAAGGATGAATGGCGTGCGCGCCTGCCAGAAGGCCAAGCCTTCGACGTTTTGCGCCGGGCAGCGACAGAGCGGCCTTTTACGAGCCCCTTGGACAAGGAAAAGCGCGAAGGGGCATTTGTCTGCGCCGGTTGCGAGCTGCCGCTGTTCACTTCGGCCATGAAGTTTGACAGTGGTACAGGTTGGCCAAGCTTTTTTACGACCATACCCGGCGCTATGGAAACCAAGCGGGATTTCAAAATGATCCTGCCCCGTACGGAGTATCACTGCGGGCGCTGTGGTGGGCATCAGGGACATATCTTTAAGGATGGCCCGGAGCCCACGGGTGAACGCTGGTGCAACAACGGCGTGGCCCTCAATTTTGTGGTCAAGTCCGGCGCCTGACGGCGCGGAGTGCTCTTGCCGACTGCCCCCTGCATGCCCTGGGCCGGGGCGGCGGTCCCACCCGATTCACCGCAGCCCGCACCTAGGGCGACTCAAATACGATCCTGCCGTCGATCATCGTCATAACCACTGACGCATCGTGAATCGCATAGGGATCGAGCTCGAGAATATTCTGGTCTAACACGACCAAGTCGGCCTGCTTGCCGGGCTCGATGGAACCTATTTCATCTTCCAAACGCAGCTGATACGCCGCATCCAGCGTGTAAGCGCGGATCGCCTGTTCGACGCTAATACGCTCGTCCAGCGGCGGCTGCGGTGCATAATCCGCATCGCCTGCCGGCTGCCGTGTCATGGCCATCTCGATATTGTAGAGGGGATCCAGACCATCGAGACCAATCCAGCTGGCGGGAAAGTCGCTGCCCAGGGTTACCCGCGCCCCGCCGGCTGCGATCGAGCGCAGCGGGTAAAAATGCTCCAGGCGCTCGGCGCCGAGATAGTTCAGGGCAAGTTCATCGTAGGCGTACCAGGTCGGCGTGGACTGCACGATTACATCCAACTCGCCAAAGCGCGCAATATCCTGCGGATTGACGACCTGCGCGTGACAAATGGTGAAGCGGCTGTCGGTCTTCGGATGCTGGCGTCGCGCCTGCTCGACCATATCGAGAGCCATGCGTACGGCTGCGTCGCCGATGGCGTGCATATGGATATCGATGTCCCGCGCGCTCGCTGCAGCCACCACCTCCCCCGTCGGGCCTATAGGAATCAGCGGATTGGCGCGATGTCCCGCCGGCACCCGATAGGGCTCCAGAGTGTAGGCGGTCTGCGCCTCCACCGTGCCGTCCAGAGACAGCTTCAACACCCGCAGGTCAAAGAACTCGCCGTCAAACCGTTTGTTCAGTGCCGCCAGGTCTTCAAGGGCCGTGGGCAGCTGCCTGGGGCTGTTGACGTAGTGGGAACCCACCATGCGCAGGGGCACACGGTCTTCAGCCACCATGCGCTCAAAAAAATCGAAAAGTTTGCCGTCACCCTCAATCATGCCCGCATCAAAGGCGGCGGTGATGCCCCGCGCGGTGAGTTCGCCAAAAAAGGCCTGCGCACCGGCCTCCAGTGACGCCATTGACACGACGCCGAGCTTTTCACTGATCCAGCCGAAAGACTCGCTTTCGATCAGCCAGCCCGTCGGCCTACCGTCCGCATAGCGCTTGTAGTAATGCGCCCCGGGAATCGGGTCCTGGGAATCCGCATCCAGCCCTACCTGCTGCATCGCCGCCGAGTTAACCCAGGCGGAGTGAAAGCCCTCGTCATAGATAATGGCGCGGCGCTCGGGAACGGCGCGATCGAGATCCTCTGCCGTAGGCCCCTGGAGACCGAAAGCCGCGCCGAGAAAACCTGTACCGATTAGCGGGTCCTGGTCGGGATAGGCCTGCGCGTGTTCTCGAATGGCGGCAAGCAGCTGCTCCGCCGACATATCCGGAGAGAGTCCTGCGGCAAACACGTAGGGCAGCGTTGCGCCTACATGCATATGTCCGTCGATAAACCCTGGCAAAGCAAGACGCCCGCGCAGGTCCGTACGCTGCGTGTCGGCGCCCGCAAAGCGCTCAGCACCTGCGTCATCCCCTACGTAAACGATCTCGTCGCCGCGTATAGCAACGGCCTCGGCCCAGGGAGCGAGGCTGTTGAGTGTATAGACCCGGCCCCCGTGCAGGATACGATCAGCTGGTTCCTCGGCCAGCACTGCGGGTACGGAGCACACCGCAAGGGCTGCGGCGAGAGCCCCCGCGAGTAACTGGCGGGTGCGGCTATTGGATAGAAAACCGGTCTTTTGCATCTGTCCTCCCTGGGAGAGTTCTGGCGCACGATAAGGGGCAAGCTGACGACTGTTCGCCCAGCAGATACTATGCCACGGAGCGAAGAGCCCAGCGGGCGCTCGTGTCTTGATACTCCGCCGCAGCGTGGGAGTAAAGCCTCAGCAACCATCGGATGAAGCCACATGCAGCAACTCGACCCGGATAGCGCCCGCCTGCAGGCGACCCTGCGGGAGGGCTACACCCGTCTCGCCCAGGGCGATCACCGCGGCGCGGCGGACTGCTGCCGCCGCGTACTCCAGCGCCAGCCGGAGCTCCCGGAAGGGCACTTCCTGGTGGGGCTGGTCGCCAGTGACAGTGGCGATATGAAAACGGCCATACAGGCCTTCGGATCGGTAACGCGCCTGCAGGCGCAGCACGGCGCAGCCTGGGCGCAGCTGGCACGGCTATTCATGCGTATGGGACACATCAATAGAGCCGATGAGGCCTTGGCCCGGGCGGTGCAGAACGCCGATGGCAACCCGATGGTTGAAGACGCCATCGCCACGGTCTACACGCAGCTTGGCGATGCGCCGGAGGCGGCCCGCTGGCTGGAAAGCGCGGTAGGCAAGCAGCCGCGCAATATCGGCTTTCTCCTTAACCGCGCCAACAATCAGATGTTCTTGGGGGATTTCGATGCGGCCCGGGCAAGTATTGAAAGCGCCTTATCCGTGAATCCGGATAACGCCAACGCGCATTGGTTATTGTCGGGCCTGGAGCGCGCCAATGACCGCTCTCACGTAGCTGTTCTGGAGAATCTGCTGAAAGCCCCCGAACGTGCGGCCAAAGATGAAGCCTACCTGGCCTACGGCCTCGGCAAGGAATTGGAAGATCTGCAGGACTGGCCCGCGGCTTTCGCCGCCTTCGGCCGCGGCGCGACAGCCCGGCGACGCACCCTGAGCTATGACGAGAACGCTGAGAAAGAGTTGTTCGCAACACTCTCGGGCACGCTGACCCCCGAGTGGCTCGCCGCTCAGAGCCCGGGTTTCCAGACCACCGCGCCGATTTTCATCGTCGGTCAGCCGCGCACCGGCACAACGCTGGTGGAGCGGATCATCACCAGTCATTCCCGGGTTTATTCTGCCGGTGAGCTGCGTCAGTTTGATGGCGCGCTGCGGCGCCTCCTGAATTTTCAGGGCACAAAACCACAGAGCGCCGAACTGGTCAGCGGCGCCGCCGCTCTGGATATGGCGCGCGTCGGCGAAACCTACATGAAACTGAGCAAGCCCCTGCGCGGCGATCTACCGCACTTTGTCGACAAGCTACCCGCCAACTATCGCTATCTGCCGCTGATTCTCGCCGCGTTACCTCGCGCAAAGATTGTGCATGTGCGCCGCAACCCTATGGACTCCTGCTTTGCGAGCTTCAAACAGCTCTTTGCGGATGCCTACCCGCACTCTTATGAGCAGACAGAAATGGCCCGGCACCACGGGCGCTACTATCGCCTCATGGCTGACTGGCGCGAGCGCTTCGGCGATCGTTTTCATGAAATTGACTACGAAGCGGTTGCTGCGAATCCAGAACCCCATGCGCGGGCATTGATTGAGTTTCTGGAAATACCCTGGGAGGACGCCTGCCTGGAGTTCTATCGCCAGTCTGGAGCCGTGACCACGGCCAGTGTGGTGCAGGTGCGCGAGGCCGCGCACACGCGTTCCGTCGGGCGCTGGCGTCGTTACGAGACTGAACTTGCACCCCTGCGTGAGGAGCTTGAATCCATGGGAATCCCCATCAGTTAGAGGCGCGCCGTGCAGCCAAAAGCTCCCATCAGGCGACGACGCCCGGCGCGTCGCACTTGCCAGCGTATAAGCACATATTGTGAAGCGTGTTTTTTTTGCGTAATCTCGGGTAGTAGCGAATCGGCCGAAAAGCGGCAAAGGGGAGACTATGTCCACTAATAAGGGGATGCACCGAACAAGTGCGCTCGCGACCAGCAAGCGTGGTCCGAATGCGCGTCTGCACCGGCTTTCAGTAGCTGTATCCGCAGCGCTTCTGGTGGGCCATGCGAATGCCCAGCAGCTGGAAGAAGTCATCGTAACCGCAACCAAGCGCGCGGAATCGGTGATGAACGTGCCTCTGGCGGTATCAGCGCTGTCCGGTGATTTCCTGCGCAAGGTCAACACCGACGACATCAAGGATCTCGCCGCGTTCACTCCCGGCGTGTCCGGCAACTCCAAAGACAGCTTTCTCGATACGATCGCCGTGCGCGGCATCACCACCAACGACTTTGGTAACGGCGGCGACCCCTCCCTGGGCGTCTATAAGAACGGCTTCTATCAGGGGCGTAATGGATCGGGTGTGGTCAGTGTCTTCGATCTTGAGCGCACGGAGGTCCTGCGCGGCCCCCAGGGCTTCCTGTTTGGACGCAACGCCATCGCCGGCGCCATGAATATTATCAGCCGCCGCCCGACACAGGGTGAACACGATGCTTATGTCGATGTGCGTTTAGGCGAGCGCGGGATCTTCAGGGTCGAGGGTGCCAGCAACTTCGATGTCAGCGACTCTGTCAGCGTACGGATTGTCGGCCTGCATTCCGAAGAAGACGGCTACTCAACCAACGAAATCACCGGCGAGGATTTCATCAAGCACGATAAAAACGCCCTGCGCTTCACCGGCAACTATGACGCCGGAGGCAATCTCACGGCCACGCTGTTTGTCGAGTGGGAGGACCGGGAGCAGTCCGGCACGGTATATCGGACGACTGGCAATGATCCGGCCTACGCCTTTCTCGAGAGTATCTACGGTGACATTCCACTGCCCTCGGACCCCCGCGACGTGCGCATCGACGGACCGCGCAACGGTCTCTTTGACGGTGGCGAGGTGTTCCAGGTTGGACTGGAACTGAATTACGACCTGGGATGGGCCACCCTGACATCCCTGACCGGGTACAAGGAACACGATTACGGCTATACGGAAGACTTTGACGGCACCACGCTGACCATCTTCAACTACGAACAGGTTCAGGACGGTGAGTACTTTGAGCAGGAACTGCGCCTTACTTCGGATAACGAGGGTATGTTCAATTGGTACGCCGGGGTGTCCTTCTACAACGAGGAAATCGACACAGAGTTCCTCGGCCAACAGGACGAAGACCTGTACTGCAATGTCTACTGGGGTAACACCTGTCAGGGGCTGTTCGATTACTACAACAGCTACGACCTGAGTGACTACCTGGTCTACTATTTTGGAACCAGCACCTGGACGCCCAGTGGCAACGACGGACTGATTGACGACTGGAACCGTACCAAGGGCAGTTATAGCGGCTGGGCCACCTATGTTGATCTGCAATTCCGCATCTCGGACCAGTGGGATGCCAGCGTTGGCGTGCGCTACAACGATGACGAAAAGGAAATGTCCCAGGAGGTACTGACGGATCGCAACCAGAGCATCCTCGGACAGGCCGTACAAACCGGTTTCACCACACCCGACGGACCCGTGTCCGATACCCAGAGCTGGGACGAGCCCACCTGGCGGGCCATCGTCAACTGGCGCCCTATGGACAATACGCTGTTTTACGCAAGCATCACCACGGGCTACAAGCAGGGCGGCTTCAACAGTTTCTCCGTCGACCCGGGCGGTCCCTTCAGTGGGGTAGAAGCCTTGCCCGGGGTCCACCGCCCCTCCTCCTTCGACTCGGAGTCGGTGATTTCCTACGAGATCGGCTACAAGGCAACGCATCTCGATGGGCGCAGCCAGCTGGCCCTGAATGCCTTTGTTTACGAATATGAGGATCTGCAGTCGACCTGCGGCGTGCCCGGATCGCCGATAGTGGTGGTCTGTAATACGGGGCAGGTCGATGGTACCGGCTTCGAGGGCACGTGGAATTTCGCAATATCCAGCGTTTTCAGCATGGCTCTTGGGGTCTCCTGGTTTGACAGCGAAGCAACCGGGATTCAGGACTTCTGCGGTGGTGGCGAGGTCATACTCGGCGACGTCAATTCCTGCGAGGGCTCGCCCTTCCCCTATATCCCCGAGTGGACGGCCTTTGGCACGCTCGATGCTGTCTTGCCGATCGGCTCCGGCGAGATATACGGCAACCTTTCAGCGAGCTGGGAGGATGACTCCCCCACCGACTGGGAACCCTTCACGCCGGAGACCATTGCATCCGGTCAGCGAATGGTCGGTAGCTACACGGAAGTACAGGCCCTTGGCGGCTACCGCTCCGACACTGGCTGGGCGCTGGCCCTGTATGTTGAAAACCTCCTTGATGACGAGTACTTCGATCAGGCGACCGGGATCAGCTTTGACGGGTCCCCCTACGCCCAGTTCGGATTTGGCCCGAGCCGACCACGCACCGTGGGCATGCGTTTCACCTGGAATTTGTGACCGCGAAGTTAACCCCACGCGACCGTTGATTGGTCTGACATGGTCAGACATCCGCAGCTGACCCGCCGGGATTTCCTCGGTGGTGTAGCCCTTGGCACCGCTGCGGGAGCGCTTGCCCCGGCCCAGCTCTTTGCGCAGGCGAAAGAAGCTGTGCCCTCAGTCTACCCGCCCGCGCTCACGGGTCTGCGCGGCAGCCACCCGGGTGCCTTCGATGTGGCGCACGCCGTGGCCTGGCAGGGTCAGCGCTACGACCGCCCGAAGATCCAGACCGACAGCATCTACGACCTGGTTGTGGTCGGTGGCGGAATCTCGGGCCTCGCGGCCGCATTCTTCTGGCGCCAGCGCATGGGTCCCGCAGCAAAGATCCTGATCCTCGACAACCACGATGACTTTGGTGGCCACGCGCGCCGCAACGAATTCACCGTCGACGGCAAGCCCTTGGTAGGCTACGGAGGCAGTCAATCCATCGACACACCGGGGAGCTACTCCAAAGCGGCGGCGGGCTTACTACGCGATGTCGACATCATCACCGAGCGCTTCTACGACTATTACGATCAGGATTTTTTCCAACGCGCGGGTCTGGGCCGCGGTTTTTATTTCAGTCGCGAGGCTTACGGGGAGGATGTCACGGCCCCGGGATTTGACTTGTGGCGCGGCGGCGACAGTCCCCTGGATACGGATGTTGTGGCGCGTTATCCGCTCGGCGTCGCAGGACGGGCCGGCTTGGTCGCTCTTATGCAGAGCGATCGTAATCATCTGGCCGGCCTGCCCCGCAACCAGCGTATCGACTGGCTGCGACAGCACAGCTACAAGGATTTCCTCCTCCATCGAGCGGGCGCTCCGGAGGAGGTCTACTTCCTTCTGCGTGATGGCATGCGCGGTTGGTGGGGCGTGGGCTGGGATGCGGTTTCCGCTCTGGAAGCGGTGCGCATGGGCATGCCCGGCACCAGCCACCTGGATCTCCCGGCAATGCCTGAGGATGATGAACCGGCGCGTGAAGAGCCCTACATCTTCCACTTCCCGGACGGCAATGCGGGCGTGGCGCGAGCACTGGTACGCAAGCTGATTCCCCACGCTATCCCCGGCACAAGCATGGAAGATCTGGTGCTGGCCAAGACGGATTACTCCCGCCTGGATGAGCCGGGAGCACGCTGTAGACTGCGTCTGGAGAGCACGGCCGTAGACGTGCGCCATACGGCGGACGAGAGTGCGGTCGATATCTCCTACGTGCGCAGCGGCGAAGTCGAACGGGTGCGCGGCAAGCATGTGGTGATGGCATGCTACAACGCGATCATCCCGCATATCTGCCCGGAACTCCCGACCGCCCAGCGTGAGGCTATCGGCTATGCAAAAAAAGTCCCCTTGGTGTATGTCAGCATCGCGCTGCGCAATTGGCGCCCCTTTGCGGACCTGGGGTTGCGCAGCGTATCCATACCCAAACCCGCTTTCATGCATTCCTTCGGACTGGACTTTCCCGTGAGTATGGGTGGTGTGCGCTATGCAACCGATCCGGATCAGCCAACGATTCTGCACGGCACCTTCATCCCCACCGCACCGGATCAGGGGCTGAGCGCCCGGGAACAACATGTGCTGGGCCGGCGCGCAATCTATGGCATGAGTTTTGAAGACTTCGAGGAGCACACGCGGCGCCAGCTCGAAGGCGCGCTGGGAGCGGCGGGCTTTGACGCCGCCAGAGATATGGCGGCGCTCACGATCAATCGCTGGCCCCATGGTTACGCCTACGAGTACAGCGAGCTCTTTGATCCGCCAGAGTACGGCCGTAATGCAGGACCGCATCTGCTCGGCGCACAGCAAATAGGCCGCATTTCCATAGCCAACTCGGATGCCTCGGCCTATGCCTTTGTCGACGGTGCAATTGATGCCGCCTCGCGCGCCATCGATGAGCAATCGAGCTAATTGATGGACGATGACAAACGGGGCACCGTGTTGACCAGGTGGCACGCCATATCGGCGAATATGGCCCCGGGCGCCGCCTTGCCTATTTATGACCCCTCAACTGGAGACTTCCATGAAAATGTTTAAAAACACCGTTGGTCTATGCCTGCTCTCGGGCGTTCTTTGCCTCCCCAGTCTCGCCGAAACCGTGACCCCAGCAGAAATGACGGTCGATGACCTGGCGGGAGGCCTCTTTAAACATCCTGAGACCTCCGTAAAAGGCGAAGGCGCTGATCAGGTTCTCGATATCACCTCACTGCTGTCCAAGGACGGCAAGTTTGCGTCGGGCATCTACAAAGCCGGTAAGTCGCGCTGGGAGATCACTGAGCCCTACGGCGTCGACGAGTTTATGTATTTTATGGAAGGCAGTGTCACCCTGACATCTTCGGACGGCAGTGTGCAGGTCATTGAAGCGGGCGAGGCCGTCACGATTCCCAAGGAATGGACCGGTGTCTGGGAAACCGACGGCTACCGAAAGATCTGGGTTATCTACTCAGAGGATGGCTCTGCGCTGGAGTAGCGTCGAGGGGAGTCCTGAGCACTTTATAACCGGTATTCACGAGGACACAGCCTGCCGTAATACCGGGAACCCAAATTTCACCCGCGGGGCACATGTGGCAAAACTGTATTTCTACTACTCGTCGATGAACGCCGGCAAATCCACAGCTCTGCTGCAGTCCAGCTATAACTATCTTGAACGCGGTATGCGAACCCTTATCCTCGCACCCGCCTTCGACAATCGTTATGACGCTGGCAAGGTAACTTCGCGTATCGGCATCGAAGCGCAGGCGCAGATGTTTTCCCCAAAAATAGACTTGTATGCACTCATCAGCGACGCGCACGAGCAGGGCAGTATCGATTGCGTGCTGATCGACGAGGCGCAGTTTCTGACCCGCGATCAGGTCTTCGCCCTCGGCCGCGTTTGTGATGAACTGCGCGTGCCCGTGCTCGCCTACGGTTTGCGCACAGATTTTCGCGGTGAGCCTTTTGAGGGCAGCAAATATCTCCTCGCCTGGGCAGACAATCTGAAAGAGATCAAAGCGATCTGCCACTGTGGCAAGAAGGCCACTATGGTTGTGCGCCAGGACCAGGACGGTTCGACGGTCACTGACGGCGCCCAGGTCGAGATCGGCGGGAATGATCGCTATGTTTCACTCTGCCGTCGTCACTTCAAAACGAGCTTCTACAAGACTGGCCAGTAGAGCGCGCCGGCGCCGGTCACCGGGTGGCCGGCACAAAAGCCTCCCCTTTGATCTGCCAGATTGAGAAAAACGGCAGTCCCACCGCAACTGGCCTGAAGAAACGCTGGTCGAACTGAATCTCAAAAAACAGCCGGTGCAATTGGGAACGGTTTAAGGTCGGCGTCGCATACACCCCCAGACCACCGGGCATCACAATGTTGACGATGGCTTCGCTCGGCAGGGGGTAATCGCGCTCGCGCATGCTCGTTCCCTCAAGCCACCGGATACGATCGAGGGGCAGTTCCGTGTCGCCAATAGTGACAAAACCGCGTTCCAGGCTGATGTTCACCGGGCCACGAGAACTCGTACCCACAAGCTGACCCTCGCCTACGGGCTTGAGGCTTTTGAGCAATATATAGCGCTCGTTCTCCGGGTCCCGGCGGGTCGCAAAGTCCCAAAGTCCCTGCAGGTACCACGCCTGCTCCAACAACAGGTAATCAAGAAACAGGTACACGGGCCGAGGACTACCCGGGAACAGGAACGCAAGCTGCGTATCGATCTGTTCGGAGTCCAGCGCTGGTAGCCGTGCCTGCAACATTGCACGAGCGGGCTCAGGCCCTACGGCCAGCAGCAACTTCAGCGCGGCCATGCCCACGACCCAATCCTCGTCGTCGCTACCCAGCAGCGCATTGGCGGCGCGCAGGCCGGGCACGCCATGCGCCGCGCCAAAGCTGATCCAGTTGGCGGCGAGCCGTGGATCGCTGGCGGTCAGCGGCACGGCAAACAGATACAGCTGTTCGGTCGGATGGTAGATGCCGTCGGCGATCGTGGCCCGCTCAGCATAAAAAACCAATGGGTGCCCGTGGCCCCAATTCGCCCAGATCACCGCGTTCTCGGGCGTTTTTTGCTGCAGGGAGGCCATTGCGTCGTACAACACAGGCAGACGTCTGGGGGCCAGATGATCGTACTCGGCGACTTTGCCCAGCGCCCCCCAGGCCAGGCTAGAGGACAGCGCGAGCAAGACGATAGCGCGAACGGGGGTACGCCAGGACTGGGACCAGACCAGCCACGCCAAAAAGCCGACGCCCAGGCCGAACAGCGGCGCCATGAAGATCAGAAAACGCGAGGCATTCAGCGACAGGCCCGCTACCAGCACAATCGCAAGAAGATAAGCCGCGCGGTAACGCAGCGCGACCAGCAACAGCAGCAGCCCCCCGCTGGCGGCGCTAAAGGCCCACCAGCCACCGGCGCTGTCGAGAGCCAGGCGCTCGAGGGACACTGAGCGCTGTTCGGAGACGTAGGCGCCCGGCGCCGCAAACGCCGATTCCCCGGTCTCATCGATGATATAGGCGAGTATGCCCCGGCCCCGCTCCAGCAGCTCGGCGACGTTAAGCACTTCCAGTCCGCGCCAGAGCACCTGCAGAAGGAGCAGCACTCCGATGACAGTGACCAAAGGGAGGAGATCGCGCAGGGAGCGCCGGCCGACGTGAATCGCCGCGACCAGCAGGGGCAAGCCGGTGAGCGCCAGCACCGGGATGCTGCTCTGCTCCCACCACCACAGGAAGGCCAGCAGCGTTGCAGTCCACCCGGCGAGGGACAGGTAGCGCTGTCGCGCTCTGCCAGCGTCGCCGTAGCGCAGGGCGAAGTAGGCGGCCAGGAGGGCAAAAAAAACATTCAAGGAGTCTGTCTCGTAGAAACCGATGCCGCTGCGCGCAACCATAAACGGTGAGATTAGCGCGAAGGCCGCCGCGACCAGCCCGCTAACGGCTGCCGCTGACTGGCTCTCCTGGGGCGGCAGCCACGGCAGCCGTGCGTTGAGGGCGAGCCGGCGGCCAATGAGAAAGGCCGGAATTCCCAGTAAGGCACCGAGAAACGGTGGCAACAGGATTGCGACCCATTCGAGACTGCGGCCGCTAATCCCGGCAATAGCGGCCGTGAGAACGCTGAGCAGTGGCGCTAGCGGAGCGCGGGTAAAACCCGCCGGGTAATGTCGGCGCGGGTCCTCGGGAACGTAGTCGCCCTGCTGTACCTCTCGAGCAATGTCGAGGTAATAGTAGCCATCGACGCCGAGTAGAACCGGTGTCTCTCCATCGGCCAGGAAGTAACGTGAGGGCTCCTCGAGCCAGATCGACAGGCTATCGAAACGCAACCAGACACCGAGGACCAGAACGGCGAGTAGGCCAGCGGCGGTTAACAGCTGGCCCTTTTTCACTACCCGAACAGCCCGCTAATGTAATCCGTGTCCGCCAGGGCGCCGCTTAATGTAATGGGGTCACTAAAGATGTAATCGATAACCTCCCCCGCTGCGGACCGCGTTGATTCCTCCACTGACACCAGTTCCAGAAGTTGATTTATCGCCGAATCAAATCCTTCCTCCGGCTGCAAGGACAACTGATTAACGTACTCCAGCGCCACGTCGTGCCGATTCGTCAGCAGATCTCGATCATCGGCACCGCTCGTTGGGGCGTAGGCGCCAAGGATTAACTCGCCGACGAAGGAGCCGCGCCCGTTAAGTGCTGTACTGCCCAGAGCGTCCAGTTTATTCGTCCAGAAATCCCATCCCTCCGTGTCCGGCTCACGCCCAAATGCATTCAGGTAAACATTGCGCACAAACTCCCGGTTACTGGCACCCGCCGGAAACAGAGCTTGCGCTTCCTCACTGAAAGCAAAATCCGCGCTTATATCGGAAAAGCTCCGACCTTTCTCCAGAACCTGCTCCTGCCAGTATTCGAGCCCGCTGACGTCTGGAGCGCGGCCGAAGAAGGCCAGATATAGATCACTCAACTTTTCAACACGGTCCTGCGCTACACCTGAAACAATGTCGTCGAGAGGAATTGTGGTTGGAAAAAACGACCCGAATTCAGCGAATTCCACGTCAACAAAAGCGATACTGCGGCCAGCGAAAGAACCCTCAAATCGTCCGGGTTCCACCTCCGCAAGGGTGAACTCGTTGGTGAAAAGTGGCAACCGCACGGTATCGACTCCCCCCCCTCCGGAGACAATCACGTCGGCAACTTCATCGACCGACAGGACATTGTCGCCGGCGTCCCCACTAATAAGAACAGGGCTGTCGTCGTTCAAAATTATTCCGACGGCCTGCGTAACCTCCAGACTTGCGATGGCAGCCGAGCTGCTAAAGTTAATTACAAAGGTCTCGTCACCCTCTACGGTGCTGTCCCCCAGCACCGGCACTGCAACCGACGCGTATTGCTGACCCGGTGCGAAGCTTAGCTCTCCGGCGATTGCAGTAAAGTCTTCCCCGGCAGTCGCAGTAACCCCCTGGGTAGTGTAGGCAATCGTGATCGCCTGTCCGGCAGGCCTGGAAAGATAGGCCGTAAAGATTGCCGCGCTTTCACCGGTATCGCCTTCACTGACCGGCACCGCGTTTTCAACTCCGAATGCCAGGCTGCCCGCCTCACTCACGTCCCCATCATCGTCCAGAATAAATCCGACGCTGCGCAGGCTGAATGCACCCGCTGGGAAAACTGCGTTCTCCGGATTGGAGAGTGCAAGCACCACGCTCTCATCGGCCTCATCTATATCGTCGAGGTCCTGAATGTTTATCAGGATGACCCTGGTGGTTTCTCCCGCGGAAAAACTGAGTCGCCCCGTTACATCAAAGTAATCAACGCCGCCCTCAAGCGCTCCGGCGCCAACCTGCGTAGATGCGTAATCAACGCGCACGGTGCTGCTGGAAGGTTCGGAGAGCGTCACGGTGTAACGAATCTGGGGGCTGGCGTTCGCACTCTCAACCACAACGCCCGCCGCTACGCTGATCTCCGGCCCGTTGGCGTTCGTGTCATCATCCAGAATCTCGGCGCGGCCCACGGACTCGCGCGCGCTGCTATCTATCCCCGCCGAGAGGGTCGTCAGCAGACTGAAAAACTCTGCGGCCTCAGCGACCTGATCACCCAATATCGGGACAGCAACTACCTGTCGTGTCTGGCCCGGCGCAAAGACAACGTTGCCCGCGCTGGCCTCATAATCCTGGCCGGCCAGGGCCGAGCCAT
>JBLIIW010000031.1:0-27154 GCA_047635315.1 Halieaceae bacterium | reverse complement strand
ATGGGTCCACTCCCAGCTCGCGTCAGCGGCGCTCACGGCCTGCCGTTCTGGCGGCGCGTCGGCGGCGAGCTGAAGCCGCTCACCGGCATTGGCAACCGCGCTGCCACTGCGCTTATCCTCAATGAGGACCTGCCCATCCCTGACCTGCACCTGCCAGCCCTGCGGCATAACGCGCACCTCAAACTTTGTACCGATATCGCGGGCGATGCCGGCAGCGGTAGCTACCGTGAGCTGCGACTCTCCCTCAGCGTTGACGTAAACAGCGCCTTTTGACAAGAACACCTCCCGCTCAGACAGCAGCCGCAGTTCGCTGCTCTGATCGAGTCGTACACGCAGACCTTGCTCGGTGCTGAACGCTGCGAAACTACCGGCGGCGGTGCGCAGCTGGTCACCGGCCAAGAGTCCCGGCGACACGCCCTGCTCTACGGGCTGCCAGGCCCCGCCTGCGCGGCGATACTCAACGGAGTTGAGCTGCTGGCCGAGTGTTGCCAACACCACCGGAGCGGGTGTGTGCTGTTGCATGAACAAGCCCAGACCCAGCACCAGCAGCAAGCCCGCCGCCGAAGCGAGCACCGTGAAACGGCGTCGCTGTCCTCGCCGTTCTTGCAGGGACGCCTGCCAGGCCTGGTGCACCCGGGCCCGCACGGCGTTCGCGACCTCTGCGGGCGGATTTTCACGCTGCGCCACCTTGGCGAGTATTTCCGCGATGCGGTCCTCGCTCAGGACTTCTTTGGAAGGTGTGGATTTCATAATCGATCAGCCGTAGTTCTTGGCATAAGCGACGACATAGCGTCCCGGAACGCCACCCTGGCTCGGGCCAGGGTGGATTGGGCGGCCAGATCGGTGATAGCCAGACGTTCGGCGATCTCACCCACGGAAAAACCGTCTATATATTTCCACTCCAGGGCATTGCCATAGTTACTGGGCAATCGATCGAGCACGTCCTGTATCAGCCGGCGCAGCTGTACACGCTCCGCCAGTGCCTCCGGGTCATCAACCGAAGACGACTCCAGGGACTCCAGAACCGCCGTGAGGGCGTCGTCGTCGCCGACAAACAGCGGCACCGTGCGAGAAAGGCGGCGATAGTGCGCGCTGATCTCGTTGCGACAGATCTGGCACAGCCAACTAAACATCGCTGCCTCCCCGCGGTAATTTTCCATGTTGCCGGTGGCGTTCATCAAGGTTGTCTGCACGATGTCTTGGGCGATATCGTGTTGGTCTTCGACGCGACTGAGCGTAAAGCGGTACAGGCGCGGAAAATACTCGCGAAAGAACTGATCAAATAATCGTTCATCTCCATCGAGCAGGCCCCTCGCCAGTTTTAGATCGTCTTTATGGCCCATCGTCGGGCCCCATCGTTGTGACCCGTCTGGGGAGCGTCAGGGCAGCGTTCCCGCCGCCGTTGTATGTCACGTTAGAGTCTCTCAAAAAATAAATCATTCGGAGATCGGGGAACTTTTTTCAAGAATATTACTACGCATACCTTTGCGCAGGCGTCTAGGCGACTAGGAGTTGCTCGCGCCGGGCGTGCTCGAGGGTCCTGTCCAGAGCTATGCGCAGCTTCTCAACCAGCTCGTCAATCTGCTCGAGGCTGATAATTAGCGGCGGACAGATCGCAATGCTGTTGCCGCCCAGGGCGCGCAGAATAAGCCCCTGATCTTCACATTGTTGCTGACAAAAGCCGCCCATTGCGTTGCCGCTAAACGGCTCGCCGCTAAGCTTGTTGGCAACCAGCTCCACGGCGCTGAGCATCCCCATGCCCCGCACTTCCCCGACCAGTGGGTGATCCCTGAATCGGCTGAGTTTGTCCTGGAGATACGCGCCGGTTACCGCGGCTTGCTCGAAGACACGATCGCGCTGGTAAATATCGAGCACCTTGGAGGCCACGGCGCAGGCAACCGGGTGGCCACTATAGGTATAACCGTGACCGAAGACGCCTATCTGACTGACTGGCTCGACCATGGCCTCGTACATAAAACCGGGAATGACCGCTGCACTAAGGGGCAAATACGCCGAAGACAGTGCCTTGGCCAGGGACATGAGTTTGGGCCTGAGATCAAAGGCTGTGGCACCAAAGTCGCATCCGAGGCGCCCGAATCCACAGATGACTTCGTCGTCCCAAAGCATAATGTCGTATTTATCAAGAATGTCCTGCACTTTCTTAAAGTAGTTTTGAGGGGGGACTATCACGCCACCGGCACCGTTGACCGGCTCTGCGATGAACGCCGCTATGGTTTCAGGGCCCTCCGCCAGGATCAGGGCCTCCAGTTCATCCGCGCGCCGCTGCGCAAAGGCCTCTTCGCTTTCGCCGGGTAGTGCCTCGCGGTAGTAATGGGGCGAGCCAGTACGCAATATCCCCAGCGCCTCAAACGGAAGGCTGAAATGCGCATGGTTCGCCGGCAGACCGGTTAGTGCGGCGGCGGCCACCGTAACGCCGTGGTAACCCTTGTCACGGGCGATAATCTTGTGCTTTTCCGGTTTGCCGATGGCGTTAAAATAGTAGCGGATCAGTTTGATCTGGGTGTCGTTGGCATCCGAGCCGGAACTGCCAAAAAAGATATGGGCGTCCTGTACGGGCAGCATCGCCGCCAGTTTGTCCGCAAGTTCCATGGCTACAGGATGGGTTTTGCCGCCGAACATATGACTGAAACTGAGTGTGCGCATCTGTTCGGCGGCGCACTCGATAATTTCTTCGTTCCCATAACCCAGAGCGGTACACCACAGCCCCGCCATGCCCTCGAGGTAGCGCTTGCCGTGATCGTCATAGACATAAACCCCCTCCCCCCGTGCCACTACCAGCTGTTCGATAGCTTTAAAATTAGTGGTCGGATAAATCATTGTGTTCATGCGGGTTCCCCCAGGTTGACCGGACAAAGGTTGTCGGCACTAGAGTGCCAAAGCCGCAGTTCAGCGCAATAGCGCCAAAGTGTTAGGCGATCGGGGTATCCGCAGCGCCAATGGTAGTGCGGTGCAGCAAGCGGTCAAAACCCTCATAGCCGCCAGTCGCCCGATGCAGCAGGCAGCGGTTATCCCACATAATCAACATGCCGGGCTCCCAGCGATGGGTATAAACGAAGTCCTCGCGGGTTTGCCAGCTGTAGAGCTCCATTAGCAATTCCAGCGCGGCTTCATCATCCATGCCCTCTATACCCACGATATAACCCAGACAACTGAATAGAGATTCCTGGCGAGTCTCGTTATGCGGTCGGATGAAAGGGTGCGACTGCGTTGCCATAGCCTCGGTGGATGGACGAATATCCATACTGCGATCCGTGGCGGCATCACTGTCGCCATAGAGCCCGTCGGGTGCATAGCCGCCTTTCGCCGAATGAATTGCGGTCTGTCCTTCGATGCGTTGACGCAGGGTTGGCGGCAGCGCCTGGAGCGCTGCGTACTGATTGGCAAACAGCGTGTCCCCGCCCTGCGGTGGGACGGTTAAGCCGAACAGACAGGTGCCCATAGGCGGGTTGGCCTGGAAGCTCCAGTCACTGTGCCAGGCCTCGGCGAAAATCGGCGCCTGCTCGTCGGCGCGGCGCTCGACCGCAATAACATGCTGGCGACCGGGAATGGGCGCGATAAAAGGGTCCTCTCCGAAAGAGCCGAAATACTGGGTAAAGCGCTCCAGCGCATCATCGTCTAGAGATTGCTCGGGGAAAGACAGGACCTGGTGTTGCAGCCAGGCCGCGCGCAACGCGGCTATCATCTCGCTGCTCAGCGGCTGGGAGAGATCAACGCCGCGTACGGTGGCACCACAGGATTGACCTGAGGGGCTGATTGACAGCTTCATGAGTATTCCTCGCAATAAATTCTTATGTTGTCGCTGCAGTGTAGCAGCGCGTAGCAGTCAGGCAGAAACACGCTCAGGCCGTTCACAGGCGTCTGGACAGGGCCAGGCGAAAAGTAATGTCGGGCGCCGTGCCGACCGCCAGATCCTCGCTGAATTGAGCCTCCACAAACCAGCGCTCCGCCGGCTGCCAGCGCAGCCCGAGCGTGCCCCAGACGGGCGCGCCGCTGTTATTCAGAGGCGCCTGCTCGTAGACCACATCGTGGGCGTCTAGCTGTGCGGTAAGGGCCAGGCTGCCCAGCAATTGCCAGGCCAGCGCCAGGCCCCCAAACGCCACCCGCTGCTGCGCCGCACCGGATATCGCGATGTCGCCCACATCTGCGATACCAATCTGCATATGACAGCTAAGGCTGGCAAAAATACAGGCCTCGCGACCCAGTCGGGCTCCCAGCGCTACACCGCTGTCGCCGCTACCGGTGAAATCCCCCGCATCGCCGCTGTCAAACTTGTAGCGTGCGAATGCCGCCAGCTGCCAGCTATGACCTGGAAGCAGTTCCATTGCGAGGCCGAGTTCCGCGTCGCCGAAGCCGCTGCGACTGTTATTAACAGAAAAACCGGGATCGCCGCCGAAACTGAAGTTCAGCGCATCCCGGGGCTGTCGCGCACGCGGTCCGTCCGGCATGTCCCAGAGGGAATGCCAGTCGTCGATAAGCGAGTCGAGCTGTCCGCCAGCATGTTGCAGATAGGGCAGATTAACCGTCAGGGTGAGGCGATCCGTAAGGCCCAGGCGCAGGCGCAGGTCCTGGCGCCGGGTTTCCCCATCGAGCTCGAGGAGATCGCCCTGGGATACTTCCTGCAGGGCGTGGCTCGCCCAGTGCACAGACCAGTCAAGCTGCCAATTCCCCGCCCCGATTGACTGCGCTCCCACCAGAGGAGGAATACCCAGGCTGTGGTAAAGCGGAGAGAGGTTTCGACTGGCCGCGGGCGCGAGGAGCGCGGGGTCTACAGCCTGAGCGGTATTCACGCAGGTGGACAGGCACAGCAGGGGCAGCAGGCTGCGCCAATAGGTTAAAGTGTTGGCCATGATAAAAGTCGGTCAAGAAGTCGCCCCTGAGTGTAGCAAGCCGCAGCGACACTGGGCCGCATCGTTGAATCTTCGT
This sequence comes from Halieaceae bacterium, assembly GCA_047635315.1. Taxonomy (GTDB): domain Bacteria; phylum Pseudomonadota; class Gammaproteobacteria; order Pseudomonadales; family Halieaceae; genus Congregibacter. Next base: position 22,210 of record JBLIIW010000031.1, on the reverse strand, counting down.
TTTGCCAAAGCCCATGGACGCACGCGACTGGCGCACTGCCTGCACAAGGGACCGCTGCGCGTACAGCGTCTTTTTTATCCAGAGCCAGGCGTCAGGGCCCACTGCTACGTACTGCACCCCCCCGGTGGTGTGGTGCTCGGGGATGAGCTTGCCATGGACATCGCCCTGGCGGATGGGTCCGTGCTACTCACAACGCCCTCGGCCGGGCGGTTCTACGGTGTGGGCAGTTTTCAGGAGCGGCAAGTGCAGCGGGTGCGCCTGTCTGTGCAGGCCGGCGAGCTGGCCTGGCTGCCGCAGGAAACCCTGGTTTTTGCCGGCGCCAACGCCCAGCTGGACACACATATTGATCTGGGACCTGCGGCGCAGCTGTGCTACTGGGACCTGATAGTGTTGGGGCAACCAGCGGGCGGCCAGCGCTTTGATCGCGGGTGCCTGCAGCAGAACCTGGAGGTCTGTCGGGGCGGCAGACCCCTGCTCCGGGAACGGCTCGCCCTGCATGCCGGTGACCGTTTCAGCCAGTCGCCGATCGGCCTCGACGGCTGCAGCACCTTCGGTATATTTTTGTGTACGGATGCTCTCGTGGAGGAACGGGTCGACCACTGGCTTGCGCTGGTTAATGGCGCAGCGCCGGGCGCATTCACTTTTAGTCGGCGTGACGGACTGAGTATCGCGCGCTACCGGGGTGAGGATGCTGCGCAGGGACGACGCGGGTTTGCGGCGCTTTGGGAGAGTATAGAGATTGCGCGCTCCGGGCGGGCGCCCGCCATCCCGCGGGTCTGGCACACATGATGCTTGCCGTTAGCGGCGCGCTTTGCCTATGCTCCGAACCCAGATGCTCAAATCAGTCAGACGGGCCACGCCCAGGATCAGCAAGGACTATCAATGGAACTCAGCCCCAGGGAAAAAGACAAGCTAATGCTGTTCACCGCAGCACTGGTAGCAGAGCGGCGCAAGGCGCGCGGTCTCAAGCTCAATTATCCGGAAGCACAGGCGTTGATTAGCGCGGCGATTCTCGAGGGGGCGCGTGACGGGCGAACCGTTGCGGAGCTTATGAGCTTCGGGCGCACCATATTGACGCGCGATGACGTAATGGAAGGCGTGCCGGAGATGATCCCTGACGTACAGGTGGAAGCCACCTTTCCGGACGGGACCAAGCTCGTCACGGTCCACGACCCGATCAGCCAAGAGGCCTCATGATCCCCGGCGAAATTATTAGCGCCGGCTCTGAAACCGATGGCGGGGCCGATATCGTGATCAATGCAGGGCGCGCGACCCTGGATATCGCTGTGATCAACAGCGGCGATCGCCCGGTCCAGATCGGATCCCATTACCACTTTGCCGAGGCCAACCCGGCACTGGAGTTCGACCGTGCCGCGGCACGCGGCTTCCGTCTCAACATTCCCGCGGGAACGGCTGTTCGTTTTGAGCCGGGCCAACGCCGGGAAGTAGAACTGGTGGAGTTGGCAGGATTGCGGCGGGTGTACGGTTTTCGCGGTGATGTCATGGGGGCTCTGTAATGCGTTCGATCAGCCGTAGCGATTACGCCAGCATGTTTGGCCCAACCGTGGGCGACCGCGTGCGCCTGGCCGATTCGGAGCTGTTTATCGAGGTGGAGAAAGACCACACGATCTACGGTGAGGAGGTCAAGTTTGGCGGCGGTAAAGTTATCCGCGATGGCATGGGGCAGTCCCAGGCAAGCTGTGCGGAGACCCCAGACACGGTGATTACCAACGCGTTGATTCTCGATTATTGGGGCGTGGTAAAGGCCGATGTTGCCATCAAGAACGGACGTATCTGCGGCATAGGCAAGGCCGGCAATCCGGATATCCAGCCGGGCGTGGACATTAATATCGGCCCGGGCACCGAGGTGATTGCCGGCGAGGGACAGATTCTCACCGCAGGCGGCGTGGATGCGCATATTCACTTTATCTGTCCGCAGCAGATCGAAGAAGCATTGATGAGCGGGATCACGACAATGATCGGCGGTGGCACCGGTCCGGCGACCGGCACCAACGCTACCACCTGCACCCCGGGGCCCTGGCATCTCGGCAAGATGTTGCAGAGCGCCGAATCCTTTCCGGTAAACCTGGGTTTCCTCGGCAAAGGGAACGCGAGCCTTCCCATCGCTCTGGAAGAACAACTGCGCGCGGGTGCGCTCGGGCTGAAACTGCACGAAGACTGGGGCACCACCCCGGCCGCTATCGACAACTGCCTGAGTGTCGCTGATCGCTACGACGTGCAGGTCGCGATTCACACGGACACCCTTAACGAGTCAGGATTTGTCGAGGATACGATCGCCGCGTTCAAGGGACGCACGATTCATACTTACCATACGGAGGGCGCCGGCGGCGGACACGCGCCGGATATCATCAAGGCCTGCGGGCTGCCGAATGTGCTGCCCTCCTCCACGAATCCAACGCGGCCCTACACCATCAATACCGTCGACGAGCATCTCGACATGCTGATGGTCTGTCACCACCTCGACCCCGCAATTCCCGAGGATGTGGCCTTCGCCGACTCGCGTATTCGCAAGGAGACCATTGCCGCCGAAGACATCCTCCATGACCTTGGTGCTTTCTCTATTATTTCTTCTGATTCCCAGGCAATGGGCCGTGTTGGCGAGGTGATTTGCCGTACCTGGCAAACGGCGAGCAAGATGAAGTCGCAGCGTGGGCAGCTTGGCGATCCAGCGACGCGCGGACCCGCGGACAATTTCCGCGCCAGGCGCTACATCGCCAAATACACGATCAATCCGGCGCTGGCGCACGGCATCGCCCACGAAGTCGGATCCGTGGAAGTGGGCAAGCTGGCTGATCTCTGCCTATGGAAGCCGGCTTTTTTTGGCGTGAAGCCCTCGCTCATCATCAAGGGTGGGGCAATTGCGGCGGCGCCCATGGGGGACCCGAACGCATCCATACCGACCCCGCAACCGGTGCATTACCGACCCATGTTCGGCGCCTTTGGCAAGGCAAGTCGCGCCACCAGCGTCAGTTTCGTCAGCGCCGCGGCGCTGGAGCATGGGCTGGCTGAAAGCCTCGGTCTGGAGCGCCGACTTGTGGCGGTCAGAGACTGCCGCTCCGTCAGCAAGTCCTCGATGCTGCTGAACGACTATCAGCCGCACATGGAGGTGGACTCACAGACTTACGAAGTGCGCGCCGATGGGGAGCTTCTCACTTGCGAGCCTGCAGCTGTGCTGCCGATGGCCCAGCGCTATTTTCTTTTTTAGCAACGGTGCTGGAACGCAAACAAAGCTGCGCACGCACGGGAAACACAGATGGATGACTTGATGCTGGAGGCTCACGAGCACAGTACGGCTTTCGACGGCACCTGGCAGGATGAGGTGCACCTGATATATGCCGAGAGGGAGAAATCCCGCTATCGCACGACCACCAAGCGCGGCCAGGACATAGGCTGGTTTCTGCCGCGCGGCATCGTGCTCTGTGACGGCGATGCGCTGGTCTGCGCTGGCAGCCACATCGTGCTGGTGCGCGCCGCCAGCGAATCCCTGAGCGAGGCCAGCAGTGACGATCCTCAGCTGCTGCTGCGCGCCGCCTACCATTTGGGGAATCGGCACGTGAACCTGCAGATACTGCCCGGGGCGCTGCGCTTCCCCCGCGATCACGTACTGGAAGAGATGCTTTCGGGGCTCGGCCTGGGCGTCGCCGCGGTAGAGGACGCGTTTTCACCGGAATCCGGAGCCTACGCGGTTCATGAGCACAGCGCCGGGGGTGACGCCGGGCATGGCTGACCCGCGTCTGCATATGCTACACCTCGCGAGCCCGGCCCTGCCCGTGGGCGCCTATGCCTACTCCCAGGGTCTGGAGTATGCGATCGAAGCCGGCTGGCTCGAGGGCGAGGCCCTGCACGACTGGCTGCGCGACTCGCTGCTCCTTGGCCAGGCCTGTCTGGATATGCCGATGCTTTTGCGCGCCTCCGAGGCTCTCGCGCGCAACGACCAGGCAACGCTCGATCGTTGGAACAACCGTTTGCTGGCCAGCCGCGAGACCGCGGAGCTACTCTTGGAGGACTCACAGATGGGCGCGGCCCTGTGGCGTTTATTGGGGAAACTCGAGATTCCCGACCTGCCCGCCCTGTCCCAGGCTCCGGCTTATGCGGTGGCCTTTGCCGTGGCCTGTGAACACTGGAAGATAGGCACGAACGAGGCACTGCAGGCGCTGGGCTACTCCTGGCTGGAAAACCAGGTGACCGCTGCTACCAAACTGGTGCCGCTGGGACAGAGTGCCGCGCAGCGATTGCTGCTGGAGCTTCTGGAATATATTCCCGAGGCCTGCGACACAGCCCGGGCGATCGACGATGAATCCCTGGGGTTGAGCCTGCCAGGACTGGCAATAGCCTCCTGCCGCCACGAAAGGCAGCACACGCGGCTGTTCCGTTCCTGAAACCTTGAGAAACAATGGAGAGATACCCATGCCTGAACTGATAGCCCGCCTTTTGGAGAAAACTGCACATGAGTAAATCCGCCCTGCGCGTTGGAATTGGCGGCCCCGTGGGCTCTGGCAAGACCGCGCTGGTTCGTCATCTCTGCCAGGCGCTGCGCGAGCGCTACAGCATTGCGGTTATTACCAACGATATCTACACTCGCGAAGACGCTGAATTCCTGCTCCGTCACGAGGCCCTGGAGGGTGAGCGCATCCTTGGTGTAGAAACAGGTGGCTGCCCACATACGGCAATTCGCGAGGATGCGTCGATGAATCTGGCCGCCGTTGATCAGCTGCAGGCGCGATTTACAGATCTCGATCTTATCTTCATCGAAAGTGGCGGCGACAACCTAGCCGCCACCTTCAGCCCGGAACTTTCAGACCTGACCCTGTACGTAATCGATGTCTCGGCGGGTGACAAAATTCCCCGCAAGGGCGGACCTGGCATTACCAAATCTGACCTGTTGATTATCAACAAGACCGATTTGGCGCCCCTTGTGGGTGCCGACTTGTCGGTCATGGATCGCGATGCCCGGCGCATGCGCAAAGAGGGGCCCTTTCTCTTCACCAATCTGAAATCAGGGCAGGGGCTGCTTGAGGTCATCGACTTTATTGTGCACCGCGGCATGCTCGCCGGAAGCAAGGTCTCATGATTCGCTTTCTGCATCGGGACGCCGAGGTAGCGCTGGAGGATACCGCCGCAGACACCACCGTTCTTGAGTATTTACGCGACCAATGCCATCTTACGGGGACCAAAGAAGGCTGCGCGTCGGGTGATTGTGGCGCCTGCACTGTGGTCACCGCCAGCGCTTGCGACGCGGGGCTACGCTACGAACCGCTGAACTCGTGCATTGCAGCTCTGGGCAGTTTGCATGGCAAGCAGTTGATCAGTGTGGAAGATCTTCCTGAGGAGCAGGCCTGGCATCCAGTGCAACAGGCGATGATTGATTGCCATGGATCGCAATGCGGTTTCTGCACCCCCGGCTTTATTATGTCCATGTTTGCCCTGTACCAGACGCAGAGCAAAGAGCAGCACGAACTCCCCCGCGAGACCATACTTGAGGCGCTTGGTGGCAACCTGTGCCGCTGCACCGGCTATCGACCTATCGTGGAGGCGGCGGTCCGCGCGCTGCCGCAGGCGAAAGAGGCGGACAAGTTCAGTCGCAGCGAGCAGAGCACCCGCGACCGGCTCCGTGCCATAGCCGCTAGGGAGGATCATGGCCCTGCTCTGATGCACGCGGAGCAGCGCTATTTTCGCCCGTTTGATGCGGCTGCGGTAAGCACCCTGCTGGAAGAACATCCGGAGGCTCGACTCATCGCTGGAGGTACGGATCTGTTTCTGGAGCTCACGCAGAACCTGCAGGCGCTACCGCAGCTAATCGACCTGCGCGCTGCGGCTGAGCTGGACCAGGTTACGCTCAGCGAGCAGGCTATCTCCCTGGGAGCCGCTGTCAGCCACCGTGCCTGCCTGCCCGCCGTGCTCAGCGACTACCCGGAACTTGCTGAACTTATCGAACGTTTCGGATCCTTGCAGATTCGCTCCCAGGGCACCGTCGTCGGCAACGTTGCCAACGCCTCGCCGATTGGTGACTGGCCTCCGGTGCTGCTGGCCCTGGATGCGACCATCACTCTGCAATCGCGCGACGGTACCCGGCATCTGCCGCTCGCCGACTTCTTTCTGGATTATCGAAAAACTGCCCTGGGCAAGGGCGAGTTCATCCGCAGTGTGGAAATTCCCCGCCGCGAGCCGGGGCTGTTTTTACGCGCCTACAAAATAAGCAAACGCTACGAGGACGACATCTCTTCGGTCTGTGCGGTGTTCGCCCTGAGTATGCAAGGCGATATGGTGCGCCGCGCCAGAATTGCCTTTGGTGGCATGGCGGCCATACCGAAACGGGCCGCGAGCTGCGAGCGCGCACTGCAGGGCCGCGCCCTGAATGCAGAGAGTATGCAAGCCGCTGCGAGCGTGCTGGGCGACGATTTCCAGCCCATCAGCGACGCCCGTGCCAGCGCAGAATATCGTATGACTGTGGCAGGCAACCTCTTCCAGCGTCTATTGCTGGAACACAGTTCCGATGTGCCAACACGAGCCCACGATTCTCATGGTCCCGCTGGGCCGGACCACATGGATGCGGGAGCCAACGATCATGTATAACCAGGATCCACCGCCCGTGAGTCCGCCTGAAAACACGCCCAGAGGCGCTGCCGGCACATCGGTCGCCCACGAGAGTGCGCAAAAACATGTCAGCGGCGCGGCCACATATGTCGATGACCAGGCTCCTCCGATCGGTACTCTGCACGCCTGTGCCGGCCTTGCGGACATTGCCAGGGGACGGATAACTCGTCTGGATCTGGATGCGGTGCGATGCGCACCGGGGGTGATCGATGTTCTGACCCGGGATGATGTGCCCGGCCATATCGATATTGGCCCGGTTTTTCCCGGCGACCCGCTGCTCCTCGGTCCCGGCGACGAAGTAGAGTTTCATGGGCAGGTGCTGTTCGCCGTGGCGGCTGAAAGCTATACCCTCGCGCGCCGCGCCGCGCGCCTGGCGAAGGTCGAATACGATCCCCTCCCCGCCTGCCTGACGATCGAGCAGGGTCTGCAGGAACAGCTGTTTGTAAGGCCCTCGCACTACCAGCAGCGCGGCGATGCGCAAGCTGCGCTCGAGCGCGCGCCGCGACGCCTGCAGGGGGAACTGAGGATTGGCGGTCAGGAACAGATGTACCTCGAGGGCCAGGTTTCTCTCTGTGTACCCGAGGAAGACGGCGGCATGCTGGTGTACTCGTCGACCCAGAACCCAACCGAAGGGCAAAAGCTGGTTGCCGGAGTGCTTGGCGTCGATATGCATCAGGTCACTGTCGATACACGGCGCATGGGGGGAGCCTTCGGTGGTAAGGAGACGCACGCCAATCAATGGGCTTGCCTGGCCGCATTACTGGCGAGCCGAACAGGACGGGCGGTAAAAATGCGTCTTGCCCGCGCTGACGATATGCGCGCCACGGGCAAGCGCCATCATTTCCTGAGCCGCTACGATGTGGGCTTTGACGAGCAGGGGGAACTGCTGGGCCTGGATTTAATGCTCGCCGGCGGCTGCGGAATGTCCCCGGACCTCTCCGATGCGATCGTCGACCGCGCCATGTTCCACAGCGACAATGCCTACTATGTACCGGCGGTCGCGGTGGCCGGGCATCGCGTAAAAACACACACGGTTTCCAATACCGCTTTTCGTGGATTCGGTGGGCCGCAGGGTATGGTCGCCATCGAGGACATCATGGACGGCATCGCCCGCGCGACCGGGCAGGATCCCCTTGACGTGCGTAAACACAATCTCTATCGGCATGCGGGCAATCGCAACGTCACCCACTATGGACAGACAGTTGAGCAGGAAGTCCTTCCGCAAATCATCGAACGGCTCGAAAAGACCTCGTCTTACCGCGCGCGGCGCGAGTCCATAGCCCGCTACAACCACAGCAGTCCGGTACTGCGCCGGGGCTTGGCCCTCACACCGGTGAAGTTCGGTATTTCTTTTACTGTGCAGCACCTGAACCAGGCAGGCGCTCTGCTGCACGTTTATACGGATGGGAGTATCCAGCTTAACCACGGTGGCACGGAGATGGGCCAGGGCCTGTATACCAAGGTAGCCCAGATAGTCGCAGCGGAGTTGCAGGTGGATCTGGAATGCATCCGCTGCACCTCCACACGCACGGACAAGGTTCCCAATACCTCACCGACCGCGGCATCCAGCAGCAGCGACATCAACGGCATGGCGGCACTTGCCGCCGCGCGCACGATCCGCGAGCGCCTGACCGCGTTCGCTGCGGAGCACTTTGCCGTTGAGGAAGAGGCCGTGCGTTTTTACAACAATACGGTGGAAGTCGGCGACCAGAAGTTCAGCTTTGCGGAGTTTGTAAACATCGCCTACCACCACCGCGTGCCGCTTTCAGCGACGGGTTTTTACCGCACGCCCAAGATTCACTACGACCGGGAATCGGCTAGCGGTCGGCCGTTTTTCTATTACGCGAATGGCGCGGCCGTATCGGAAGTCCTGGTCGATACGCTGACGGGCGAGTATCGGGTGACACGCGTCGATATCTGCCACGACGTGGGTAACTCCCTGAACCCGGCGATCGACATCGGACAGATTGAAGGGGGTTTCATACAGGGTATGGGCTGGCTGACCAGCGAGGAACTGTCCTGGGACGAGCGCGGACGTCTGCTCACCACGGGTCCGGCCACTTACAAGATCCCCGCCGTTGGCGATACCCCGGAAGTTTTCAACGTCGAACTGCTCCCCGACAGCCCCAATGCCGAGGCCACGATCTTCAGGTCCAAGGCCGTTGGGGAACCGCCACTGATGTTGGCCATTTCCGTGTGGTCGGCCCTGCGTGACGCCGTGGCCAGTCTTGCGGACTATAAGGTTAATCCGGCGCTGGACACGCCGGCGACGCCGGAACGGGTGCTCATGGCCTGCGAGGCGCTGCGCCGGGAGAATCGATGAAATGAACTCCACGGGCCACTGGACTGACTGGGTGCGCGACTGTGAAACGCGTGCAGAAGCCTACGTCATCGTGACAATCCTCGGCGCGCAGGGCTCCACTCCACGGGGATCAGGTACCAAGATGGTCGTCAGTCCGTCGGGCTTCGCGGGGACCATCGGCGGCGGCCAGTTGGAGTTTGCCGCGCTGGAAAGCGCCAGAGAACTGCTTCGCACCGGCACGCCCGGGCAGCGAGTCGAGAACTTCCCGCTGGGCGAAAAGCTGGGGCAATGCTGCGGGGGCAGCACCAGTCTACTTCTTGAGAGTTTTGTGCCAGCCCATGAACGAGTGTATCTGTTTGGCGCCGGGCACGTCGGTCGCGCCCTCGCGCCGGTGCTGGCCGCCCTGCCCCTGCAATTACACTGGGTTGATACGCGGCGCGAGGAGTTTCCCCGAACACTGCCGGTCGGTGTTACTCAGCACTGCCTCGCCGATCCCCTGGACATTGTAAAAGCCGCGCCGGAGAACAGTTATTACCTGATCATGACTCATCAGCACCCGCTGGACTACGCGCTCTTGGAGGCGGCCTTGCGCCGCAAAGATGCCGCCTACCTCGGGGTGATTGGCTCGCCCAGTAAATGGCGGCGCTTTCGCCTGCGCCTTGAGCATCGGGGCTATGATGCTGAGGCCATCGACACGGTGCATTGTCCGATCGGACTGGATGCGGTGCCCGGCAAACGACCAGCGGAGATCGCCGTGTCGGTAGCCGCACAACTGATTGGCCACTATCATGCGCGCCACGGTGATCGGGACCGTATCGCCGGTCCAGGCTGGAAGACATTGCAGGCGAAACTTGCCGACAATAGCGTACTCCGCGCGCCAAGGACCTCGACTCAGCCGGGCGCTGCGCACTCAGCGGAGGCCCCCAGGGAGGCTCCTGATACGGGTGTCTTACAACTTCAGGACCCTGTTGAACAGGGCGTAATGGAAGAACACAAAACAGATGACTTATGAACGATGAATTTGACCGGCACGCGATCGATGACTTTCAGTTCTGTTACCTGAACCTGCTCGCGGAGCGACTCGGTGGCCGTGCCATCGACTGCAGTGACCAGTGGTTTGCCAGCTGCGACAACCTGGTAAAGCCCGGGCGGGGCATTTTTCGGGAAGGCCACTTCACCGATAGGGGGCAGTGGATGGATGGCTGGGAGTCCAGGCGCGGCTTCGGTCGCCAGTTCCGCCCCAGTGGGGTGAACCATGACTGGTGCACCCTGCGCCTGGGCTATGCCGGGCGCATACATGGCGTCGACGTGGACACGCATCACTTTCGCGGCAATGCGCCGCTGAATGTCTCCGTGGAGGCCGCGCATGTCCCCCTCGACCCCGCGCCCACCACGCACTGGACCGAGATAATCCCACCAACCGACGTGCTGCCCGATGAGCAAAACCTTATCGCCTGCAGCAATAAACAGCGCTGGACTCACCTGCGCCTGAACATATTCCCGGACGGCGGCGTGGCCCGTTTCCGCGCCTTTGGCGAAGTGATACCCGATGCCGACAATTATGTAGAGGGCGAGTTGGTTGATCTTGCCTCGGCGGCGCTTGGCGGTCGCGGCGTAGCGGCGTCGGACCAGTTCTTCAGCTCGACGGACAACCTCGTAATGCCCGGGCGCGGCGTCAATATGGGTGACGGTTGGGAAACCCGGCGGCGGCGCGACGAGAACAACGATTGGGCCATTCTCAAGCTCGGCAAGACCGGCTGTGTGCGTAAGATAGTTGTCGACACGGCGCATCTGCGCGGTAACTACCCGGATCGCTTCAGCATTGATGGCTGCTACCAGCCGGAGGTCCATGTGCCCGACGAGGACACGCAATGGCAGCCTATTGTTAGCAAGCATCGCCTGTGTCCGGATCGGGAGCACACTTTCACGCGGGAAGTGATCTCCGATTCGAGCCAACGCTTTTCTCATGTGCGTCTCAACATTTATCCGGACGGCGGCGTCAGTCGCCTGCGCGTATTAGGTGTGGCGGACTGGGAGCAGTGAGCCTGAGTGCTTTTAACGCCCTGGATGAGCGGCGCGCGGCGGAGGCGCTCGCCCTGTGCTGTGTTAGTGAACGCTGGGTCAGCGCGATGCTGGGGGCAAGGCCATTTAAGGAGGCACAGTCGCTCTTCGCTGCGGCAGACCGCCTGTGGGCTGAGCTCGCTGAGGACGATTATCTGCAGGCCTTTGAGGGACATCCAAAAATCGGGGATATCAGCTCCCTTAAAGAGAAATACGCCGCCAGCGGCGGTCTCGCCGCCAGCGAACAGTCCTCGCTGGCCGAGGCCGATGATGCCGTGATCGGACGCCTCTGTGAAGGCAACCGTGTTTATGAAGAGCGTTTCGGGTTCATATTTATTGTCTGTGCCAGCAACAAGAACGCCCTTGAAATGTGCGAGTTGCTTGAGCAGCGCCTGCATAACGATCGTCATAAAGAGCTGCAGGTGGCCGCTGAAGAACAGCGCAAGATCCTGCAGCTGCGCCTGGAGAAGATGCTATGAGTCAGATCACGACCCACATATTGGATACGGCGAAGGGCAAACCGGCCGGTGGCGTCGCACTGACGCTTTTTCGGCGTCTGGGGGATGACAGAGACGCGAGCTGGGAAAACATGGGCAGCGGCACCACGAACGAGGACGGCCGCGTAGGCAACCTGCTCGCAGAGGGAACGCTACTCGGTGCCGGAATCTACCGCATGCATTTTGCCCTCGAGGGCTATTTTGCGGACCTCGGGGAGCCCGAATTCTACCCCTACGTCGATGTGGTTTTTCGCCTGAGCGCGGGTGGCGAGCACTACCATATCCCCCTGCTCCTCTCGCCCTTTGGCTATTCCACCTACCGCGGCAGCTAGAACAATGCGACACCTGACCCTGAGCGCCCTGAACGCTGAGAGCTTTGCCGCCTTTGGCGAGGTCATCGACACGCAAACTGACTGCGAGCAGTACCCGATCAATGACGGGCTTACGCAGCGGCACCACGCCCTCGCGACAGTGGACTGTAGTGAGGGCGACGGCAAGGCGACGCTCAGTATGTTCCGCGCGCAGCCCATCGATGGCGCCTTTGTGCTGCGCAAGATGGAACGACACCCGCTGGGTAGCCAGGCCTTTATCAACACCAGCGGTCTGCCCTATGCGGTAGTGGTCGCGCCTCCCGGCGAACTCGATGAATCCGTCATTCGCGGCTTTATGGCGTTGCCCGGGCAGAGCATCAGTTACCGCCGCGGTGTTTGGCACCACTTTCTGCTGGCCCTGGGGGCTCCCGCAGATTTTGTCGTGGTGGACCGTGTTGGCCCTGGCGATAACTGCGATGAACAGGATCTCGTAGAGCCCCTGCAGTTGGTCCTCGAAACATGAGTCGCAGCGCACATCGCGGCGCGCTTCTGCACTTTCTTGAGGACCCCGGCAAGAGCGGTGAGGAGGCATGGGAATACTTTCACGATGGCGCACTGGTTGTCGCCGAAGGACATATCGCGGCGGCTGGCAGCGCCGCATCCGTGCTGGCAGCCGAGCCCGCCACAACTACCCTGATCGAGCATAAGAATGCCCTGCTGATGCCGGGGATGATCGACACGCATATCCACTACCCGCAGATGGATATCATCGGCGCCCACGGCGAGCAACTGCTCGAATGGCTGGAGAAGTACGTATTCCCCACGGAAGCACTTTTTGCCGATAAGGCTTATGCGGCGGGTGTTGCACAACGATTTCTCACGGAGCTCCTGCGCAACGGTACAACCACTGCCCTGGTTTTCGGTACGGTGCACCCACAGTCCGTTGACGCGTTCTTTGAAGCCGCTGAAGCGCTGGACATGCGCATGATCGCCGGCAAGGTGATGATGGATCGCAATGCCCCCAGCTATCTCAGCGATACCCCGGAATCAGCTTATGTAGACAGCAAAGAGCTCATCAAGCGCTGGCACGGGCGGGGCCGGCAACGCTATGCGGTAACACCGCGTTTTGCACCGACTTCTTCGCCCGAGCAACTGGCCATGGCAGGGCAGCTGCTGCGTGAACATCCGGACGTCTACCTGCACACGCACCTGTCTGAAAACCTCAACGAGGTCGCCTGGGTCGAAGCGCTGTTTCCGCAACTTGACCACTACCTGCACAGCTACGACGCAGCGGGCTTGCTGGGGCGACGCAGTGTGTTTGCACACTGTATTCACCTGAGCGATGCAGAATGGCAGCGCATGGGCGACACCCAATCGAATGTTGCCTTCTGCCCGACCTCGAACCTGTTCCTCGGATCCGGGCTGTTTCCCCTGGAACGCGCAGAGCGGGCCGGTGTGGCCGTAGGTCTGGGAACCGACATCGGCGCCGGCACCAGCTTCTCCCTCCTGCGCACCATGGATGAGGCCTACAAGGTACAGCAGCTGCAGGGCTATTCCCTGTCACCCTTCAAGAGTTTCTATATGGCGACCCTCGGCGGTGCGCGGGCGCTCGACCTGGACGATCGGATCGGCAATTTCGTACCCGGGAAAGAGGCCGATTTTCTGGTCCTGGATCTCGCCCCTACGCCTCTTCTGGCCTCCCGCCTACGTTCCTGTGCATCCCTGAGTGAGACGCTGTTTGTGCTGTCCACCCTCGCGGATGATCGCGCGGTGCGCGAAACTTGGATCATGGGTGATTGTCGGTATCAGCGCGACCATCAGGTTTCGCTATAGTTACGCGCAAATCAGGAGCGCTTATCCAATGGAAACCTACCTAGTCGACTGGATCAGCCTGATCTTCCGGTGGCTACACATGATCACCGGCATCGCCTGGATCGGCGCGTCCTTCTATTTTATCTGGCTCGATAACAGCCTGGAAGAGCCGCCCCGATGGAAAAAAGACAAGGGCATTAAGGGTGATCTGTGGGCGATCCACGGGGGCGGCATCTACGAGGTGGCCAAGTACGCCGGCGCGCCGGAAACCATGCCCAGCCATCTGCACTGGTTCAAGTGGGAGGCGTACAGCACCTGGCTCACGGGTATGGTGCTGCTGATCGTCATTTACTATTTCGGCGCCGAGAGCTATCTGATCGACCAACGGGTGGCCGAGTTGAGCCAATGGCAGGCGATCGGCCTCGGGGTGGCGTTCCTGACGGGCAGCTGGATAGCCTATACGGGGCTGTGCATGAGTCCATTGGCGAAAAACAGTCGGGTGCTGGCCCTGCTGCTGTTGCTTCTGGGTGGTGTTTTGGCCTGGGGGTTGACGCAGTTGTTTAGCGGCCGTGGCGCCTATATCCATTTTGGCGCGATCATCGGCACGATCATGGTCGCCAATGTCTTCAGGGTGATCATGCCGGGTCAACGATTGCTGGTTGCTGCCCTGGAAAGTGGCGCGGTGCCGGACCCGGCCTGGGGCGCGCGGGCCAAGCTGCGCTCCACTCACAACACTTACCTGACACTGCCCCTGCTGTTCATCATGATCAGCAACCACTACCCGATGACCTATGGCCATGAGCTGAACTGGCTGGTGTTGCTGGTTATTGTGCTGGTAACCGCCCTGTCCCGACAGTATTTCATTCTGCGCCACTTCAACATCAAGCGGCCGGCGATACTCGCGGCGGCGGCTGCAGCGACGGCTGTGCTGGCCGTGTGGATTGCCCCCAGGCCTGCGGTGGACATACGCCCTCTGGCGACCATCGAGCTTGCCCCCCGCGCGCACAACATTATCCGTACGCACTGCACCAGCTGTCACGCCGCGCAGCCTACGGATGAGCTGTTCAGCGTCGCCCCCGGGGGCGTCATGCTCGATACGGTTCAGCAGATGGTGCAATGGGCTCCACGGATCAAGGCCCGTAGCGTCGACAGCCAGGACATGCCGCTCATGAACAAAACCAACATCACGCCCGAGGAACGCGCCGTGTTGGGGCAGTGGGTGGCCGCGGGCGCTCCTGCGGGCTAGTCCCGACCGTTCATCAACGGGCGTAACCCCGCTCGCTGGGGCGCCTGTGGCGGCTCCTCAGAGCCGCTCGCCGCGTGCCAGGCTGCGGGCCAAATCGTGATGGCGCCGCAACAGCGGTTCCAGATCGAGCTGCGTCAGCTCCCCGTTGGCAACCAGAACCTCTCCGGCGACCACCGTGTAGGCGGCAACGCTGCTGTAGCACAACAACAGGCTCGCAACCGGGTCGTGCACGGCACCCGCATGCCAGAGGTCATCAACCCTGAAGCTCGCGCAGTCTGCCTGAAATCCTCGTGCCAGCTGGCCCAGGTGCTCCTGGCGACCCAGGGCACGGGCACCACCGCGGGTTGCCACCTCGAGCATCTGCCGTACGGTGCAGCCATCAGCGCCCTCCCGCAGGCGTTGCAGCAGCATTGCCTGCCGCGCCTCAGCAAGCAGGTGCCCGCTGTCGTTGGAGGAGGCTCCGTCAACACCGAGGCCCACCGGCACACCGGCGCGCAGCATATCCATGACCGGCGCTATGCCCGAGGCAAGGCGCATGTTGGAACAGGGACAGTGAGCCACGGCGGTTCCGCTGCGGGCAAAGCGCTCGATATCGGCCGGTTCAAGTTGTACACAGTGCGCATGCCATACGTCATCACCGATCCAACCGAGATCCTCGGCGTATTCACCCGGCGTCATGTTGAAGCGTTCGCGGCTATAGCGAACATCCTCGACGTTCTCAGCAAGATGCGTATGCAGGCGTACACCGTGCTGCCTTGCCAGCACCGCAGAGTCACGCATCAGCGCCGGACTGACGGAAAAAGGCGAGCATGGAGCCAGTGCCACCTGCAGGCGCGAGGCAGGCGCCGGGTCGTGAAAGCGGCTAATAAGACGCTCGCTGTCCGCGAGGATGGATTCCTCGGACTCCACCAGACTGTCCGGGGGGAGACCGCCCTGCGATACCCCCACACTCATGCTGCCGCGCAGCGCATGAAAGCGGATTCCAGTCTCGCGGGCTCCCGCGATGGTGTCATCAAGGCGACTGCCGTTGGGAAAAATGTACTGGTGGTCTGAGCTGGTCGTGCACCCGGAGAGCAGTAATTCCGCCAGCCCAATCTGTGCCGAAACCGCAAAGGCCTCGGGGGTCAGCAGCGCCCAGACCGGATAGAGGGCCTGCAGCCAGCCAAACAGCGGTGCATTCTGCGCTGCAGGCATGAGGCGCGTGAGATTCTGGTAGAGGTGGTGGTGGGTGTTGACCAGGCCGGGCATCAGCACCTGGCCGCGCAACTCGATGACGCGATCCGCCGACTGGGGCAGATCGCTGCTAGTCCCAACCTGCTCTATGACCCCATCGCGGGCAAACAGCGCGCCATCGCGTATCTCCCGGCGCTCCCCATCCATACACAGCATCACTTCAGCGTGACACATCAACAGCGTAGACAATGCTTTCCCCTTTTTAGCCTTCGGCCAGATACAGCCATTATGTCGGCGCGAGCGCCGTCGTGTCCAAGCGCGAGCCTTCGCTCAATGATTTTTACAACAGAGACGCGGGGCTTGACTGCTCAGAAGATGCCGCGCGCCTGCTGTTTAACGCAGAGGAACCTGAGCGCTCCCTGCCTGTCTATAACAACTGATCCTCTACACTGAGAGAAAACACCTATGCCCGCAATGGAACGCCTGAAAGCAAACACCCTGCTCCTGCCTCTGGTCGCAATCTGCCTGTTCAGCGCGCCCCTGCTTGTTAAGGCTGAACCTGCCCCCGCTGAGCCTCGCAGTATCAGCGTTACCGGTGAAGCCAAAATGCGCATCAGCCCCGACATGGCGAATGTGCACATGGAAGTAGTGACTGACGATATCGACGCAACGGTGGCGCGACGCCGGGCCGACGAGGTCACCCGTGAGGCCCTCCGCGCGCTGCAGCACGCCGGTGTCGATGACGCCGACGTCGACAGCACCGGGTTGATGCTGGCGCCGCAGTACCGCTGGGTGAAGGAAGAAAAAAAGCAGCATCTCACCGGGTACCGGGTATCGCGGAGTATCGACGTCAGGGTTTTGGACTTGGAGCAACTCGGTGGCATTCTAGAGGCGCTCACCGCCACCGGCGTTAATCGCGTCAACCCACCGAAGCTCGGGCTGCAGGACCCCGAGTCCGTGCATCGTATTGTGCTGGCAAACGCCGCGGTCAATGCGCGCGAGCGGGCTGCGGTACTGGCTACTGCGCTGGGGGCAGAGTTGGGTGTGGTTATGACCGTACAGAGCCAGATGGCCGCGGAACCGCGCCCCATGGCTAGGGAACGGATGATGATGGCCGCGGATATGGACAGTGCGGGCGAAAGCTACAGCGTGGGTGAGATAAGCTATAGCGCCAGTATTTACGCGACCTTCTCAATTGAATAAGCCAATAAACGATTGCAAGGGCCAGGCTTTGACGAACGCGGCCATCACGCTACACTCGGACGAAAATACCAACATGAAGGCATCGAATGTGCGCAAACCCATGACCGTTCTCGCCCGCTATTGCAGCGCGCCTTTGTTCCTGCTCGTCGGCCTGACGCTACTGGCCAACGGCAGCCAGGCACTGATAAGTGCTACCGCGGAGCAACAAGACACCGCTGTGGAAATCCTCGAGCAACTTGAACAACGTCATTACGCCAAGCTCAAGTACGACGATGAGATGTCTTCAGCCCATCTCGACAATTATCTGGAGAGTCTCGACGGCGGCAAGATGTTTTTTACCGCAGCCGAGATCGCGGGCTTTGAGAAGTACCGAAACCGCATGGACGATGAGCTGCCCAAGGGCCGCCTGGATGCGGGCTTCGATATATTTAACCTGTTTCATGCGAAGCTGATCAAACGTCTGGAGCGAATCGTCAATGACCTGCCTGCGTTGGTTGAAACCATGGACTTCAGCCTGGACGAACGTTACCAGGTGGACATTGAAGAGCAGGACTGGGCCGACAGCGAGAGCACCCTGGACGAGCGCTGGCGTCTGCAGCTCAAGAATCAAGTGCTGAATCTCCGGCTCGCCGACAAAGAGCAGAGCGAGATAGCATCCACTCTTGGTAAACGCTACCAGAATCAATTGGGTCGTGTGCAACAGTACAAGTCTCAGGATGCGTTCCAGATTTATGCGAATGCGCTTACGGAGCTCTACGATCCGCACACTAATTACCTGTCGCCGCGACGTTCCGAGAACTTCAATATCAATATGCGGCTGTCCCTCGAGGGAATCGGCGCAGTGTTACAGCTGGAGGATGAATTCACTCGTGTGGCCCGGCTGGTACCCGCTGGCCCCGCGGACAAGCAGGGCGAATTGCAGCCCTCTGACCGAATTGTGGCCGTGGGCCAGGACGAGGAAGGTGCCTTCGAGGACGTCATCGGCTGGCGGCTTGATGAGGTAGTTGAATTGATCCGCGGTCCGAAGGGTTCGACCGTGCGTTTACAGGTGTTGCCCGCAAAGGCCGGTGCAAATGCCGAGCGCAAGGTCGTGAAGATTGTTCGCAACAAGGTCAAGCTCGAAGAGCAGTCGGCGCAGCAGCGGGTGCTTAACGTGGAGCATGGGGACGGCGAAGCGACCAAACTTGGCGTTATCGATATCCCGGCCTTCTACATCGATTTCGAGGCCGCGCGCCGGGGCGACGAAGATTACAAAAGTACCACGCGGGATGTACGGCGTCTTCTGGCTGAGCTACAGGACGAGGGGGTCGAGGGGATCATTATCGATCTGAGAAACAATGGCGGAGGATCCCTGCAGGAAGCCAACGAACTCACAGGACTGTTTATCGAGTACGGTCCCACGGTGCAGATCCGCCATTCATCGCGGCGTGTGTGGCGCGATGGTAAGCGCCTTCGCAGCAGCTATTACGATGGTCCGATCATGGTGCTGATCAACCGCCTGAGTGCTTCTGCTTCAGAAATATTTGCCGGCGCTATACAGGATTACGATCGCGGCCTGGTGGTCGGTGACCGCTCCTATGGCAAGGGCACCGTGCAGACCATGGTGCCCTTAACCGAGGGACAGCTAAAGATTACCGAAAGCAAGTTTTACCGTATCTCCGGGGACAGCACACAGCACCGTGGCGTCGTGCCCAACATCGTGTTCCCCTCGCTTTACGATCCTGAGGAGATTGGTGAGTCGGCACTGGAGCATGCCCTTGACTGGGATCAGATCAACCCCGTTCGTCATCGCCGCTACAGTAACGATGAGGCTCTGGTGCCCCGACTCGCAGAGATTTTCGAGGCGCGCAGTAGCAACAACCCCGAGTTCATCTACCTGCAGGACCAACTCGCGGTGGCTGCGGAAAATCGCGCATTGAATAGCGTCTCCCTTAACGAGGCGGTGCGCCGTGCGGAGCGCAAGGAGCGCGAATTCAGGGCGTTGGCGATTGAGAACCGCCGCCGCAAGGCTTTGGAATTGCCTGAGCTGGCATCCTTTGATGAGCTGAACGAGGACGAAGACGAAGGCGTGGATGTTAGCGAGGAAACAACGGCGCTCGGCGAACTGGAAGAGAGTTCGGCGGCCGTGGATGTTGATAGCGGCGACCCGCTTGATACACCCGAGGAGGAAGACAATCCAGATGATGTACTGCTCTCGGAGGCGGGAAAGATCCTCGTAGATACCTTGTTATTGAAAGAGCAGGCCTACGCGCTGCGCGCGCCGCGCGAGAAAAAGCAGTAACACAGCGGCTACCACGCCGCTGGCGTCGACGAGTGCATCGGCAAGACCCGGGCCCCGGCCCGGGACAAATATCTGCAGGGCCTCTGAGCTAAGCGCAAGCAGCAGCAAGTCCAGGGCCGCCCAGGGTTTTACCCAACCCAGGCACAGCGTTGCCGCCGCGAACAACAGCGCGTGTAGGATCGTGAAAACGGATGTGCCTGGCACGGGGAACAACTGGCGCAGCAGCATATCCACCCCTTCCGGGGCTGCCAGTGAACGCCCTCCAGTCAGCAAGACGTAGATATCCGCTTTTTGTGAAACGCTGACGCAGCAGCCAAAAAGAATACCGGCGACTATCACAAGACCGCTTATGGCCAGGAGCATCGGGCGTGCCTGCAGGTAAGGCGCAAAGCGCTGTGCGAGCAGTACAAGGCCGCATGCCAGCATTATGTAGCGCAGCCAGCGCCACAGGGGGTTTTCAAACAGGGGGGTCACCGACAGTGACGATAGCGCGATGGCCTGCGAGCTGTCGGCGAGCTGGATCTGTAGTACTGCATCCCCGTCACCCCGCCGCCGGGGTACGGCATCCTCCACACACTCTTCCCCGACTGCGCTGATGACACCGCGCAGAAAATATTGGCGGTTGAAGTCCAGAGCACCATTGCGTATGGATGCCAGGTAGATGCCCTTGCGCTCGCCCGATGAGTCCTCTGCGGCGCAGGCACGTATGCCCAGGAACTCTGCATTGGGCAGTGCCTGGAGCAAGCGGGAGGCCGTGTGAGGGCCAGCCCCCACTCCCTGCCAGCGTACAGAAGACGTGTCGCTGTTCACACGCATACGTTCCGAGAGCACCCAGGCAGGCGCATCATTCTGAATGTCAGTCGCTGGAGCAAGCTCCAGGCGTGCGGGAACCCAGTGCTGCAGCGCCAGCGCAACGGCAATATATATCAGTACCGAACGCCAGTCCCGCAGGGCTGCCCTCACGGCATGCAATAGCGCACCTGCTGCCTGGGCACCGGTGGTGGCAACCCGGCGCTTTTGCGGCTCAGCCACTGCCATACCAGCGCAGCTGTGTGGCGAGTCGTACTACATTGCCGACAATAATCAGGGTCGGTGGCTGCGGTCGGGCGCTTTTGACCAGCGCGGGCATACTCTCGAGGGTCCCGCTGATCAGGCGCTGCTCCGGCAAGGTAGCCCGCTCAATCAACGCGATGGGCGTTTGTGGATCACGCCCGTGGCCAATCAGCTCAGCGCAGATTATCGGCAGACCCACCAGGCCCATATAGAAAACAACGGTTTCCGTTTCATTGAGGAAATCCGCCCAGCGATGCGCCAGGCGGCCATCCTTGGTGTGGCCGGTCACAAAACGCACGGACTGCGCATAATCGCGGTGCGTCAGCGGTATCCCCGCATAGCAGGCGGCGGCGTTACCCGCCGTGATACCGGGAACCACCTGGAAAGGGATCCCCTCCCGGGCGAGCTCCTCAATCTCTTCCCCCCCGCGGCCAAACACGAACGGGTCGCCGCCCTTGAGCCGCGCCACATATTTACCCTCCCGGGCCAGAGCCACGAGGGTCTGGTTGATGGTTTCCTGGGGCATCGCATGCTCCGCGCGCTGCTTGCCTACGTAGCGTTTCTCCGCATCGCGGCGCGCCATGCTGATTATCTGGGGATTCACCAGCCGATCGTGGAGCACCACATCGGCGCGTTGCAGCAGGCGCAGGGCCTTGAAGGTCATCAGCTCCGGATCACCCGGCCCGGCGCCGATCAGGTAAACCTCGCCGACGGTCGGCGAGCGGTGATTGCTGAGAAGTTCGGCGAGTGCCTGCTCCGCCGCCTGCCAGCGATTGGCGAGAATCATCTGCGCAATCGGCCCCTCAACAATCTCCTCCCAGAGACGCCGGCGCTCCGCTTCACTGTTCGCCGCCGCGCGCACCCGCTCCCGATGCAAACGACAGAAGCGCGCGATCTCAGCCGTCGCAGCCGGGAGCATGGCCTCGATACGGCTGCGCACCGAGCGCGCCAGCACCGGGCTTGCGCCGCCGCTACTGATAGCGACGGTAAGCGGCGAGCGGTCGACAATAGCCGGAAAGATAAAGCTGCACAGATCCGGCGAGTCAACCACGTTAACCGGGATACCGCGCTCGCTGGCCTCGCGATATACGGCTTCGTTGACGGCGCGCTCAGGCGTCGCCGCAATCACCAGTACGGCTCCTGCCAGGTCACCCGGTTGGTACAGACGGGGCCGCCAGTCGAGCGCGTGAGTAGCGGCCAGTGCCGCAAAGGCGGAATCCTGCTGCGGGGCGACTACTTTAAGTACAGCGCCGGCACCGAGAAGAAAACGCGCCTTCCTCGCCGCGACGACTCCGGCGCCAATGAGCACCACAGGCTGCTCGCGCAGGCGCAGATTGATGGGCAGGTATTCCAATGGGATTGGGCCCTCAGGCACTATGAATCTCCGTCTGCCCGCCCATATAGGGCTGCAGCACTTCTGGAACAGCTATGCTGCCGTCGGCGCGCTGGTAATTCTCCATAACGGCAACCAAGGTGCGCCCGACCGCGAGGGCAGAACCATTCAGGGTGTGCAGCAGCTCGGGCCTACCGCTCTCCGGGTTGCGCCAGCGCGCTTGCATGCGGCGCGCCTGATAGTCCCCGAAGCTACTACAGGAGGAAATCTCGCGGTACTTGCCCTGTCCCGGCAACCAGACCTCGAGGTCGTAGGTCTTGCGT
>JBLIIW010000030.1:0-27292 GCA_047635315.1 Halieaceae bacterium | reverse complement strand
ATCGCGATCAATGAATTCAGTACCGATACAGAAGAAGAAATAGAGGCTGTTGCAGAGCATTGCCGGCGCAAATCGATCCATGTGGCAAGCTCAAAGCATTATGCGGAGGGCGGGGCTGGCGCTATTGAACTGGCGGAAATGGTTATCGCTATGATCGGCAAAAGCGACAGCTTCGTTCCGCTGTATACGCTCGAAACACCGATTGTGGAGAAAACACGCAGCGTTGCTGCGGAGATGTATGGCGCCAGCAGCGTAGCCTTTAGCAAAGAGGCAGAACGGGACCTGAAGCTGGTCGCGTCACTGGGCCTCGCTGAACTGCCGATTTGTATTGCCAAGGCCCCCAGTTCCCTCTCTGACGATCCGACACTGCGCGGCCGACCCAGAGACTTCGAGGGTACGGTTCGTGGCTTGCAAGTAAACCGCGGGGCGGGCTTTTTGGTCGTCCTCACCGACAACATCGTGCGCATGCCGGGCTTGCCCAAGACTCCAGAGGCTAGGAAATACCCGCTCGAGGCCGACAGTTCGATCGCTGGAATGAGCTAGCGCGCACTAACGGAGTCGCAGCAGTGCTGCTGCCAGCCACACAGTGCTACGGATTTCTCGAGCTGCGACATGACCGTCTTCATTTGTGTAGCGAATTCACTCAGTATTCTGTACAAAGGCCGCTTGCTAAAAGCATGAACTACAAGCGACTCGCAAACTAAAAGGACAGTACCTTGGCATCCAGTACATCTCCCTCATTCGTTGTCGAGCCATACCCGCCAGCGGCTGTTACGGTGGCCGGCGATCATGGCCTCTTTCCCGTCCGGCGTATTTTCTGCGTGGGCCGCAACTACGCCGAGCACGCCCGGGAGATGGGCAACGACCCGGAGCGCGATCCACCGTTCTTCTTTAGCAAACCCGCCGATAGCGTCGTAACAAATGGTCGACCGGTGCCCTATCCTACAGCCACCAGCAATCTGCACCACGAAGTTGAGTTGGTAATCGCTATCGGCAGCTCAGGCGCGGCAATCACCGCTGCAAGCGCACTGGACCATATCTATGGCTACGCCGTGGGCAATGATCTCACACGCCGTGATCTGCAAAACGACGCCAAGCGAGCCGGCCGACCCTGGGACACGGCGAAGGGATTTGATCACTCTGCACCGATAGCTGATATTCACCCGGTCAGTGATTGTGGGCATATAAGCAGCGGTGAAATTTATCTCAAGGTTAACGGGACGATGCGGCAGCGGGCTGATATCGGCGACATGATCTGGAGCGTACCCGAAATAGTTAGCATCCTGTCATCACTGTTTGCGCTGCATTCTGGAGACCTGATCTTCACGGGCACACCGGCAGGTGTCGGCCCATTGCTGCCCGGCGACAGAATTGACGCGGGGGTCGCGGGCCTCACGGCGCTGCAGCACGAGATAGTCGCGGCGACTGGCACAGCGGCGCCATAACATTGCGAGAAAAACCAGTCGCCGCAGCGCTTACTGATACTGCGGCAACAGTCCCGCAGGAACGCTCAACTCGTTAGTGAGCGCATGTGCGCCCGGGAAAAGTTTTTTCCATCGGTAGGTTGGATTATCGAAACGAACTGTTCGACAGCGCGGCGGCCACCAGGGTTGGAGTCTGCGTGTGCTGGCGCACAGCGAGGTAGTCGCGGCTGAGCTGACGCGCATCGAACACCGGATTGCCGTGCTCATCAAGCCCGGGTTTGAACACAGCCTGCAGCTTGCCGTCAGGATTCAATAATATCAGGTTGACGCCGTGACTGACCTGATAGTCGGTGGCAGTGGGATCCTTCAGCGCTGCGGGCGACAGGCTGATTTGCGCCACGATACCAAGGCTGTGTTCGAAGGGCAGGTGTGGGTTATCCGGGTGGTCGCCGTGGGTCAGGCCAAGGAACTGCGGGTTGAACCACGGCACATAGTCGGCCAGTACCGCGGCGCTGTCGCGGCGGTGATCCACCGTGTAAAAAAGCACGCGCGGCGGTTCGTGCCCGGCATCCGTCAGCTGCTGAACCAACGCATCGAGGGTGAACAGGGTGGTGGGGCAAATGTCCGGGCAGGTCGTGAAACCGTAGGACAACAGGTGCCACGCGCCCAGCAGGTCGGCATTGCTAAACGTGTGCCCCTGATGGTCGGTTAACTGGAACACATCCACCGGTTTGGCATCGGGCAGTAACACACCCTGGATCAGAGGCGCTGGTTCGGACCGGTTAATCCACGCCACTGCTAGCCACACAGCCAGTGCCAGCGATAGCATCGCACTGGTCAGGATAAGCCTGGGCTGGTTGTTAGACACCGCGAGGCCCTAGCGGTCGAAGAAAACTAGCCGGGAATCGAAAGTGTAGTCGGCTTCCAGCGACATCAGTGTGACCAACACCACCACTGCCAGTGGCGGCACGAGCAGCACGTACTTCAATGCCAGACGCTCCCAGGACAGGTGCATGAAAATTCCCACGATAAGACCGGCCTTGAGCGACATGAAGAGGAGAATCAGCGACCAGCGCACGAGGCCCTGAAACTGGAACCAGTCGACCATATACGACAACCCGCTGAGCACGAACAGCAGTAGCCAGACTTTCAGGTAGATGCCGATTGGATGTTGCTGTCCGACGGCGGAATCACTCATGGCTCACCTCACCAAAGGTAGAACAGCGCAAAAATAAAGACCCACACAAGATCCACGAAGTGCCAGTACAGACCCGCAATCTCGACGATATCGTAGCCGCGCTCCTCGTAGTCACCACGCCCCACTTTGTGCGCAACGATGGCCAGGTAAATCACCCCAGCGGACACGTGCAAACCGTGAAAGCCGGTCACCATGAAGAACACCGAACCGAATTGTGAAGCACCCATCGGGTTGCCCCAGGGGCGCACGCCCTCGTGAAAAATCAGCTTCGACCACTCGAATACCTGCATACCCACGAAGGAGGCGCCGAGCAGCGCGGTCGCTGCCATCAGGATTGCCGTCATACGCTTGTCGCCGCGGTAGGCGAAATTCACCGCCATCGCCATGGTGCCGCTGCTGGTAATCAGCGCGAAGGTCATGATGGCGATAAGCAGCAGCGGCAGCGGCGCGCCGAACATCTCCAGCGCGAAGACTTCACTGGTATTGGGCCAGGAATCGGTAGCCGACATGCGCACGTTCATATAGCCCGTGAGAAAGATGCTGAAGATGAACGTGTCGCTGAGTAGGAAGATCCACATCATCACCTTGCCCCAGGGCAGGTTGAAGGTTTCCCGGTCGCCCGACCAGTCGGCCACCATGCCGCCGACGCCGGGGTTAGCGAATGCCTCTTCCTGTTGAGTATCCTCAGTCATCGTGAATGCTCCCTCAGAATCCGCACAGGGCTGCAAGGCTATTGATGGTCTCTGCCTCGCTGGTCAGCAGGGCAAATAACCCTGCCCAGATCAGCAGCAGAAAGTGCCAATAGCTGGCGCACAGCGCAAGCGCCCCGAAAAATCGCTGCTGATCCTGCTCGTACCAGCAGCGCGCAGCCACATTGCACAGTGCAATCAACCCGCCCATAAGGTGCAGGCCGTGCACCGCCGTGAGCAGGTAGAAATAGCTGTTGGCCGGGTTGGTGTTGGCGAAGAAGCCCATCATGCGCAGGTGCTGCCAAAGGTTCAGCTGTGCCACCAGAAACGCGACGGCAAAGACCGCCCCTCCGGTGGCCCATAGGACCGCGCCGCGGTCCCCCCCCCGTCGGGAGCAGTACACCGCCGCCTGCATCGCCACACTGCCAAGCACCAGCAGGCCGGTGTTGACCCAGAGCGTGGACGCATCGCTGAAGGGCTGCCAGGGCTGGCCGGCCAGAGCCTCGAAGTCCGGGTACTGCGAACGCGCCAGGAAGGTGATGGTAAACAGGAAGAACAACACCGTGACCACCGCCATGAAAAACCGCAGTGCCGTGCGGCCAGCGTCAGCGATATTACCGGATGCTGTCGCCAATTCGGTGCCGGGCAGCCAGGGTTTCTGGCGCAGGATATCAAGCGGATTCATGGTCAAGCACCCTCCGTTGGTTTAGCCCCGACGCCGCTCTGGGGAATGTTTTGCGGGATAAAGTCCTCTTCCTCGCCGGGTACGCTGTAGTCATAGGCCCAGCGGTACACCACGGGCAGGGTGGCGCCCCAGTTGCCGTGCTTTGGTGGCAGGTCGGGCGCCTGCCACTCCAGGCTGGTCGCGCCCCAGGGATTGTGTGAGGCCTTTTCTCCTGAGCGCAGCGTGATGAAGATGTTGTACAGGAAGAGCAGTTGGCTGACGCCCACGATCAGCGCCGATACAGTGATACTCGCATTGAGCGTCTGCGCGGACTCGGGAATGAATCCGGTGTCGCCCATCGCGAAGTAGCGACGCGGTACGCCGAGGAAGCCGAGGTAGTGCATGGGCAGGTAAATCGCGTAAGTGCCCAGGAAGGTGAACCAGAAATGCGTCTTTCCCAGACCCGTGTGTAACATGCGTCCGCTCACCAGCGGGAACCAGTGATAAATCGCAGCAAACAGCACCAGGACCGGGGACACGCCCATCACCATGTGAAAATGTGCAACGACGAAGTAGGTGTCGGACAGCGGCAGGTCGATGACCACGTTGCCCAGAAACAGGCCGGTCAGGCCACCGTGCGTAAAGGTGAAAATAAAACCGATGGCGAACAACATCGGCACGGTCAGGTGTATGTTGCCGCGCCACAGGGTAAGTACCCAGTTATAAACTTTGATCGCGGTGGGCACCGCGATTATCAACGTGGTGGTGGCGAAGAAGAAACCGAACGCCGGATTCATGCCGCTGACGTACATGTGATGTGCCCATACGACGAAAGACATGCCGCCGATGGCGACGATGGCCCACACCATCATGCGGTAACCGAATATGTTCTTGCGGGCGTGGGTGGCGATCACGTCAGACACCATGCCAAAGGCAGGCAGGGCAACGATGTAGACTTCCGGGTGACCAAAGAACCAGAACAGGTGCTGGAACAGTACCGGGCTGCCACCCGTATAATCCAGGTTCTCGCCCAGGGACACCAGCGCGGGCATGAAGAAGCTGGTACCCAGCAGTTTATCGAGCATCATCATGACGGCGCTGACCAGCAGGGCCGGGAAGGCTAGCAGACCCAATACCGTAGCCGTGAAGATCCCCCAGATGGTGAGTGGCATGCGCATCAGGGTCATGCCGCGCGTACGCGCCTGTAATACCGTAGTAACGTAGTTGAGACCGCCCATGGTGAACGCCACGATAAAAATAGCCAGCGATACCAGCATCAGGATGATGCCCCAGTCATAACCGGGAGTACCCGCGAGGATGGCTTGGGGCGGGTATAAGGTCCAGCCCGCTCCGGTGGGCCCGCCCGGCACGAAGAAGCTGGCCAGCAACACGATCACCGATAACAGGTAGGTCCAGTAGCTGAGCATGTTGAGGTAGGGGAACACCATGTCCCTGGCCCCGAGCATCAGCGGGATCAGATAATTCCCAAAGCCGCCGAGCAACAGCGCGGTGAGCAGGTAGATCACCATGATCATGCCATGCATGGTGACGAACTGCAGGTAGGCGCCGGGGGTGATGAAATCGAAGCTGTCGGGAAAACCCAGTTGCAGGCGCATCAGGCCGGACAGGACAAGGGCGATGAGGCCCACAAAAATCGCCGTGATTCCATACTGAATGGCGATGACCTTGTGATCCTGGCTCCAGATATACCGGGTTATAAACGTGTCCGGATCGTGCAGATGCGCATTCTGGTCTGCAATCGCGACATGTGCCATGCGTTGTCCTCGTTACCGTTTAATCGGCCTCGTCGTAATCACTCTCACAGGGTGTTCAGGTAGGCCAGTAAATCATCTGTCGCGGCGCTTTCCCGCAGGCTGCGCGCCATCAGCACCATCTGGTGTCCATAGACATCGGCGGGGTGCGCACCACGAATCCCTTTGCGGAAATTCTGCAGTTGCCGTTTCAGGTACCAGTCCTGTTGGCCCGCCAGCCGCGGTGCGCCGAGGGCCACGTTGCCCTGAGCCTGACCGCCGTGGCAGGCGCCGCAGGTGTCATACAGGTGCTTTCCGCGGCGGGGGTCGCCGTCCACGGTCTGCTGTGCCGGTGCGGGTGCAAGGGTTTCGATAAAGGCGCCGACGTGGCGTACCGCAGCCGCGTCCGCCAGCGTGGCGGCCATAGGGGCCATCTGCCGCCCGAAGGTGTCTTCCTCGTGGGCGCCGCGAATTCCGCGACGGTAGTAATCGATCTGGCGTTCTATGTACCAACTCGGCAGGCCCGCCAGGCGCGGCGCGTTCATCGCCGGATTGCCCTCGCCGGAGGCCCCGTGGCAGGTGGCACACACGGCGTACAGGCCGTGTCCTGTTTGTGCGTCCCCTTTGGCGATGGCCTGCATATCGGCCCAGGTGGATTGTGCCCCCAGCCAACTGTCGAAGTCGGCCTGTTCGTCCACCACCACATGACCGCGCATCGTGTAGTGCGCGATCCCACACAGCTCCATACACAGGATGTCAAACCTGCCGGTGCGGGTGGGTGTGAACCACAGCGAGCTTACCAGTCCGGGCACCAGGTCCATCTTCACGCGAAACTGCGGTACGGCGAAGTCGTGCAGCACGTCCTTGGAACGCAGTAGCACTTTCACCGGACGGTCTATGGGTAGGTGCACCTCGTTACCGCTGATCAGTACGTCGTCCAGCCCGTTGTCGTCCGTAGGCGTCATGCCGAAGGGGTTACCGGGGTTGATGTAACGCGCATCGGTGGTGCCGAGCACGCCGTCATCGCCCGGGAGGCGAAAGCTCCACTGCCACTGTTGACCGACGGCCTCGATAACGTCAGCGTCTTCCGGTGGGTCGACGAAATCGGCCCATACCACCAAGCCCGGCGCCAGCATTGCGGCGACCCCCACGGCGGTAATACCGGTGAGCCAACTCTCCAGTTTCTTGTTTTCAGGCTCGTAGTGGGCGCGCCGGCGCGGGTCGTAGCGGTAGCGGTAAATTGCATAAGCCAGGAACAGGTTGACCGCCACAAAGACGATGCCGGTTATGACAAAAGTAATATCTATCGTGAGATCGATACTGCCCCAATTGGAGGCTATAGGCGTAAACCACCAGGGACTGACGAAGTGAAAAAGCAGTGATCCGACTACCAGAAGGACGAGCACGACTGCTAACTGCATAGGCCTGCTTCCTTTCTTGCCCGAGCCCTAAAGTGCGGCGGTTACGATGACAATCGTCGTTCTACCGCTGGCTTGCTGCTGCGGCTGTATTGCCAGTCCTGACCGGCATCCCGGCAGGGCCGGTCTGCGCTCAGGGCGCTGCTTGCATGAAGCGCGACCACGTGCGCTGTGCGCCAATGACCCACGAGGGCGTGGCGGCGCCTTCGCCCGCCAAAGTCAACTTGGGGTGCTTGCTTACCACAGATTCCAGGACGCTCTCCTGTTCGATTGGAACGTCTACGAACAAGATGTGTTTGCCCGCACGCAGGTCGTCCCCGAAACGACGAAAGTCCATGTGGGGCTCCTGAATCCCGATCAGCCCTCCCTCCCAGGTGCAGAACCCCAGCACGATGACGGCGAGGAATATGGCCGGCACCCAGGTGTATGTTTCGGTCAGTCCTGACAACCAAAAAATTACCAGCACGAGTACGCCGCCGATGACACCGAACACGGCGCCAATTTCGGTGCCATGCACCACATCTTTTTTTAGAACACCTTCGACTTCGTGCAGATGGTGATTCTCGACACCCGCACCGTCTTCACTCAGCACATGAATCTGTGGGGTACTGACTCCGGCGGCCTCGAGATCATTTTCTATCGTCTCGAGATCGTCAAGATCATCACTGATATAATAATGGCGCTTCATTTGTGGCCCCCTTTTATACGCGACGTTTACGCGACGTATACCCGATGCCTGTTGCCCGGCCACACATTACGCGCGTCCGGAAAACGGGAAATGCCGCAGGTCGGCCCGGCCGCAACTAGCGCTTTTACCGAGGGTAATTCCGACTTGCAAATGAGTATAGCACCGCGCTTATTGCTGCCCGATCGCGCTTTGCACGCGTTTATCCGAATTCATGTTTTTAATCGCAATTCACGATATAAACAGTGGCGCTTTAGACGATACAGAAATTAAAACGACGTTCCCGACTCCGCTTTGTGTCTCAGGACGACAGATCTAATGTTTTTTAGTAGTTTTAAGACGAATTACGATTAAAAAAGCATTTTGATATCGCGAAATAGAAATTATATATCTTTCAACAACTTAAGTAACCTTCGACTAACAACCCCTTTCGCTTATGCAATGTTAT
Source organism: Halieaceae bacterium (assembly GCA_047635315.1). GTDB lineage: Bacteria > Pseudomonadota > Gammaproteobacteria > Pseudomonadales > Halieaceae > Congregibacter. The sequence continues at coordinate 19,015 of JBLIIW010000030.1, read as the reverse complement.
AACTGTCAGTCATGCGCTCCGGGGCTCTTCCAAACCTATGATCATCGCCAACTAACTTCAGGAACGAACAGCTCCTTTAACATCACTATCCTGAAGATCAACGTCCCACTCAGCTATCTTCCCTGGACCAATGTAGTTACGTGACGGCCGCGGCCCAGCCCTCTACACTTGCGCACTGATAAGCAACCAAGGAGTATCCCGATGACCCGTATCCTGTGCAGTTTACTGCTCTGTATGGCAGCTGCCGCTACTGCTGCCGATAGCCGCGCTGCAGACATCGATATTCGCAGCGAACACGCGCAGAAAACCCTGGAGATTTACCGCAGCATCCTCGAGGTCGATACATCGAAGACCAAGGGAAACACGCAGGCGGTAGCGCGCTATCTCGCTGAAGAACTGCTCGCAGCGGGTTTTGCGGCAGGGGATATTCGCCTCGTCCCGAGAAATGATTTTGCGACGCTGATCGCCACCTATAGAGGCGACGGTAGCGCAGGCAAGAAACCCATTCTGCTCCTTGGGCATATGGATGTAGTGGAAGCGCTGGACAAGGACTGGGAGCGACCGCCGTTCAAGCTTACCCAGGACGATGTTAATTTCTATGCGCGGGGCTCCATCGACAACAAGTTTGGAGTAGCCCAGTTGACCGGCACCCTTATCAGACTGAAAAAAGAAGGGTTCGTGCCAAATCGAGATCTGATACTGGCCTTTTCCGGTGATGAAGAGAGCGGTATGACAACCACGCGCATGATGGCCTACGAAATGCCGGAGCTCGCTGAGGCAGAGTATGCGCTGAACTCCGATGCGGGAGGTGGGGATCTGACCGCAGATGGCCGAGCCGTGAGCTATAACATTCAGGCCGCCGAGAAAACCTATGCCACCTGGGAGGTTACCGTGCGCAACCCCGGGGGGCACAGCAGTCGCCCAAGAGACGACAACGCAATATACGATCTTGCGCGAATCATCAAGTCCCTGGAGGAGCACCGCTTCCCGGTCATGTGGAGCGAGATGACCCTGTCGTATTTTCAGCAGGTAGGCGAAAAAATGGGCGGAGAGCTCGGCGAAGCCATGGTGCAGTTTGCCTATAACCCCGAAGATGAGCATGCCGCTGAGCACTTGCGCAAGGAACCGTCCTACGTCGGCACCACCCGCACCACCTGCGTCGTTACCATGCTGAATGCGGGTCACGCGGAGAATGCACTGCCCCAATCGGCCACTGCCACGGTGAACTGCCGGATTTTCCCCGGCGTGTCAGTAGCGGCTATCGAAGCCGAGTTGCGCGAGGTGGTTGGCAATCCCGACGCCGAATTCAAGCTGCTGGCTGAGCCCACCGAAAGCCCCATATCCGAACTTCGCGCTGACGTTCTGAGCGCCGTAGGCAAGGCAGTGCACCGACGCTATCCCGGTCTCGATCTGATCAGCTATATGGAATCCGGTGGCACCGACGGCATGCACTTTCGCAGCGCCGGCGTACCGACCTGGGGGATTTCTGCCGTATTTATGAATCCGGACGAGATGTACGCGCATGGGTTGAACGAGCGCGTGCCCATCAAGGCCTTTTACGAGGGGCTGGACCACTGGTCGGTGATACTGCGCGAACTTGCGGGTGAGGGCTGGGTAGAGTGATACAGGCACCCTGTGTCAGAAATCTATCGGATCGATGAGCTGCGTGGAATCACCGCTGTTCGGTGTACGGCTCAACCCTCGCTCAGTGATATTAATGATAGTGAAGCGCTTAAGTGGTTAAACCTGTAACTATCGAAACTACCATCTGGAGTCACTATGAGGCCAACATCACTCATCTATGCACTTGCGTTGCTGGTAGCTGGATATTCCGGCGCGACGCTTGGCGAGGAAAAAAGCGCAACAGGCACTTGGAAGATCGACTTCTTTGATGAGTTCGATAGCTTCGATGCCGACAATTGGCAGGACCAGATGATATGGGTTAATGATGAATATCACTGTTATGTCCCGAACAACGAGTACAACACCCGGGAGGTCAGTGACGGGTCGATAAAGCTCAAGATTGTAAACGTGGGCGAAAAGCGGACCTGCAGCAATTTGGACAAACACGGTAAGCAACATCCGGACAGCCAATACGTGGCCGGTCGTATCGTGACCAAGAATCGCCAGGAGTTTATCAAGGGTAAGTGGACCGCCCGGCTAAAAGTTGCCGGCAACGGCCAGGCAAGCATGTTCCCGGCCTGGTGGCTGCTCGGTGCTGACAACGATGAACCGCCGGTGCAGGAAGAACACGAGCATGTCTGCTGGCCCCTGACGGGATCAGGGGAAATCGATATCTTCGAGCACCATGGTGACCACGGCACCAACCAGTTCACCACTGGTGCCATCCGGAGCCTTGGCGAGTGCGACAAGGGCGACTGGATGTCCGCGCGGACCGACCTCAAGGTAGAGCTGGATGAATACCACAATTACTCAGTAGAGTGGGCCGGGAGCGACCTGGTCTACCGCGTCGACGACGTCGAGGTTTACCGGAACGTCGGCGAGGGTGACAAGTATCCGGAAAAGATGTTCGCGATCCTCAACTTCGCCAAGATCACCGACTCCGCCATGCGCGGGGAATGGGTCATGGAAGTCGACTGGGTTAAACACGAGCGCTGGGAATAGCCTGAGTCACTGAAGCTCGATCAGGGCTTTTGCAAAGTTTGATCAAGCAGTTTGTAAGCACCCCCATCTTCTATCGATTGGCGCCATGACCCAGAAAAAATTCAAGATGTGCTCCGGAATCGCCCTACTCGCTCTTGTAGGTGCTTGCGCCAGTACCACCGTCATGGACAAGCCAATGGCAAATCAGCTGATTTGCCATTGGGGGACGCAAGAATTTGATTTGTGCCAATTTAAAACCCAGGACGCAATGGTAGAGGCGTTCATCCGTGAAATGGACCTGGATGAGAAGATCGGCCAGATGACGCAGTCTGTTTGGCACAACTCTGTAACGCCCGAAATAATCCGCGAAAGGAACATCGGCTCTATTATTCATACGGAAGGAGCGACGCCGGGTCCTGAGGCGATGGATTGGATAAACACCTTCAACGAGTTCCAGCGAGAGGCATTGGCCACACGGCTTGGAATACCCCTGTTAATAGCTGTGGATGCGGTACACGGGCAAAATACTTTTGATGGCGCCGTGATTTTTCCGCATAACATCGGTATGGCCGCGACCCGTAACCTCGACCTGATTCGAAGGGCCGCTGAAGTAACCGCCGAAGAAGTGGCGGGCACCGGTTTTAACTGGACCTTCTCACCGTGTATCGCCATGCCCCAACATGAACACTGGGGTCGGGTCTACGAGGGATACACTGAAGATCGCGACCTGACGACCGCTGCGGCCACCGCCTCGGTGCTGGGACACCAGGGTTCCAGTCTCGCCAACCGCAATACGATCGCCGCCACGGCGAAGCACTTTATCGGTGACGGCGCCACTGACGGCGGCGTTGAAGGTGGCGACGCCAGCATCACCGATAAGGAAATGCGGAGCCAGTATTTACCTCCCTATGCGGCGGCCGTAGATCAGGGCGTCGCGTCGATAATGGTCGGATTTAACTCCTATAACGGCATCAATATGCACCAGCATACTGAACTGGTCACTGGGGTCTTAAAGGGTGAACTCGGCTTCGATGGGGTCGTCGTTACCGATTGGAACGGGGGACAACGGTTTGGTGCCGCCCATACGGTCATCAACGCCGGCATTGATATCGCAATGCAGCCCGGGAACCACGATGAATTCATCAGTGATCTTAAAGCCTCGGTACTCGACAAAACTGTGCCAATCAGCCGCATTGACGACGCAGTAGGTCGAATCCTCCGGCTAAAATTCAGGCTTGGTTTGTTTGTAGATCCCTTCGCAAAAGACGAATTTGCCAAAACAATCGGCTCCGCCGGACATCGCGCGGTCGCCCGGCAAGCGGTTCGGGAGTCTCTGGTTCTCTTGAAGAGCGAAAACGCTGCATTACCCTTGAAGGCGGCCGACAAGATTGCCGTAGTGGGCGCTCACGGCAATAACAGCGGCCTGCAAAGCGGCGGCTGGTCGATTCATTGGCAGGGGCAAACGGAGAGTTATAGCGGTGCTACTACCATCCTCGAGGGGATAGATGCGGTCGCGGGAAATGTGGAATATGCTGAAGCTGGCTGTTACGAGGGTATGACTGCAGAGAAGGCGGTAGTTGTAGTCGGAGAACAGCCCTACGCAGAGGGCGCCGGCGACTCGGACCAACTGTGGCTGAGCGATGCTCACAAGGGCTTGATTCAAGACTGCAAGGAACTCGGTAAGCAAGTTATCACCATTTTGATATCCGGGCGCGTACTCGCTATCGAACCCGAATTACACATTAGCGACGCGTTTATCGCGGCCTGGCTACCCGGCTCCGAAGGCGGTGGCTTAGCAGACTTTTTGTTTTCCACCAATGGATTTAAACCTACGGGGAAATCGCCTTACTCCTGGCCTGCTGATATTACTGATCTGCCGCTGGCTCCAGACGCCGAGCACGCCTTGTTCCAGTTCGGGTATGGTCTGCAGGACTTCTAGGCCAGCTATCACCCCGGGATACACAGCGCTAGCTCAAGTCGGGGTAGGCTGCAGGACTCGGGGTCAACGAGCGATTCGTTACAGCGACGGCGGGTTACATTCCAGCCCATTAGTGCCCTGTATTCCTTCCTTCAATACTGTATAAAGCACTGCTTAAAGTCGGGGTGCGGACGGCCGGGCAAGCTTCCAGCCAGTAATCCACTGTTTTTTTTGAAAGAGCTATATGCGTAATCCGTAGCGCTATTTGCTCCTCGGATACAAAAAAGGGTTTGGGAATTGAACAAAACAGCAGCAGAAATACTTGGAAATCCTGATTATCTGGCGATCTCCTATGGCGGCTACCGTGCAAAGACACGCGATATCCAGCCGACAATAGAGCAGATTAAGGAGGACATGAAAATCCTCTCGGCAATGGGCATCAAGATGCTGCGTGATTACAATGTTCAGCTACAGCATGCACCCAATCTTTTAGAAGCTATTCAACAGCTGAAGGCTGCGGATAAGAGCTTTGAAATGTATGTGATGCTGGGGGCGTGGATCGACTGCAAGCATGCTTGGACAGATAAAGAGCCTGATCACGAGGTTGAAAGCGCCCAGGCCAACGCAGCTGAGATTCAACGAGCCGTCGACCTGGCTAATGCGTATCCCGATATTGTGAAGATTATCGCCGTTGGCAATGAAGCCATGGTCAGGTGGGCAACAAGCTATTTTGTAAGGCCGGACGTTATTTTAAAATGGGTAAATCACTTGCAGGACCTGAAGAGATCGGGGGATATTGCAGCCGATTTATGGATCACAAGCTCCGATGATTTTTCTTCCTGGGGCGGCGGAGACCCCAGCTATCATACCTATGACCTGGAGGCCTTAATAAAGGCCGTCGATTACGTCTCCATGCACACCTACCCTATGCACAACTCTCACTACAATCCGTATTTTTGGATAGTACCTGCTGATGAAGAAGCACTTGAAGATCAGCAGAAAATTGAAGCGGCTATGCTACGAGCCAGGCAGTTTGTCATCGAGCAATACGAGGGTGTGTCAAACTATATGAAAAGCTTGGGAGTCGACAAGCCCCTGCATATTGGTGAAACCGGCTGGGCAACCGTGTCGAGCGGCGACTACGGCGCGCATGGTTCAAGGGCCGCCGATGAATATAAAAGCGGACTTTACTACCAGCATATGCGCGAGTGGACAAATGAAAATAACATTTCCTGCTTTTATTTCGAAGCGTTTGACGAGTGCTGGAAAGATCTGAGCAATGAGGCAGGATCGGAAAACCATTTCGGCCTGATAAACTTACAAGGCGAAGCGAAGTACGGCATATGGGATCAGGTTGATAAAGGCCTTTTTGATGGCCTGACAAGAGACGGCCAAGTCATTACTAAAACCTGTAATGGCGATCGGAAAGCACTGATGGCAGACGTTTTGGTACCGCCGACCCATTACTAATACGGTCGCGCTCCCCAATTGCCAACCTCCTCCACGACCCTGTAGTAAGGCTAGTTTAGGCTCGGTTACTTTTGAGCAGTGCTTGTTGCGCTCCGGGGTACCGCTTTCTTTCTGGGTGCGCGCTTGGCCTTCGCTTTGGCCTTCGGCTTTGCAAGGCCCGCTGCGTCTTCGAGTTCCACCAGCGACTCTTCCATATAATCGATCAGGCGCTGTGCCTGGGGTATCGAGCGGCGGCAGGCGGTGATGCCAAAATCCACGTTTTTGTCGTAAGTTACCAGGGTAATGTTCAGCGCCATGCCGTCCATGACAATCGAGGCGGGGTAGGAGCCATCCATACGCGCGCCATTCCAGTACATGGGCTCCTGAATTCCTGGCACATTGGAGATGGTCGTGTTGACGGCCGGTAGACGACTGGCGAGGCCAAGGGGCATCAGGAGCATGGCGGGTGCTTGCATCAGCAAGCCGACCAGCTGAATCTCGCCGGGAGACATACCGCTATAGAAGGCTTTTCCAGCCTTTACGGACGCCTTGATCGCTGTAAAGCGCTCGCTCGGGTCCTCGATGTTGGTAGCCAGGTCGGCACTGATTGCGGTCACCGCATTACTCGAATCGAGATCCCCCGCCACGCGAAGCGAAACCGGGACCATGGCCTTGAGGGATTCCTCCGGCAATTCCGCATGTTTTTGCATGTAAATGCGCAGGGCACCGGCACACATTGCCAATACGGCATCATTAAATGTGCCGTCAAAGGCTTTGCCGACCGCGCGAATCCGGGCGAAGGGCCAGGACTGGGCCACAAAGCGACGGGCGCCACCCACCGAGGTATTAATGGAACTTTGCGGCACCTGACGGAAGGGCAGCGCCAATGCGCCGCCGCGGCCGGCCCAGGCCATGGCGAAGCGTTTCACAGCACCGTACAAATTTGCGCCAGAGTCGAATCGGGCTTTCAGGACCTCTGCCACATTGCGTATTTCTTGTTCGCTGATATCGCCCGGGTGCTGGTGGCCCGTGCGGCCTTTATAGCGATTCCAGGCCGCCAGTGACAGTGGGGAATCTGGCAGACGGGACTTGGGGTCAGAGGACAGCATGGCCCGTGCCATGTGTATTGATCGCGCCCCGTCCACGGCGGCGTGATGGGTCTTGGAGTACACCGCAAACTGGCGATTCTGCAACCCTTCGATCAGGTGCGTCTCCCACAGGGGTCGATTGCGATCCAGCAAAGTGCCGTGCAGGCGCGAGACCAGATTGAACAACTCCCGGTAACGGCCCGGTTTTGGCAGGGCGGAGTGGCGAATGTGGTAGTCGATATCCAGTGCGGGATCCGGCTCCCAGTAAGCCGGGCCCGCCAGGCCCAGGGGGCCAGTTTTCAGGCGGTCACCGAAGGGCGGCAGAAATTGATCCAAGTCGCGCAGATTGTCTGCCAGGTAGTGCAGGAACTCTTTTTCATCCGCACCTTTGGGCAGCGTATACAGGCTTACGCCCGCAACATGCATTGGGGTTTCCCTGGTCTCGGTGAGCAGGAATGCCGTGTCCATCAAGCTCAATTTTTTCATAAGTACCCGGGGCAGCCTCGCACTGCGACCGTCTGGGGAAGCTTGGGGTATCCCCCAATACAATTACATTATCAGGCTTTGCTCATCTCCGTAAGCATGGACGGCATAACGCGTAAATCCCCGCGCCCATGCACAAAAGTCTGCTCGATCGTGAAATTGCCCAGAATCCTCTTCAGGCGGGCACTCTTGAACTGTTTAACCCGCCATTCATTGAGCGGGTACATTTTGACCACACCGCCGGGTTTGAGAACGCGGAGAAATTCCTCGAGTATGTCGGCCAATAACGCCTCGTCCTCAATCCACACGAACAGCAGGTAACTGCAGAGTATCAGGTCGATGCTCGCCTCCTCGAAGGGCAAGTCCTGCGCGCCTGTGGGCAAGGCTTTGGCAAGCCCCGGTGCGTGCTTGCTGAAATAGCCGCTGCCGCCGGTTGCCCTGGCCAATGCGCGTTCCCTGAAACCAAATGTAATGTCGGTGCCCAGCAGGGGATCCACCCCATAGAAATCCACACCGGCATCATGGCAGGCGCGAAACATGGAGTCCGGGGCATAGGGTGTATAGCCGCAGCCGACATCGATCACCCGCTTGCCCTTCAGACCCTGCAGGACCCTGGATCGAGACTCGCCCTGGAAAAACACCTTGCGATAGTGGTCGAAGGGCCGGGCCGTGTGCAGCATGTCAACGCCACGGCGCTGCACTGACTTTATATAGCCCTGCATCATCGCAAAAGACGCATTGGCAATAGGGGGGCCGAGCCCCTGCTCCAGGCGCTTTAGCCCGCCGTTCATGCGTTGGCGAGCTTGCGAGCGAGGATTTTGAAAACCTCAGGTGAGATACCGAGACCCAGATGCGTAGCGCGAACTTCTATGTGGTCAATGTCACTGGTGTGCCTGTCAATACTGGCCTGCCAACCCACAATCCCGTCCCGCTTCGAATAGATTGAGGTGACAGGCACGCTGATGGGGGTAGCTTCCCGTGCGGCGATAGCCGCCTCAATATGATCGAGATTCCCGCCGTTCCTGGTATACAGCGCGCCCATGCTCGTATATTTCGGTCCACCGGCTACCGGGCTGCCCAGAGTCACCACCTGGCGCACAGTTTCGGGAAACTCCCGCGCGGCTTCTCGGGCAAGAATCCCGCCCAGACTCCAGCCTATTGCATGCACTTTGCTACCGGTGCGTGCATGCAGCGAGCGTATCTGCTCGACAACCGATGGCAGCATTTCCCGAACATTTCCACGATTGCGGCCGAGGGTCCAGCCCTGCACGTTGTAGCCCAGCCAGGACAAGTAACCACGCAGTAGAACCGTAGAGGCGTTGCTGGCTCCCAGGCCTGGGAGCACCAATACCGGTTCGCCACTGCCACGGGCTTCCCTGGCCAGGAAGGGAGACGCTGCGATCAGTCGTGTTAATTCAAAGGGCGTCAGGCCCTCACCCACCAGTTTCAGAAATGATGGTGCTTTAAGTTCACTCATTGCGATCAGGCCTCCAGGGCCCTGCGTGCTGCCGGTTGCGCTGCAGGCTTGCTGGCGACGGCGCGACTCAGCGAGCGAATCATGACCTCCGACAGCTCTTCAATGCCTCTTCCCATGTGTAATTTGTCGGACAGATGCAGGGAGATAATGCCGTGCAGTCCGGCCCAGAGTACATGGACAATGTTGATCGGGTCGCCCTTGATGGAGCCATTCTCAATGGCTTCGTCCACCGCCGTCATCATCGGTTGCTGGGCGCGGTTGATCTGCCGAACCAGCTCCGGGTAGCGCTGTTCGTCTTGCTGAGTGACGGCGTACATAACGCGGTAGGCGTCGGGCGTTGCCATGGCGAAGCTCAAATAGGCTCTTGCCAGTGCGGCCAATCTTTCGTTCGGGTCACCCACGCGGATTGCCACTCCCTCTGTCTCGTCGGCCATGCGTTGAAACTGTGCCTGGCGTACTGCAGCGAGAATGTCCTCCTTGTTTTTGAAGTAGCGGTAGGGGGTGGTGCGACTGCAGCCCGCCGCCGCCGCCAGGCCTCGGAGGCTCATGCCCTCAACGCCCTGCTCGGCGAAGGCCTTTAGAGCGAGGTCGCACAGGCGCTGGCGGAACAGCAAGACGTCGTTGGGGGTCAGGATTTTGGGCATGCGAGTATATTGACGGCGTCAATTGACGATGTCAATTAATATATTGGCCGGTATGGCAAGGCGTCCCTGCAGTGTGGCCGCACCCCATATTCGCACGCGACTCCGCAAACAGAAGCCCCATGCAATGACGGGGCTCCGAGCTACGCCTGCGGCATTCGCGCGGTAATAAGTGGCAAATGCTGTCGCCCGATAAACAACTCGTCGCCCCAAAGGACAACGACGCCCGGCATGGCCGGGCGAATCACTTGCTCAGGCCCGTCATTCGTCGGGGATATCTGGTGTTGCTGTAAAAGCCGAGCTATGGCGCTCGCATAATTGCCCACTCCGGCCCCCGTTGAACTGTAGCGCTCAAGGTTTCGCAGTCGATTTCTTTCACGCCACTGCTTGTGTAGTGCACTGCGTGATACAGCATTCTCCGCTGGTGGTGTTGAAGGCGTCCTCGCCTCAACCATTATCCAATTGACCGCGCCAGAAAAGCCTGACATTAGCTTGAGTAACTCAGGGAGCGCCAACAGACTGTCCAGGGAATCGTCTATACCAATGGTAACTTTGGCAGGTGTTTGTGGCTGTTCTGGTAGCGTGGCCGGCAGGGGATTAGCAATGTCCGGAGCGCTGCCGGCTCGCTCAGTCAGCTGCCAGCGTATCCGTGGCAAGTGCTCTCGGCCAAAATACAAATCTGTTCCTACAACATAGGTGGGTACGCCGAAGACCCCGGCGGAGAACGCTGAAGCTTGTAGCTGGGCGTTCATTGCAGCACCTTCGACGCGGGCCCACTCCATGAATGCGGCGCCATCTGCTCCAACCTGCTCCAATACGTCCTGAATCACCGCACTGCTTTCTAGATCGAATTCACGCTTCCAGAATGGCTGAAAAATACGGTCAATAAATTGTTGCCCGGTAGCGTAGTCGTAATTCCTCATCCACAGCATTGCCGTGGCAACGAGGTTGGTATCCCAAATCTTCTCAGTGCCGCGTATGGTCATGGTGCGTAGATTTGCGTAGCGCCTGCAGTCGTAGTACGCATACTTCACGCCAGACCATTGTTCGCTACTGCGGCTTTGCTCGATAACATTGCCTGTTTTATCGAGGCGTGCGCTACCCAGGTAACTGGGAATATCCAGTACGAAAGGACGCCAGTCGAACTGGACGCCCAGCTCCCGCTCGAGCTCGCGCGTGGGCTCAATGGCGAGATAGGCATAGGGACTCTTGAAATCCAGATATACGATGACCGGGCAATCGCTAACAAGTGGCTGTAGGGTCATCATGTTATCCAGCGTGGTTGCTCGCGAATGGCCCGTGCAGCCTGTTCATAGGATAGTGCGAGAGGTCACCGTGCCAGCTAGTGCGCCGCCAACATCTGCTCGACCAAGGGCTGCAGCCCCTTCAGCCCCGCAGCACGACCATATTGCAGCGCTTCCAGATAACTCGCGCCAGCCTGGCTGCGCTGGAGCGCCAATAGGGCGCCCACGCGGTTGCCGCTTGCACAATGCACCAGTACCGGACCGCCCTGCGCTCCGATAAGTGCCTCCAGTTCCGCCGCATTCTCGAAGCTGATCGCATCGGCTCCGGAAATGGGAAAAGCGATGTATGACATCTCGAGCGCTGCAATCACGGCTACTTCATCGAAGCCGCGATTCTCCTCCGTACCACGAATATCGATCACTGCGACGTAGCCCGAATCCGCGAAGATTTGCAGCGCGTCCTTGCTCGGTTGCCCGGCGGAACTGATTCCATCGACAGGAGCAACGGTCTTCTCTTCAATCACAACGCTCAGATCGACGAGCACCTGATTGTGCTCACTCAGGTCATCGTCTCTCGAACACGCCAGCTGGCTAAGCGAAACAATGGCCACCAGCAAGGGGAGCGCGATACTTCTTGCAAGCATGATATCTCCTGAATGACACCGGGAGGCAATTTCCCAATTGAACAACGCCCTCAGCGCATCGATTCGAGCCTCGGCCACTCGCCCCGCTGCGCTGGAATCGCTTAGTCTACCCCCGGCCCGGTAGTTGCACTTCCTGTTTGCGCTCTCCTTTCACCCCCAGCATACTCGCCACTCGCCACTCGCCACTCGCCAAGCGGAGAGAACCATGAAGACAATCATCGCCATCAGTACCCTGCTGCTTTTAACTACAGTAACGAATGCAGCAGAGCTCACTGTTAGCAAGGACAGCTTCAACTGCCTGACCAGCATGACGCCTGTGAGGGGTTTTTTTGTAGACAACCTGCTGGGTGACTTCGAATCCACCCTCGAGGCAGCCAATTCAGAGACCGGCGCCGTATACCCGGTGGGCTCTGTGGTGCAACTGGTTCCCACCGAGGCCATGGTAAAGCGCGAAAAGGGCTACAACCAGGTCACCAAGGACTGGGAGTTTTTCGAACTTGCGGTCTCAGACCAGGGTACCGAAATCACCGTGCACGGCGCCTTTGAGGTAGTCAACAAGTTTGGCGGCAATTGCTTTGGCTGCCATATCAAGGCGAAGCCGCAGTGGGACATGATCTGCGGGCAGGAACACGGCTGTGATCCGATAACCCTTCCAGACGGAAGCATCTTGAGCCAGGGCATGATCAAAGCCGTGCAACAGGCGGACCCTCGCTGCGCTGCAAACACCGGCCCATAGGGCAGTACCTGTCCAGCGACGGATAAGCGACGGAGGGAAGGCTCCTCTGGAAGACCATTTACCCTCGACTCCTATTCATACTTTTTATACTTTGGCCGCGGGCAACCGGGGACGAAGCCATCCATTAATCGAGCGTCCGCATCGGTGTCCTTCACGTCATAGCAGTCTGGAGAGTTCGATGAGCAATCACGTTGGGGAGCAGGGTCCGGTTCAGGGCACGGTGGCACCCGGATTCGAGTCTGTGAAAGGCCTCTACGAGCGCGAAACACTTGTGATGGCCGAGGAGAATACCCAGCTCTGCGTGTACCACAAGGGCGAAAAAGTGGTCGATCTGTGGCGCTCGACTGCGCTCGACGCGGACTTCTCAGCGGACTCTCTCGTCAACGTCTTCAGTAGCGGGAAGAGCCTGGAGACGATCGCCATCGCCTCGCTCGTGGGTAAAGGCCTGCTCGCCTACGAGGACAAGATCGCCGACCACTGGCCGGAGTTCGCTGCACACGGCAAAGGCGAGCTCACGGTCGCAGACCTGATGCGCCACGAAGGGGGGTTGGCCGCCTTCGATACGTCTCTGGATGTCGCAGATCTGCTCCCGGAGAACATCAAGCAAAATCGCGTAGGCGCGCTCATCGAGCGCCAGCACGCGAAATTCCGCAAGGGTGATGACGCCAAGCGGGAATATCATGCGGTCACCCGTGGTTGGATCGTGAACGAACTCTTCCGACGAGTCGATTCCGCAGGCCGCACCGTTGGCGAATTCCTGCGCGAAGAGATCAGCCGTCCCCTCGAGGCCGATGCGATCATCGGAGTCGAGGAAGCCGAGCTCGGTCGGATCTCGAAAGTCCGGCCTCTGGGATTCGGCTATATGCTGCTCCAGAGCCTGAGGCCCAGGTTTCTGGGAAGAAAGCTCAAACTCGGGTTCCTGCGACTCTTCACGATGCTACTCCGAATCTTCTGGTCCTTGCGGCATGCCACCACCCGCGGCGCGCCACCTCCCTACAAGGGGATAAAAAGCATCACTTTCTTCAACCAGCCAGCGGTGGCGATGGGTGAGACCCCGTCCGCGGCCGCGAATTGTTCAGCGAGAGGACTCGCGAAGATCGCAGCAATGATGTCGGCCCGGGGCACATGGTCGGAACGGGAGTACCTGAGTAAAGACGCCTGGGAGGCCCTGCATGCCAATCCCCTCGAGGGTGATATGGGCTTCGCGCCAACCAACTTCACCCAGGGCGGCGTGAACCGATTCAGCGCCACCGCAGCACAAGGAAGCGGCCTCGAACGGGCCTTCAACGAAGGCCGGGAAGGCTTCTACGGCTGGATGGGACTGGGGGGGTCGATCTTCCAATGGCATCCAGAGCAGCAGATCGGATTCGCCTTCGTGCCCACCTCACTGCACGTCGTGGACATCCTCAATGAACGAGGAAAGGTCTACCAGGCAGAGGTCCTGCGCTGTGTGGAGCGTTCGAGGGGCGTTAACTAAAACGCTGGGCCCTATCAGATTCAAAGCTCGCAGCCGCGGCACCCTCCCCGGCCATTACTTACGCACTTTGCGACAGCCAGGCGGGCAGTTCTGTGGACGCGCGCCCGCTAAGCGCCGTACGCGCACAGTCTTCAAGGCTCCCGAAGCGGACATCGCAGCCGGTTAGCGCCGTGGCGTAATGCGAATATTTCCCGGAATTTGTCATCAGGACCTGCGCTTTGCGGGGAAATATCGGCTCGGTGATAGAGCACCAGCAGATATCCGGAATGACCTTCACGCCGCTCTGTTGCAGTCGCTCGATGATGCCTGCCGTCTGCGCAGCGGAAAATACCTGGCGCCCTACGGTCACAATTGTTTCCGTAGCGGCGTGACAGCGATGTCCGTGCACCAGCTCCGCGAGGCTGCGGCATTCAGAGAGGGAGGCGTGAGGGCTGCCGATTGCTACCAGATCGACCGTATCGCCGGCGGTGTTGAAGTCACGCCAAACCTGCGCCAGATCGGCGGGGGTGATCTGGCGCTTTTGCGCATCGCGGCGCGGGACCAGGTGTCCTTCGGGGGTATGCCCCTTCACGTGCAGCATGGGCGCCGCCGAGGTCGTGCCAAAAGCGGCACACAGGGCTTTGAGGTCGTCCTCTGTGGGCCGCGCTGCTTCAAGACCGCTCAGCAGCGGGATGTGACCGGGGGATCGTCGGCCCACCAACCATCCCAACATCGGCCATAGCGCGTCATCGAATGTTTCAGGCAGCACAACGTGAATCTCACACCCGGGCCGGCGGTTTTCAGCGAGATAAACGCCGGTACGCGGCGCTCGGCCGGTCATCGCGATAAACAAATCGAGGTAATCCGGGTGTTTCATCGTGCGCGCGCCGAGCACGGAATTTGCGTATACCACGGCATTGGATTCTGACCAGCCGATCGCTTCACCCAGGACGGGCGCGTCATCCAGAAGATAGGGTGCACAGGTGAATGTCGGGAGCGCACCCATGTTGACATAGGCATCGGCCAGGCGGCTCGCCTTATCGCCGAACTCAGCGGCAACACCCTGGGACTGCCAGTTCTCCCGATCCACAGAAATGGCATTAATCGTGGTCGGGATGCACGTCCTGGCACCCATTCCCTGCATCTTCTCGGCAAAGTCGAGGTTGGCGTCATGGGCGAGAATGCACCCGTCGATATGTGCCCGGGAGACATCGACAAAGCCGCTCGCCCCCTGGGCCGCCGCCATTAGACAGAGGACTTCCATGGCGACCTTGAGCGCTGGGCCGTCGCGCCCCTCAAGCCTTCTTCGGTCAGCGTCGCTGAGGTCGAGCGCATCCGGGCGGGTGGATAGCAGCGCAATCGATTGGCCGTCGAAGCGCAGGACATCGTCACCAATAGACGCGTAGGACGCACGGGACAAGGTGTCGAAGAGCGGCGGCGACAGGCGCAGGACGGCAACAGTGGAATCGAAGAGCCGTGCGGCAATCATGGCCCCCAGCGTCAGAATATCTTCCTGTTCCCTAAAGATCAGGGCCGCCGGTGCTTTGGCGTTGCGGGCCAGTTGAAGCAAGACGCCACTGCCGCTACAGGATCCGCGGGACGTCGGCATAAGCACCATACGCCCGGCAAGCCCTGCACCGTAATTGGGGTGATGCGCGTCGATGATGACGCCAGTATCCGGATCGACCCCACCCCAGAAGCTCAAACCCTCCGTGCACGCCAACACCTCGCCGTGGGCATCGCCGGGGACAAGAAGCGTCGCGACAGGATCGCTCGACCTCACGCCGACTCTCCCACGACCTTTGCAATGTAGTTTGCGATCATCAGATCGAGATGCGCACCACCACCATTTTTGAAAATGGTGATTTCCTCATCCGAGATTCGCGCCGAATGCGACATAGCGATCAGGTCATAGAAATCCGCTTTGATATCAGCCTCATGGATAACACCCGCGGCGAGGGGAATCATCAATTCGCCAATGTGATGAATGGTGGTCTCACGACTGTCAACGAAAAGCGATCCTTTGGAGATCAGGTCATCATCGGCTTCGCGCATGTCAGACTTGAATGCGCCGATCAGATCCACATGCGTCCCCGGCGAGATCCACTCCCCCTTTAGAACGGGTTCTCGCGCCATGGTCGCCGTACTGACGATGTCCGCCCCGGCAGCGAAGGTTGCCAGATCATCGGCAACAACCACCGCAACGTCCAGATCAGTGCTTCGCGCCGCGATCGCTTGCGCCTGTTCTCGCCGCCTGGCCCAGATCGCGATCTGTTCGAGGCCCGGAAAGATCGCCAGATATGCGCGTACAAGACTTTCTGCAATCGGGCCGCCACCGACGATCAGCAATCGCTTACTATCGGCACGCGCCAACAGCTGCGCACCCAGAACCGAGTCGCTGGAAGTCTTGATCTCGGTGATCAGGCGGCTTTCTATTATCGCGCTCAGGCCGCCGGTTTCGGGCTCGTAGACCATCATCGCACCCTGCACCGTTGGCAGGCCTCTGTCACTGTTGCCATCCATCACGGTAACGGCCTTTACGCCGTAACCGAAGCCATCAATGAAGGCCGCACGGTTCAGGAGAGTCGCAGTCTGTGGCCCGAGGAAAATGTCGGCTATCTGCGCCCTGGGCCGCAGGTGTCCAGCGCGCAAGGCAGCGACGGCCTGCTCCCAGGACATCAGGTCAATGGCCTTCTCATAGCTGATGTAATTGGATGACACACCTGCTCCCTTTTCTGTCAAAACGTCGATTTCAGGTGCTTGAGCACTGCGGGCATCACTACCCACCGACCACAAAAGCAATTAAAGCCCCGCGCTGAGCCTATGCGACAGCGTACCGGGACTTACCCCGTCGGCACACTACAACAAGATGCTCAGAGATACCGCCTTGCATAGATTCCTCACTGCTCCAGAGCGAGCCGTGGCCGGTTCCATCTGGCGATCAAGGGACAAGGCGATAAGCTCGAGTCGCCATCTGGCAATACAAAACCCTTTACGGGCAACTCTTCTTGAGCACATGCGCTCAACAGGATTACGGACAAAATGATCATCCAGCTACCAAAACACCGAAGTTCAAGTAGTTGAGCCATACCTCACCCCACAGCAGGAACATTTACCTACTGCGAGGGTTCGACAATTCAACTTACGGCGCAGTGATCGCGATCAAAAAAAGCGAAATCGGCTTGGAACCCCGAAAATGAAAAGACGGAGATAACACGTCAGTACACTACGAAAACACCGCACGGCAGCTATCGCTGCGCTTTCCAGTTCTGTGGCTGATCATCGCTGACTCCATCGCGCGCTCAGACGGGAATGCCTATGCTGTATTTGCCAGCGCCAGTCTTGGTGTAATCAGGGGTCAGGGCTACAGCGAAGACGTGGCGACGAGCTCTCAACTGCTAGTACAAACAACCAGCGTATTGGCGGTGGCCATTCACATCGCCACTGTGACCTATGTGCTACTGAAGCTGGTGGATGTGCCTACGACTTGGGTCCAGGCAGAGCACAATTATCTAGCTGAGCGTTTCATCAATCATGCGCACTCAAAGACGCAGAATTTCCGGGACTTTTGCAGCGCGGCACATTGAATCAGAGAAAAACTCCATCAATTTGACGCATACAGAAGCAGCGCTATACTAAATCTCGCCCCATTAGACCGGATGACGACGAACATCCACCCTTAAAAGGCGTCAGGTTTGCGTAGTCGATCCGGTGCTATGTCTGTGCCGCACCATATCAAATCCAGAACTGGAGTAGATAACACACATGTCGACATTGAAATGCGGATTGATTCAGATGGCGCTCAAAGGCGATGCGTCAATGGAGCCGCATAAAATTAGGGACAAAATGATCGCGGCGCATATTCCCTATATCGAGAGCGCCGCGGAGCAAGGCGTACAGGTTCTGTGCTTTCAGGAAGTTTTTACCCAACCCTACTTTTGTCCTGGGCAAGATCGAAAATGGTATGCGGCGGCCGAACGTATTCCCGACGGACACACAGTGTCGCTGATGAAAGAATACGCCAAGAAACACCAAATGGTCATTATCGTGCCAATTTATGAAGAAGATATGCCTGGCGTTTACTACAACACGGCCGCTGTAATCGACGCTGATGGTACCTATCTTGGCAAGTATCGCAAAACACATATCCCTCAAGTAGATCCAGGATTCTATGAAAAATTCTTTTTCAAGCCGGGCAACCTGGGTTATCCGGTTTTTGACACTGCCTATGTGAAACTGGGGGTCTATATTTGCTATGACCGTCATTTTCCCGAAGGTTGGCGGGCGCTCGCATTAAATGGTGCTGAATACATCGTCAACCCCTCAGCGACCGTTGCCGGACTGAGTAAGTATCTATGGGAACTTGAACAGCCCGCTTCTGCTGCTGCCAATGGTGTATTCATCGGCGCGATCAACCGTATTGGAAAAGAAGAGCCCTGGGCGGACAAGATGGGCGAATTCTATGGCTCGAGCTACATAGTCAATCCGCGCGGGCAAATCGAAGCGCAGGCCAGCTACGATCGCGACGAGCTTCTCGTTCATGAAATCGACCTGAATATGGTTCGTGAGGTTCGCGACACCTGGCAGTTCTTCCGCGATCGACGCCCGGAGCTTTACGGTGATCTTGTGTGATCGCTAGGTCATTTGCTTTGCTGCAAGGCTTGGCGACAATCTGAGACCCGAATTTCCGGGCCAACACGGTATTGTCATTACTTACGGAGGAATAGCGAACAGCATGGTAAGTAAAGCAATAACCAGGGGTGAGTTTGTCGAACTGGAGGCTGACACTGATGTCACCTCCAGTTCGCGCTATAACGAAGACATCGCGCCAACAAAAATTGAGCAACGTACCTGGAGCCACTGGAATGTCGCTTCTCTGTGGGTAGGTATGTCAATTTGCGTACCAACCTATACCTTGGGTGGCATGCTAACAGCGTACTTTGGCTTATCGGTCAGCGAGGCGCTGTGGGCGATACTGTTGGCCAACATCATTATCCTGGTTCCATTGACGCTCAACGCATTCCCTGGCACAAAATTCGGCATCCCGTTTCCAGTGGTGCTGCGCTCCTCATTTGGCATTATGGGCTCGAATGTTCCAGCGCTGATACGCGCGCTCGTCGCCTGCGGTTGGTTTGGCATACAAACGCTGTTTGGTGGCATTGCCATTCACCTTTTGCTATCTGCGTTATTCGACCCCTGGGCCAAACTGGGCGGCACCGGTGAAGTTCTGGGGTTCTTTATATTCTGGGCTGCAAATTTGTGGGTAGTCATTCGT
>JBLIIW010000029.1:0-27610 GCA_047635315.1 Halieaceae bacterium | reverse complement strand
GGGGCGAAGTGGCGAAAATCCTGTAAAAGATAGCGGGTCTTGCGCCGGATGAAGTGCGCCGCCTGACGGCTTTTCTGTCCTCGGGATTGGGCGCTACCTCTGCTACAGGGTCACGCTTGTGCAACACCGCTATCCAGGCGTCTTCCGCCCGGACCCTGGTGATGCTCAGCGGGGGTCTGGATTCGGTGGCCATGATTTACCTGATGCTTAAGCATGAAAACGGTCTGCCCTTGCATGTACATCACGTTCATCTTCACGGCTGGGAAAGTGACACGAAGTCAATCGGCGAGGCCATTGCAATACGGGATGTGACCAATTACCCGTGGGAACTGGGCGATCGATTTGAATTCAGTGAAAGTGAGGTGCCTTATGAACACAGCGCTTTTGATCAAACTATCTATTACTTTAAGGCTGCGTGTCTGGCGGCGTCAATGCCGCAGGTATCGCGAGTGGCGTTGGGCCGTATCAAGGAGGATATTCCCGCGATTGGGAAAAGCAGTTTTTGTGTTCACCCGACCGTCGCCGGTGTAGAGGTATTCTAGTCTGTGCTGGCACAGTGGCCGCGCCGCGAGCGCTCTGTGGAAGTTGTCTACCCCGTCGAGATACACAGCAAACATGATATTCCAAAGCTGCTACCACCGGAGCTGAAGGCTCTGGCATGTTCCTGCAGGCATCCGGTGATTGTGGATGACGATACTTGGGAAAAGTGTGGCAAGTGCACTAAATGCCGGGCCGAACGTCGATGAGGTAGCGCTGCTTATCCGCCTCATCCATTCGATAGACTGCTGCGTTGAAGGTACGACTCAGCGCTGGCCAAGACCTCAAACTTCGCGCCCAGGCTAGCAAGTCGCATGCAGCGATCATCGATATACATCGAGTGCCGTCGTTTCCAGATCCACCGATTTTCCTTGGCTCGATCTCGAAACTGGTCATTCGAGATAACGTCTGCGCCGTCTCTTTTCGCCTGCGCCAGAATCCATTGATCGGCCTCCGTCCCGCTGGGAACCACATGGAAGCGTTCGGTCCAGGGTTCTTCCCGCGTCAGCTTCTCAAATACCGCAAGCTGCTCCGGGCTGTGATCTTGAATAATGTAGCGGGTATTCGCATCAAAAAAACATTCAAACGTTCCGCCGTTGGCCAGCAGGTAATCCCCTATGGCGAGAACGTAACGTATCTGAGGATACTTCGGCCCGTGGATCAAGGTGATATTTGTTCCATCCAAAACAAAATAACGTCCCGCCAGAACCTTCGGGGTGGGTGGTAGATTCCTGAAGAATGCAAGAAGTTGACTAAACACAGTTCAATAACTCCACATTGGTCTGCCGAAACGATGGCTCCGCTCAAGTACAGAAGTGTCGCGATTTAGTCACTTCTTCGTGACAGCCCGATCTTGCCAGCAGCTCAGGCTGGATAGATCAACTGAGCCGCTTTCGATGTAGGCTCTCGATTTGCCTCCGGCGCCCGCCAGCTTATGGCTCTTCCAATAAAGCGCGGACAACTAATCAATAGCTATTGAACTAACCAGTCCTGAGCGGGGTGAGAATCCAGTTGATAATAGCGAATCCAGTCGTACTTCGCCTTCATCGGATAAATGTTGTCTTTTCTATTGCCACCGAATTCATTCTGGATAACATCATTGGGGATCCAGAAATTCATAAAAATAGTGCTTGGGTTATCAGGGATTGGCGTGGGCTCTTTTTGTGGCGGAAGACATCGAGGCTGACAGTCAATATCGACTAGAGCAAGCGTTTTCACCAAGCTTCCATCTACATACCAGCGGATAGCATCGGGCACCCATTCGATGGCGAATACTCGCCATTCGTCAACGGCGTCCACCACCAGTTTATCTTCCCAAGCACCGTAACTACGTGTGCGCCACCATTCCCATGTATTCTTACCGTAGATCAAGTTCGCCTGGAATTTGTTCGGGCGGCTTCCCTCCAGTTCTACATCGATTTCCTCCCACTCCTGAATACCAACACTGGGGGCATTACGATCAAATTCGTTAGTGTAGGTGAACAGGGAAGAAATATAACCAGAGGCGCTTTCACGATTCGGCGCTTTCATGCGTGTTTCTATCCGGCCGTAGCGAACTTTCTTATCGGGAACTGTGTGTACCTCACCGCATGAGTATCCATATTCATTCTTCTTTTGTTGATGATCCTGCGACCAACTCGGCGGGACATGTTCCCGGCGAACAACAAGTTCCAGCATGCCATCAATTATTTGTACGCCCTGATCCTGAAATCGGCAATGGGTTTCAGCGCCTACTGCGCCGTCGCCTTTTTTCCACACTGTTCTATCAAAATGGTTGAATCGCTCATCAAGAACCAAGCTAAAGCCACCGTACTCTCCAGTGTATCCAGAGTAAGCTCGCAGGGCTTCTTTAGCTTTACCGCTCGACGAGCTTTCGGTCGAACAAGCGAATATTGTGAATATGATTAGTAGCAGAACTAAAAGTCTCATCAAAAAACCTTAATTAGGGGTCGAAACTATGGGGTTCCGATGTCGCGGCTGTTGCTTACGTTCCGCATCCTGCGATTTCAGCGCCTCACTCGACGCGGGGCTTAGCCGGTAGTCCTCATAGCGCCAGCTATCGCATTCATGGTTAGCATGATTTCGATCTGCGTTTCTTCCGCTTCAGCAGAATTCTCGTATTGTTCTTTTCGCCATTTCTTCAGTAGGCTTATCTGCCTCCTGTGCAGAGGTTCCATCAGAGGCGCGCGCATCCTGGTTGAGTAGAAGTGGTTCTTTCTCCGCTCTTCCACGCTGCCGCTAATAAGCTCAGACAGGTGCTTCTTCGTCAGATTCAATTCGTTGACGTAAATGTTAAGAAACTTTTCTCTCAGCTTTTCATCCTCAACCAAGCCGGCATACTCTTTCATTAACCCCTCATCTGCTGAGCTGATGCTCGTGTCCACATTTGTGATTACATATCTCAAAAAAGGGTCAGACTTCAAGGATTCTTTGACCTTCTGGTATTCGTCTGGGAATTGATTCATCAATGCTTCGAATGCACTGCCTACACCAAACCAACTGGTCATGTTGTAGCGGGCTTGGCTCCATGAAAAGACCCACGGGATCGCGCGCAAATCCTGAACAGTGCTAGCGCCGGTACGCTTTGCAGGGCGTGAGCCAATCTTGCTTGTTTCTATCGCATCAATAGGGGTAGCTTGCCTGAAGAACTGGATGAATCCGTCCTCATTCATCATGGCTTCGTAGTACTTCTTTGACGCGCTGGCAAGCTTCTCTATTATTTCAGAAATCGGATGATACGATCTCTCGGTCGATTTTTCGCTGGCCGTTTTGTGCAATGCACTGGCGGCAAGTAATTCCAGGTTATAGGCAGCATTTACCTTATTGGCATACTTCTGCGCGATGGTTTCGCCTTGTTCTGTAAGTCGAATAGAGCCTTGCAGAGCGCCATAAGGTAGTGCATCTACGAAATAGTGAGTTGGTCCCGATCCACGGCTGATTGAGCCGCCTTTGCCATGGAAGAAAGTGATTTTCACCTTGAGATCTTCACCGATTTTACTCAGTTTGAACTGAGCTTTGTATAGGTTCCATTGGCTAGCGAGGATGCCGCCATCCTTGTTGCTATCGCTATAACCCACCATCACTTGTTGTCGCCAATGATCCAGACCGTTGTGATCTTGTAGATAACTCAAGGAGCGCCTGGTGAAATCGTGCTGCAAATAAGAGGACAATATCCCCGGCCCAGCCTCCAGGTCATCGATTGTCTCCAGAAGAGGTACGACGGGGATTTTACAGATAGCGCCTTCTGCTGTCATTTCGGTCAATCCTGCCTCTCTGGCCAATAGGTAAACAACCAGTAGGTCAGACAAGGATCGAGTCATACTGACGATGAATGAACCTACGCAATTTGTTCCGTATTTCGAAGTGTGTTTTTCGATGGTTCGAAGGCAGTCCATTACGGTCTGAGCATTCGGGCCCAGGGCTGTTTTGGGCGTAGTGAACGGACGGCCTGATTTCAGTTCTTTATTAAGAAAATCAAGTCTTTTTTCCTCGTCCCATTCTGAAAAATTGGTCTCGGGGGCATTGGCCGCTTGCAGTAATTGCTCAATTGCCTTGTCGTGAAAATCACTGTTTTGACGAATATCAAGGGCCGCCAAATGGAACCCAAAAGTCTGGACTACAATGATAGCGTTAACGACATTTTCATAGGCGTGGCTCTTTGCGCCAAAGGTCAGCAATGCTTCTTGCAAAAGCTTAAGATCACCAATTAGCTGGGACGAATGTACATACGCGCCTTGGATATCGGCAAGTTGTGTGGCGTGCCCGCGCATCATATCCACAGGAAGTTTGCCGATCATCAAATTAACGAACTGCCTGAAGGCTTCTCCTTTGTTCCGATTCAGGTATTCAGGCCCTTTGTCTCCGAGTTCATCTACCATTTCAGCGATTCTGTCTCTGGCCGCTTGTGGGAAATCCTCCAACCCACAAGCGAAGCTCAAACGCTGAACCAGGAGACTCATCTTTCTCTTGATAACTACGAAAGCATTCAATCGGAGCTGCAATAGAGTCTCTTGAGTGATTTCGGCCGTTACCAACGGGTGCCCATCACGGTCACCGCCCACCCAGTCGCCGAAAGAGATTCTGGGGAAGGAGAGGGTGCTGCTTATGGTCTCTGGATCGATTCCATGGTATCTCGCCGCTTGCAGGAGTCGCTGGTTCACGATGATGATCACCTGGGGGAATACGTTCACCAGGTAATGAAGGATGTTTCGAAGCTCGTCTTTGACGTCGGGCTTCTCAAGGTAGATCTCACCTGTTTTCCAAAGTCGATAAAGTGCTTGTTTGATGCTGATTCTGATGTTGTCGATCTCGTGCCTGTTGTACATTTGGTTTTCGCGCTGAACTATCAGTAGGTACAATTCACGATAGTGTTCCAGAACAGTGGCTCGTTTAGCCTCAGTCGGATGTGCTGTCAGGACTGGCTCAATCATCAGTTCGGAGAGTGCTGCAACAATTTCTTCCGAAGACCTTCCTTCCATCTTCAGTTTTCCGATCGAGTTTGCCCACAGACCATTTACTCCTTCCAGCGACTCGCCTTCCAGTTTTCGCCTATTCTGTACCGCACCGTTTATTTCACACAGGTTCACTAACTGAAATAGCAGCGAATAAAGCTGTAAATGCTTGGGGGTAATGGATTCATGATCGATTTGGCGGATGTCATTGACCAGAGGAATGCGCTCAGCAATTTCTGGTTCGTTATTCTCCAACAAGGATTCCTTGAGGGCCTCTAGAAGGAATTCCAGATCTTCATAGGGTTTTCCCAGAATGTCGCGAGTCTCTTTAAAGGTGCTAAGTAAATCCATGCTTTTGGTCCCTTGCTTGATTAGGCAATGCTGAGGGCTTCCGGTCAGGAAGGGGAGCGAAAAAAATACAAGCAAAGAGCCTGCCAATAGTCCAAGTATAGAGCGTATCGGCGAAACCTTGGGAGAAGAGTCTTGCTTTTGCTGTCTTTGCTGCTTCCTGGGCCCTTGCGAAAAGCTGCCAGATCGATTCCAGGATGGCTCTCGCCTCACGCTTATGCGCTGGATCTCGCCAATCTGGAGGACCCGCAGTGGCTTGACTTGTTACCGGCCTCAAACCAGCTGCAGAAATTGATGTTGGGCGAGTCGCTGAGGAATCCGCCGGCCGTCAATAAAGCGCAATTCGATGCTGTGTCGGTTGTATTTCATCGAAGCGTGCACATGCGTGCGATGCAGATATTCACCGCTGAACAATAACCCGTCACCGGCGAGCAAGTTCGGATACCAATGCGCGGTTTGAGGCTGGCGTTTCTCCAGTTGCGCGGGTTCAAGCGCTTCCAGGCTCAATAAACCTCGAGGCGGTTCACAGATAAATTCCAGACCCGGTGCTTTTTCGCCACAATCATCCAAAGCAATCCACAGCGTTTTTGTCGGCAGTACTTCTCCAGCTGACCGGGCACCCAAAAAATCGAACCCCCACGCACCATCCTGGTGCCAGTAATGGGGGGCCGCTGGAGGTGGCCGGGCTACGGGTGCAAACTGGCGTCGCACCCAGGCGATATCAAGATCGACACGGATATCGTCTCCCAGCAGGGCGTTTAGCCGCGCGACCACTCGGGGTGCCAGGGCGCGTAGGACGGTCGCTACTGTGCAGAGGGATTTCAGCGGGAAAGAGCTGGCCGAAGGCACAAAGCCAATTTCCTCCCCGGGTAGTTGCCCGGAATCTATACGCTGATAGTGCTCAACGATAGTGTCGCGCAAGGACTGGTGATACAGCGGATCGAACACTGCGGGGATATGCTCAAGGCAGCGGGTCATGGTTCTCCCTCAACCTTCTTATCCAGAGCGGACTGATCTGTAGGAGTCCAGTATTGTTCACGCTTGGATAGACAACCTGGATAATGTCACTCTCCGCAGCCCCTCAGGTATGTGTCCCCGGAGTGTATACGGCTCGTCGCTGCTACTGCGATCGACTCACTCTGGCTGAACGTGTGCTCGAGAGTGTCCGCGAAGCGGGTTGGCAGAATGTTGGTTTCTTCGGCATCGAGAAACTGTCGATACGCATCGCCGCCCTGGGCCAGTATTTCCAGAGTGGCGACCCGGTAAATCCGCTCGGGCTGCAATGCTTCACCATTCACACATACCACGTGCACGCGGGAGCCTGCTGGGGCGAGGGGATTGCAGCTGAGCTGAATGCCAGAGATCTGCAGCAAACCGCGCTCCAGGGAGAATCCTTGTTCGAGTATTTGCCTCAGCACATCGCCGCGCAAGGTGACAAGTGCATTGCGATCCTCAAAAGGGAATGCATTGAGAAGATCAACGCGGCGAATGTCTCCTGCGGGAAGGTCTCTGCGAAGCGCGGCAGATGGCATCAGACCGATCTCAGCATCGGTTGCCCGGCGCAGAACGTCGGTGAACAGATTGCCCAGGGGAGACTCCTGATGATAGCGACGCACAATCGTGCCATCAGAGTGCGCAATGCGTAGGGGTGCTCTGTGCCGGCGTAGAAGAGGTTTGCGCCGAGTATGGGGAACGGGGCCCTCGATTTCTCCCGCGCAAAGACTTCCCACCCGTATTCGAATTCATGATTACCAATCGACATTGCGTCGTAACGCATGAGCTGCATGAAATCCAGCGAAACGGCGCCGGAGGTGCGTCTGGCGAGGGAGCCGGTGAAGATATCTCCGACATCGAAAAGGAACACCGCCGGATTGTTCTCGCGGATTGGCTGTATGAGCGTGGCGAGCTCAGCTATTCCTTCAATGCGTTGTATATCATCGCGCCAGAAAGTATCAATCGGATCGTAGGCTCTCTCAAAATCATTGGTAAACAGCAGTGTTGCCATCCGTGGTGCCGCCTGCGCAGCGGCGAGGGCAGGAAGGATATAAAAGATAGCTGCGACAAGGGCTGCACGAGTCAGATTCATGGGGATACGGTATAGGAAGTGCCACTAGGGTGTCGAACTTTTGCGCTGGCCGCAGATTTCCGAGCAGGCTCGAAGGCGAGCTACTCAGGTGGTGCTGTTGACGCGTCCGGGATCTATTATGGTCTGCGAGAGACCTTCGCTCATAAGGAATATCCCTGCCCAGAGTGTGAGCAGCGAAAGAAATGGCTGAAAGGGCCAGAACGGCAGCCATAGCTCAAGTCTTGCTGACCAATCGGAGGCCAATAGATATGCTGAGGCCGGCTCCTGCCACAGATGTCCCGTCGCCGATGCGAGAGATCCCGCGAGGAGCAGAGATAGTCCAAGCACGCGGAGGGGGAGTGGGGTCTGGCTTGCAGGCCCATACTCGCGCGCTGACTGTCTGCTTCGCATACCCCATGGCGCTATTCGCGCAGCAACGGCAAGGAAACTGGCCCAATAGAAGACATAGTCGATGAACTCACCGGTTCGATAGTAGAAGATGTTCCACCAATACACCGAAAAGGGGTAAGTCCAGAGAAAGTACACTCCGCTACGGTGCAAGAACTTCCATTGCTTCTGGGAGAGATGCCGCCGTGAAAACCAGAAGGAGGTAAACACCATAAGCGCGAGGAAGATGTAACCGCTGCTGCCTTCGAGCTCGTCGCGGAGGAAATACACTTCCTTGTAGTAGTAATCGGTGTAAACCACAGACATCAGGAAGATAAACGCTCCATGCCATGCCATGCCATGCCATGCCATGCCATGTCATAGCAACTGCAAATACCAGTCCGAGAAAATTCCGGTTTCTCAACCACCAAATTGAAAAAGCGCCCGGGAAAATGACCGACATCGCGGAGGCCGCAATGACCCTATAGATAAAAGGCACAGCACAGCGAACAGAGTAGGAAATCATCTCGGACACGTCCGCAGGCCTGGACATATCCTTGCTGCTCATCACAGCGAATGTCGTTAGGGATATCGCCACGGACAGGTGCCCAGCAGCACCATGGGCTTGTTCTGAAAAACTTTTGGATTTATGCGGGAAGCCCAATCGAAGATATTCTTGTAGGCTACAGTGTATTAGCCATTGTGCTCCGCAAAGGAAATGATCACCGCATCGCTATTACCGATCTTATCCAGAAAGGCTTTCGCCAATTTTGGCTGGTCGATTTCGGCTTCCCGGTCTTCGCTGAATAGGGGTCATTCATAGTCATTGATGTCGAGTATCTCTGTTTCGGCGTCTACAAGCTGCCTGGTGGCATATCGGGCCAGACGATTGTTGATGGGTTTTGTGCTGCTCGTTGCTGCGAATGCGAGTATTTTCATATGCTTGTCTATGAATCAGGGGTTCTATTGGCTGGAAATTTTAATCGTAAAAGTCGATCCGCAATGTGAGTAGCCTGATCTATTCAGGCAGTCTTCCCCCAAATAAAACCCTATAAACCGAGCTCGGATAATCCCGGATGACCCTCTGGTCGCGGGCCTGTCGGCCAGCGAAATTTGCGTTGGGATTCACTGATCGGCAAATCGTTGATGCTGGCGATTCGGCGCTGCATTAGCCCGTTGGCGGAAAATTCCCAGTTTTCATTGCCATAAGCGCGAAACCAGCAGCCATATTCATCCTGCCATTCATAGGCGAAGCGAACTGCAATCCGGTCGCCAGTGAACGCCCACAGCTCCTTGATCAGGCGATACTCCTTTTCCTTCGCCCACTTGCGCTCCAGAAAGCTGACGATGTTCTCACGGCCACGGATGAACTCGGAGCGATTGCGCCAAACACAGTCCACTGTGTAGGCCAGCGCTACCTTTTCGGGATCTTGCGCATTCCACGCGTTCTCGGCCATACGCGTCTTTTGTGTCGCCGCGTCTTGGGTGAATGGTGGCAATGGTGGTCGCTCTGAAACTGTCATGTCCATAGTCCTGATCGATGTTGGAAAATGGGCCCAGAGTGGATCTGCTCTTGATCCATCCACTCTGGCTATGTTTAGTCAGGAAGATCGTAGTCGTTGCGCAGTATCGCATCGTCGGTGAAGTATTGAACGAACTCCCAGTCGTTGCCGTCGGCATCGTAGAAATACACTCGTTTGCGATGCGGATGATTATTCGGGTAGGTGGAGTCCTTGAAGCCGGCTGCCGCGAGACGCTGAGCAAGCGCGTCGACATCATCAACCTCATAGCCTATGTGGTTTACACCGGGCTTGCCATTATAAGGTCTGAGATTAGGGCTTTTTTCGAGCTCAGTTTCATGCAGGGCGATATAGGTTTCGTCGGTACCGATATGCATCCAGCGTCGTCCATCTGAGATGCTCTCGCTACGAACCTGAAACTCCGGGAAGGCCGTTTTCAGGAAGCGGAGCGCTTCGTCAAAATGGCGAACGTGAAGGTTGGCGTGTTCCATTCGAATTGTCATGCTGTTCTCCTTGTGTTGACAACGAGATTGAACTCAACCGGACGATACGGCAACCGTATTGCTATTTAAGCAGCGGATTGATAGTTTTCTGGAATGACCGACATCAATAGAAATCTCGCGGACAATATCCGCCGTCTTCGTGAGACACGCAAGCTCTCGCAAGCCCAGCTTGCCAAGCTTTCGGGCATCCCCCGCCCAACTTGGGCAAGCCTTGAAACCGGAACGGCGAATCCAACGCTCGCCGTGTTGAGCAAAGCGGCGACTGCTCTGAATATTTCCATCGAGGAACTGGTGGGGCCACCGCGCAGCGAGTTCAAGTTCATTCCCGCCGCCAGGGTGCCGGAACGAAAACGCCAGGGCGCCAGGATTCGACCGTTGGTCGCAGAGACCATCGCGGGACTAGAGATCACTCGTACTGAGCTTGAGGCAGGCGGGCGCATGGTCGGCATTCCTCACAAGGAAGGGACCCGCGAGTACCTGACTTGTGAGCGGGGACAGGTCGAACTCGTCGCGGGTGGCAAGCATCATTTACTGAATGAGGGCGACATGTTGGTGTTTCGAGGCGATCAGCGACACTCGTACATCAATCCGGACATGCAGCGAACTTCGATCTCCGTATCGGTCGTTTGTTTCGCGAGCTAGAGGTCTTTTTCCATGAAGCGGCTGAAGGGGTCCTCAGGGTAATCCGCGAACGGCCCCCGATAGGAAAATCCCGCTTTTAGATACAACGCATGGGCGGGCGCAAAGGCGGCGGCGGAACCGGTCTCTAGATAAAGTCGTTGGTAGCCTCGCTGTTTTGCGACCGCGATGATGTGCCGCAGGCCAGCAACGCGCTGCCTTCCCATGCGGTCCAGACAGTGATATCCGGCGCACCCAGGGCGTCCAGACTTAAGGTATTGATACTATCGAGTGGCGAAGTGTCGTGCATGCCCTGCACATGTGCGCGGAGCAAGGCCGAGATTTCGGCACCGCTCAGGTCATCCTCTGTAATACTGATCATGTGACTTCAGGATACCTCCAGCGGGATCGGGTCGATGTTGTCATTTAACTCTACACCAACTCATTCGCCCGCGGCGTCCCCGCAGTGTGATAGTCCTCCCTCTACGGTGGCACCGGAGACGAGTGGGTAGGGGTTTTCTGTTTTTGATGGTGTGGGTTAGCTAAGATCTGGTGCATCAGATTCTGGTCCTTAATACAGGCAATGACGCCATTACCCACGGGTGAATCAGCATGAGTGTCGACAAGGCGTACAATTTTAAGAGAATCGACGATCGGGTGGCCACCGCGGGGGTAGTCAACGAGGAGCAGTTGGCTTCCTTGCGATGCCTGGGTTACGAGGTCGTCATAAACCTGCTGCCGGAGAGCAGTAAATATGCCATCGGCAGCGAGCGAGAGCTGGTTACCGCCCAGGCTCTGGATTATCGGTATATTCCCGTGGATTTCAGTGCGCCCGCCGAGGCCGATTATCAGGCCTTCGTACGCGCTATGCACGAGACAAAAGATCAGCAGGTGCTGGTGCATTGTGCTGCGAATTTTCGTGTTTCCGCGTTCTATGGCGTATACGCCTTCGAACGCTTGGGTTGGTCAGCTACTCAGACGCGGGCTCATATCAGCTCTATCTGGAATCCCGCTGAACATCCCCCCTGGGATGAATTCATTAAGACCCACCTGAACAATCAGGTCCGCGACAGCGAGACCCAAACATGAGCGAATTCCCAAAATGTCCTGAGTGTGCATCTGTCTACACCTATGAAGACGGCCACCTTTACATCTGTCCTGAATGCGCCCACGAGTGGAGCCGGGAGGCCGCTACTGCGGGTGAGGAGGACCAGCGAATCATTAGGGATGCCAATGGCAATATGCTAACAGACGGAGATACCGTCACCGTGATCAAGGACCTCAAGGTCAAGGGTTCTTCATCGGTGCTAAAAGTGGGCACGCGGGTGAAGAACATACGACTGGTGGAGGGTGACCACGACATCGATTGCAAGATAGACGGCATCGGGGCTATGAAGCTCAAATCGCAATTCGTTAAGAAAGCCTGATCAGGGCACACCGACCGGGACGGAGAGAATATGCCGGGAACGTGATGTATTTAGTAAGCGCCCTGTGAATAGGTGAGCTCATAGCTATGCGAATAGACTTCGAAGATAAGCCCGAAGGGATCTTCTACATAGCACATCTTGTAGGGCTTCTCTCCCGGGTAGTACTCACGGATGGGCATGCGTTGTTTACCGCCGTGCTTTACGATTTTTGCCACCAGGCCTTCGATGTCCGGATCCTGAACGCAGAAATGAAATGTGCTGGTTTTCCAGTATTCAAAGTCCTTTGGGGTTTCGTTGTTTTTGAATTCGAACATCTCAATGCCAATCTTGTCGCCGGTAGACATGTGTGCGATTTTGAATGAGCCCCAGCCCTCACCAAAAACATCGATACACATCTGGCCTATAGGTGTGTTGGCCTCCTCTTCAATAATGGTAGGTTCCATTATGTGATACCAGCCCATTACCTCACTATAAAATTTGGCGGCCTTCTCAACGTCCGGAACCGAAATTCCGATGTGTGAGAATGTTCTTGGATAGGTGCTCATGATTATTTCCTTTTCTGATTTAGTGAACGTATCGACGGACGCGAAGCCGTCAGCAACGTCCGCGAGTTTGGGATGAGGTATTATTTGATCAGGGCAGTTAGAACGCCACTGAGTTTGGGATGGAGCCCGAGCAGGTCCTGAGTATACCTGCAACGTTGTCACCGTAAATTGTGACTCATCCGCGGTGGCTGACCGACGCGCGATTGATGGAGTGGGACGTTACCACTTTAGTTGCGAAGGAATTCGCATCTCCGCAGTGCGATAATGGTAGTTCTGCGATTTATAACGCGCAGGGCTAACCTACCCGTCTTAATCGAGAGAGCAAGAAGGTAGGGATGGGAAAGATTGGAGAGATGGGTTGGAAAGCGCGAAAATCGAACTTAAGGTGGTTGATTAAACGATTGTCCTTGAGACGCCGTTCTCAGAGCGGCCATCGGGCCCGGAGGCGCTGCTGCCGCTGGCGCAGGAGCTGGCCAACGCCGTGGTAGCGGGTGCCGAACGGCGCAGCGAGGCGACTGGCAAGCCGATCAGCTGCAGCAAAGGCTGTGCGGCCTGCTGTGCGCAGCTGGTCCCTATCAGTGAGGCGCAAGCCCGGGAGCTGTCGGGGATGATCAGGCGTTGGCCAAAGGCCCGTCGCGCTGCCATAACGCAGCGCTTTGTCCCCGCCCGTGAGAAATTTCAGGAAAGCGACATCTGGGACAAGCTGAGCCGCCTCTGTACCACCAGCGACGCAATCGACCCTGATCTGATGTTGCGCTATTTTTCCGAGCGCATTTCCTGCCTTTTCCTTGAAGATGGCGCTTGCTCTATTCATCCTCAGCGACCAGTAGTTTGCCGCGAATATCTCGTCACCTCGGATCCGAAGCACTGCAGTACGCCCGGGGAAGGCAGGATCGACGGCGTACAGATTCCTCTGAGGGTTTCGCTGATGATGAACCGAGTCGTGGATCAGGCAGACGGCGCTGGCGCCGGCTGGCTGCCCCTGATAACCCTGCAAGATCTGAATGCCCAGTAGCGGCGTCGCCCCCGTCGGCGCAGCCCCCGGGAGTGGATTAACGGATTTCTTTCACAACTCAGTCAATAGCACTCAGGTCTCTTGCCCAAGCCGGGCAGCCTCCCGCATTTCTTCGTCGAGCGCCTCTGCGGCATGTGAGCGGGGGAGGGCGAAGCGGGCGACGCCGAGATAGACTACTGGGGTTAGATAGAGGGTAAACAGCGCCGTCAGTCCGAGGCCGCCGAAGACCACCCAGCCTACGGCGGCACGCGCCTCTGCGCCGGGCCCGCTAGACAGGATTAGTGGCAATGCGCCGAGCACCGTGGACACGAGCGTCATGGCGATGGGGCGTAGACGTACGGACGCCGCCTCTGCCACGGCGTCGCGCACACTGCGACCCTCATCCCGGAGCTGGTCCGCGAACTCCACCAACAGGATGCCGTTCTTGGCTATGAGGCCGATTAACATCACCAGCCCCACCTGCGAGTAGATATTGAGGCTGGTGCCGGTCAGGAACAGCGAGAGGATCGCCGCTGCCAGCCCAAAAGGCACGATGGCCATAATCACAATCGCGCTGGTGAGGCGTTCAAACTGCGCGACCAGTACAAGAAATACGATCAGTAGCGCGAAGCCATAGGTCAGCAGGGTTTCGCGATTGGATTCCTCCAGAGTCGCGGCCTCCCCCCGGGTGAGTATTTCGATCCCTGCGGGAACTACCTGCTGGGCCAGGGCGCGCAACTCGTCGATGGCGGTCTGCATAGCAACGCCCTCAACGATATCGACATTGATCTCGATGGCCCGGCGCTGGGACTGGCGATCGAGCTCGCTCGCTACGCCTTCCTCGACGATTTCGACGACGCTGGACAGAGGCGCAAGTGCTCCGCTGCCGGTGCGCACATAAAGGTTTACCAAATCACTGGGATCGTTGATGGCGCCGGCGCCGCCCTCGAGCATGATCGGCACGGCTTGGTCTTCCACGTTGAGATCGATCACGTCGAGGCCATCGATCATCGCGCGCAGGGTCTCGGCCAGCTCTGGCAGGGCGATACCGAGATCTGCAACGCGCCGCCGGTCGATGCGTACAGATAGCTGCGGCTGGGTTGGCTGGTAGCCGATACGCGGTCCGCTGACACTGCTCAGTCGCTCGCGAATAGCATCGGCTAGGTCGCGTGCGGCCGCGTAGATACGGCCGTAATCATTGCCCGTAAGTACGATCTCCAGGCCGCCGGAAGCGCCGCGAATGTTAAGGCTGTTACCGCTGTAGACTCGCGGGCCGACGCCCGGGAGGTTGCGCAGAATCGGGGCGATCTCTGCGGTGATCTCCTGCTGACTGCGCTTGCGCTCGGCCCACGGCGCCAGAGGAGCACTGATAAAGACCAGGTTCGGATCCCAGCGGCCGACCACGGTGTACAGCGATGTGATCTCGCCGCTGGCGACCAGCGGCGAGAGCACATCCTCCATGCGGTCGGCCTGGCGCTCCATGTAGGGCAGGCCGACGCCTTCGGGGCCCCGGGCAACAATACTGAGCTGGCCGCGGTCTTCGCTCGGGAGCAGTTCCCGATCGAGTTGGAAGTAGAGCGCTCCGGCGCCGCCCGCCGCGAGCACGCAGAGCAGCAGTACGGGCCAGGGGTGGGCGAGCACGGTGCCGAGCGACCGTTCGTAGAGTCGCTGCAGGCGGCTACCGAAGACGCGCAAGGCACGGTCCATCCTGCCCTCCGATGAACTGCCCATCCGTGCCATGGCCGCGGGGACTAGCGACAAGGCGACGAAGGACGAAATCATCACCGCCACTGCCAGTACCAGGCCGAACTCTCGAAACAGGCGGCCGGCAGTGCCGGGCAGGAAGGCGATGGGTACGAACACCGCGACCAGCACCGCCGTGGTGGCAATCACCGCGAAGAATACCTGGCGGGTACCCAGTACCGCGGCGGCGTTTGCCCCGAGCCCTTGGCGGCGGCGGCGCTGAATGTTCTCCAGCACCACGATGGCATCGTCGACGATGAGACCGGTAGCCAGTACCAGGGCGAGCAGGGTCAGGATATTGATCGAGAATCCGAACAGCCATATGGCGGCCACCGTACCGAGTAGCGATACGGGGATTGCGATCGTAGGAATCAGGGTGAGGCGCAGGGAGCCGGAGAATACGCGGATGGTTACTATTACGACCAGCATTCCCAGCGACAAGCTGATGAGTACCTCCCTGACCGCACCCCGAATAAAGATGGCGTTGTCGGAAATCTTCTTCAGGCTCAGATCGTCGAAGCGCGCGTTCAGGCGCGCAATAATACGGTCGGCGCCGGCGGCGATTTCAATAGTGTTCGACCCGGCCTGGCGGACCACACCGATGCCCACCACTCGCTGGCCATCGAGGCGCACGACGGACGTCGCATCGGCGGGTGCAAAGGTGACGGTGGCGACATCGGCGATGCGCACCGTGTCGGTGATAATAGTGTCTGCTACCTGCTGCTCCGTAACGACGGAGGCATCGGCGCGCACCAGAAGCTGCTGATCGCCACCACGGAGACTTCCCGCCGGTACGTCCAGTTGCGCTTCTCGCAGCACGGCCGCGACATCGCTGACCGCGAGGCCGTAACTGGCGAGTCGCAGCGGGTCGACGATCACGCGCAGCGTGCGCCGGCGGTTGCCGAAGAGCGGTACGTCGGCGACTCCGGGTAACGCGAAGAAAGCCGGGACGATATCCTGCTCGACGATCCGCGTGAGGGCCTCCTCGTTGTAGCGCGTACTGAGAACCGCGACGCGGACGACTTCCTCTGCGTCCTGATCTGCCTTATAGACCGCGAGTTGCTCGACATTGGCCGGTAGATCACGCGCGGTCTGGCTGATGGCCTCCCGCACATCCGTTGCAGCCCGATCGAGATCGTAGCCGGCTTGGAACTCCGCGCGGACACGCGCGCTGTTCTCCTCGCTGCGGGAGCTGATATCTATCACACCCGGAACCCGTGCAACGGCCCCCTCAAGGATCCGCGTGACTTCCGCATCCATGGTTTCTGGCGACCCACCGGGGAGTTGGGCGCGCACGTTGATTACGGGCCGGTCCACGTCCGGCAACTCGCGAACCCCGACCGCCAGCAGTGCGGCGACACCGGCGATGACAATGAGTAAGTTCATGACCGCGACCAGCCAGGGACGGCGCACGCCGAGGGCTGGTAAGTCGTTGCGGGCGGCTCCGGCACTGTTCTCGTTCATGCGCTGCTAGCCTTCCTTGGCCGTTGACGTGAGGACACTGCGCGCATCACGCGCGAGGGCCTCGGCGTCCATGGTGCGCACGGTAATGCCGTCGCGCATGGACTGCACTCCCTCTCCGACCACCAAAGCACCTTCGGGAACTACGGCGTCGACGAGTACCCGGCCCCCTTGTCGCTGCACTAGTCTGGCAGGAACCCGCCGTGCGCGACCGTCCTCTACGATCCAGATGTAAGCGCCCTCAGTGCCCCACTGCAGGGCGACTTCTGGCACGGAAGGGAAGGCCGCGCCGATCAGGTCCAGTTCGACCCTGAAACTCATGCCGGGGCGGAGTTTGTCCTGCGGATTAGCGACTTCAGCGCGGGCCCTGAAGGCTCGGGATACGGGGTCGACTCGGGAGCCCAGGTCGACGACCCGACCGCTGGCCTCGGTTGCTTCGGCACTCCATATCTCGACGCGCACCGGGTCACCAGTTTGCAAACGTCCCACAAAGGCCTCTGGTACATCGAAGCCCACCAGCAGGACGCTGCGGTCGTCAATGGTGGTGATTTCTGTGGCCGAATCGATGCGGTCGCCGGCATCGACGTCGGTCATGCCGACAAAACCGTCAAAGGGCGCGGTGACAAAGCGTCGCTGCAGCGCAATTTCTGCCCGGTCGCGTTCGATACGAGCGCTGTCGAACGCGGTTCGTGCAGTGTCGACGGTAGTTTCCGGTACGGTGAGCTCTACGTTGTCGTTGGCTTTGCTATACCGACCCAGCGTGCGTCTGGCGTCAGCCAGTCGCAGCTCGGCGAGCTCCAGAGCAAGTTTCTCGTCCCGGGAGTCCAGCGCCAGCAGCACTATTCTCTGCTCGACGAGGTCGCCGGGCTGAAAGTTGACGGCGACTACTTCACCTGCGGCCTCCGGGAATAGAGACACCGAGCGCCGGGCCCGCGCAGTGCCCACCGCCTCGACGCGCGTACGACGCCGTTTAATCTGCACCGACTCGACGATAACCGGCACCACCGAGCGGCTCGCGGAATTGCGTGAGGCGGTGGCGTCGCCGCTGTCACTACAGGCCAGAGTGAACAGGCAGGTCGAAGCAGTGATTCCGGCTAAGAAAAGCGTACGCCGGATTGTGCGCATCATTAATCTCCGTTAGCTATGGCCCATCGGAGCCCGTCGAATGCCTGTAGATACGGCTACCATCGCTAATGGGATTGCAGTCTGATTAACCGCTGATTATATGTCACCGGCCTACCAGGCGGACCTTCAGCATGCGCTCACGGTTCCAGCGTATGTCCGTGCCGCAGTCGCATTTCTTTCATGCCGGTCGTTTTGGCGCGGGGCGACGATACGCAATTTTTTGCATGCCCGAGCCGATCAGGAAGGACAATATCGCGGCGCCTATCCCAGTTACTACGGCTTCCGTTAGCACCGAGCCGAACATGCCGGGGTGCACATAGAAGTCGACCACAGCGGTTGTCAGCCCGAGCGCTGATGCGATCAGCCAGCGGTTGCGTGTTTTCGCAATGAACAGGCCGAGCGCCGCAATGCTGCCAGCCACAATGCCGGTCTGGGAGGCGACCAGCAGATGGCCGGCTGTGAGGGCCAGCAGGTTGCCTTGTACCATGGTGATAAGACACGCAGCGGTCGCTTCCGATACGTACTCGACCAGTGGTGCGGCCTTGCTATATTTCTTCGTCGACATAATGACCACGTGTTTCGATTCTGTAATTAAGTGTACCGCTGATTTATGGAACACGCCGATAAGCTCAGAGCCGAGTTACCCTGATCATCCACGTCGATCTGCCAGCGCAGCGTCGCCAGCGCATCGACGAAGCGCTCATCGTGACTCACTATGAGTAACGCGCAGGGACACTCTGCCAGGGCCGTTTCCAGCGCCTCAATTGAAGGGAGGTCCAGATGATTGGTCGGTTCATCGAGAACAATCAGGTGCGGGGATCGGGCCATACCCATAGCAAGCAATAGCTTACGAATCTCGCCGGGGCTGGGTTGAGGGCTTTGCAGGAGGCGGTCCGGGCGTGAACCCAGGCGGCTCACCACCGTCATCAGGTGGCCCAATTGGTCGCCCTGCAGTGACCTCGCTTGATCCAGGAGCTCGCTAGCCGCCGCCGCGGAAATCTCCTGAGGCATAAGGACGATCTTGTCCAGGGGGGTCGTCATCTGGTTCAGAACGTGCTCAAGCAGCAGCGTCTTGCCCGCGCCATTTTTGCCGCTTATGGCAATGCGATCATCGGGCTTCATTAACAGTTGCGGAAAGCTCAGGCATCGTTGCGCACCCAACGACAGCTCACCCTCGGGCAAGGCAAGGAGCGATTTTCGCGCTGATGTCGAACCGGGCAGCCAAATCCCGCTTGCGTATTGTTTGTCGACCCCGGACCCGTGCAAGCGACGCTGCGCCTGCGCCGCTCTACCACCCAATTGCCGCAACTGATTACCCGCCTTGCCGTCGCTTACTCGTGCCCGATTAATCTTTTCTCTGGCGTCACTGTCTTTTACAGACAGCCCCCGTTTGGATCGCCGGCGATGCTCTTGCGCCGCATCGTCTCTTCGTCTGGCAAGTTCGTGCTGCAGCTTCCGGTCTTCGCGACGCGCTTTGCTGCGCGTCTGAGCAGCGGCTTCATGCACGGCCATCTTTTGTTCCTGCGCCTGGCTGAACCCGCCACTAAACAGCGTTCCCCCAGGGGGCTCCAACCAGAGGCACTGGCTACAGATCTCGTCCAGAAGTTCGCGGTCATGACTGACGATCAAGCCCACGCCACGAAAGCGCCTCAAGTTGGCAACGAGCAAATCGCGTGCCTCGGCGTCTATATGATTGGTGGGTTCGTCCAGTGCAAGCAGCGCAGGTTCCTGCCACAGGGCATGGGCAATTTGCGCGCGTTTACGCTCTCCATGGCTCAGGGAATTCCAGCGCGCGGCAAAATCCTGCTCTATCGCAAGACGCCCTCGTAGCTCGAAGGCATCGCTACCCCAATCCTCAAGAAAGTCATTAAAAGTAGCCGGTGCAGAATCCGTGCGTTGCTCGCAATACACCGCATCGCCGGCGCCTTCGATCACGCCTGCGCTCGGGTTCAGCTGAGCGGCGAGGAGCCGCAAGAGGGTCGTTTTGCCCGCCCCATTGGCGCCCACGATGCCGGTAAACCCACGGGGGAAGTGAACCGTGATATGGGAGAAGAGTGGGCTCGCTGCTCCACTGAAAGAAAAAGCAAGATCGCGAACAGCGACCGCAACATGGGAAGTCATAAAACCCCTCCAAGACATTGAGTTGAAAGCTGGATCAAGTCTTAAGAAGTTTTGTGAATCATGTCGCTCTTGTTCCTGATGGGGGCGAGGTTGCGCCGCTTGCCGCGATTATAAAGTTGTCGCCAGGAACACGCCACCGCGAATAGGGCCAGGTGAAGCTTTTCGTGCTTAGCGATTCATGATCGGGCGCTCCGGGTGCGATTCGCGACAGTCTCGAGACGCTGACGGCGCAATAGCTGGCCGGCGATGCTCGGGCGCATTACTTTGCGCAGCTTACAAACAGAAAGGCCGCGACTTTCGTCGCGGCCTTTGAGTACCCCTTGCCTGCCTGGGCAGTAGCTTAAAAGTCGAAGCCGACTTCCAATCCGTAGCGCGCCTGCGCTCCGGGCGAGAAGAACGAACCGCCGAACTCCGGTGCGGGAATCACCTCTGCGAGAAACTCCTCGTCGAGGGCATTGTTGGCAAAGGCCGTCACGCGCCAGTTGTCTGCACGCAGCGTCGCCCGTAGGTTCAGCACTTCATAGGCTTCTCGCTCAGTGTTGGCGAAGTTACCCGTGCCGAGAAATTGCGAGGTCGGTACGTCGAGCCCGAATCCGAGGAACAGGAATACGTTCTGCGTCGGTACGTCGTTGTCCTGCACCGTGGAGAACACGGTTGGCCCGACCATGCGGTAGTCCGCGCGGAAGGACAGCTCGAGACCGTTGTCCATGGGGAAGGTGTACTGCGTACCAATGTTACCCGTGTAGTCCGAGGTGAGCGGGGATTTGCCGCCCTCCGTACCGGGCCGCGCAGAATTCTTCTGGATCTCGCTGTCGTTGACGTTTGCCGAACCGAAAACGCTCCAGTGGTCCGTAGCGGCGAAGCTGAAGGCCGCTTCCGCGCCAAGGATTTCCACTTCGTCGATATTGGACACGACGCGCAGGATACCGAAGGGACCAGCGAAGAACTCGAAGTACTGCATGTCCTCTACTTCGGTGTAGTACGCAGCGGCATCCAGAGTCAAACGGCCGTCCATCAGCACACCCTTGGCACCAACCTCAAAGGCACTCGATGTTTCCTTGTCGAAGTCGTCGGTTATGTTGAGGCCCGCGTTGATCAGGGGAATATTGAAGGCGCCCTCGATGGTCGCTGCGCTTCCCGAGTTGTTAAAGCCGCCAGACTTGAAGCCGATGCCCCAGTTGCCGAAGAAGGTCCATTCCTCAGAGGGGATCCAGGCCAGGCTGACCTTGGGTTGCACCTGTGAGTAGGTTTCAGACTGATCCTCGATAGAGCCAAAATCCAGGCCGACATTGAGCGGAACGTTACCACCGCGCAAAAACTGATTGCGCGCATCGGGATCTACCTTGTTACTTACGTCTCTCTTTTCTTGGTCATAGCGCAGCGCGGCGGAGAAGGTCAGCGTGTCACTGAGGTCATAATCGACGGAGCCAAAAACCGCGAACACATCTGTGTCGAACTGGTCCCAGGCTAGCTGCTCTGTTGGGTTGGAACTGTTCTGGCCATTGAGTTCATTGCGCAGGATGCCCTGGCGGCGGTCATAGCCGATGGCAACGGACACTTCGCGCTC
Organism: Halieaceae bacterium; assembly: GCA_047635315.1. Taxonomy (GTDB): domain Bacteria; phylum Pseudomonadota; class Gammaproteobacteria; order Pseudomonadales; family Halieaceae; genus Congregibacter. The sequence goes on along the minus strand of JBLIIW010000029.1, from coordinate 6,198 downwards.
CAGTTGCAGGAAGTAGGTGCCCACGGACCAGCTCAGTGGGCCATCGCCCGCAGAAGCCAACTCTACCTCAAAGCTGAGGTCTTCCTGGTCGCGGCGCTGGTACTGGGTGCCATCGCAGGCCGCAACGCTGAAGGCGCCGAGGGTCGAGGCCTCGGGGGTGGAGGCAATGGACAGCGGTGGTGCCAGCGTGTAGCCCGCGTCGAACAATTCGGTGACGCTGGCTTCGCACTCGGGCGCATCGTTGAAAAAGCCAAAAGCGGCGACGGCGGCGTCGACGGTGAAATCCTGTTCGACGTTGGAGTAAAGGCCCCAGGCCGTCAGCGTGGCCCACTCGAGATCCCAGTCAAATTTCAGGGAGATCTCTGTGGTTTCCTGCCAGGACTGCGAAGGGATGTTGGATTCGAAAATCGGGGTGCGCTCGTCCGGGTCTTCACTGAAGGAAGGTACGCCCAGTCCTGCCGCGGCGTTCGGCAGGTTGAAAACGGTATTGTAGCGGATGGCGCCAGCCTCCAGATCCGAATAGCGGACCTTGAAGTCCAGCGTTGCGGTGTCGCTCAGGTCTACGATGAGGCGGCCATTCAACACCAGAGTTTCAAGAGGGTCGACGGTGGGTCCGGCGGCTCCGGCAACCGGGCCCACGTTGCGGTAGAAACCGTCGCTTTCACCGACGTCCAGAGACAAAAGACCACCGACGTTGTCGGCGAGTGGGCCTGAAACGGAAATAAAGGCCGAGTTGGTGCTGTCGTTGGCGACGATACCTTCACCGCGTACTTCAACTTCCTCACCGGGCTTGCGGGTGGTCATGACGAGGGCACCGGCGGCAGCGTTGCGACCGTAGTAGGCACCCTGGGGGCCCTTGAGTATCTCTATCTGCGTAACATCGCCCTGATTCTGGGCCAATATGGCGGTGTTGGTCTTCAGGATGCCGTCGACTACCAGCGCTACGCTGCTTTCCCCGTCGCGGGCGCCGTTAATGCCGCGGATGTTGATCTGCGTATCACCCGGCTCAGCGGTACTGGTGACTACAGTGACTCCCGGCGTGAGGTTGACCAGGTCCTCGATGGTCTCAATTCCCGCATCTTCGATGGTGGACTCCGTGAGCACGTTCACCGTGGCGGGAACATCCTTGAGGTTCTCCGCGGTGCGTCGGGCGGTGACCACGATGGTTTCCAGCGGCCGCGTTTGCGCCTCGGCCTGTCCGGGCGCGGCTCCCGGGGTCAATTCCAGTGCCGCTGCTGACAGGGCAACCAGCGCAAGGTGCAGCCGGGATTTTCTAATAATGAGTGCGGCCATAATCGTGTCTCTTCAGGCAGTAAATGAATAAAAGCGCTTATCTTTATTTCGTTCCTCGCATTAATCGCTAATGCGGTAGTAAGATCAAGGGGAATATCTCGCAAAAATATTGCCGCCAAAACTGCTGCATCTAGAGTTGTACGCGGCGCAGGGAGGAATTGGATGGCTCGTATGGTCAAACTCGCCGCGGCCCACGTGGCACCCGTGTTTATGGACCCGATGGCCAGCGCTGAAAAAGCCGTCGCATGGATAGCGAAAGCCGGAGAGGACGGAGTAGACCTGCTGGTGTTCCCCGAGGTATTCCTTCCGGGCTTTCCCTACTGGATCAATTGTTATCCACCGTTAATACAGTCGGATATCAATACGCGCTATCAACGCGCTTCCGTCACCGTCGACGGTCCTGAAGTGGCTCTGCTGGTTGAGGCCTCCCGAGCAGCTGGGGTGTCCGTTGTGATGGGAGCCAGTGAACGGCGTGTCGAGGGGCGCACCTGCCACAACAGCGCGATTTTTATCGCTCCCGATGACGGCGTAGTGGGTGTTCATCGCAAGCTACAGCCCACTTACGCGGAGCGCTATATCTGGGGGCAGGGCGACGGCTCCACGCTGATTGCCCCAGACATGCCGGTGGGACGTGTCAGCGCGCTGTGCTGCTGGGAACACACGATGAATCTGGCTCGCCAATCCATGATCGAACTGCAAGCGGAAATCCATGCGGGCTTGTGGCCAAGTCTATCGACCATGGCAGGCTTTGACGCCATCGCCGATCTGCAGATTGAAGCGATGATGCGCAATCATGCGCTTACCGGCGGTTGCTTTGTGGTAGCGGCGTCGAGTCCTGTGGGCGATGACGTGCTGGAATTCCTGGAAAAAGAACTTGGCCCCCAGGAGTTTCTAACAGCTGGCGGAGGCTGGAGCGCTATTATCCATCCCTTTGCGGCCAACGTTGCCGGGCCCCATACGGGGAGTGAGGAGAGACTGCTGGCCGCCGAGGTAGACCTGGATGAGATTCACGGGGCCAAGCAGTGGCTGGACGGCACCGGGCACTATGCGCGTCCTGAGATTCTTAAAATGGTAGTCGATCGTCGCCCGAAGCCTACGGTTGATTATCTCGCGGACTGAGCTTCGCACCGCCGCCGACTGCGAACCCGTCTGCGAACATCAGGAAACCGTCCGGGTTATCGGTTCGTAGATCCAAGGCCTCCCGGTATGTGGGGGAGTAGCGTTTCCATACGCTGCTCGCGCTCAGCCTGTTGCACCTGCTTGAGGATCCTGGTGAACGCTGGTCGCCGGCTACTTAGGGTAGATTGCCGCCAGAATATCCGTATCGGGGAACAGGTGACATGAGTTTTGTAAATGGCATCACGCTGCTGCTGATCTACCAGTTGCTTGGAGAAATCAGTGTAATGGCGCTGCGGCTACCTGTGCCCGGGCCTGTGCTGGGCATGCTCATGCTATTTTTTACGTTGATGATACGCGGGCGATCAAGCAAGGCGCTCGATTCCGCTTCCTCCTCACTGTTAAGTCACCTGTCGCTGCTTTTCGTGCCCGCCGGGGTCGGCATGATGGTTCATCTTGACCGGATCGTAGCGGAATGGATGTCGATCAGTGTCGCACTGCTCTTGAGCACAGTGATCACCATGGCAGTCACCGCCTGGGTCATGTCGCGCGCTCAACGCCTCCTTTCCGGCGAGGGCAGCGACGATGTCTGAACCAGATCTCACGGCGATCTGGGTATACCTGTCGGCGTCACCGCTTTTGGGGCTAACAATTACCCTCGTGGCTTACAGCCTTGCTCATCGTCTGTATCTCTATTCAAATTCACATCCCTTGTTGAATCCGGTGGTGCTGGCAGTGCTGTTACTGATCGTTTTTCTGGTGTTGACGGACACCTCCTATGAGGCCTACTTCGAGGGCGGTCAGTTCGTGCATTTCCTGCTCGGTCCGGCAACAGTTGCGTTGGCGATCCCCTTGTACACGCAGTTGGATAAACTGAAAAAGGTCTGGTTACCGCTATGTGTAGCGCTGGTCACCGGGGTCACTGCGGGCGCCCTGAGCTCGGTATTCATTGCCAGACTTCTGGGGGCCAGTGTGCAGACACAGCTCTCACTGGCGCCGAAATCGGTTACCACGCCGGTAGCCATGGGGATCTCAGAGAAGATAGGCGGTTTGCCTTCGCTAACGGCGGCGCTGGTGGTGGTAACGGGAATTATCGGCGCGGTGCTTGGCACGCGACTCTTCGCGCTCATGGGGCTGCGGGACGACTCGCTTAAAGGGATTGCAATGGGCGTTGCGGCACACGGTATAGGCACGGCGCGCGCTTTCCAGGTCAGTGCAGAAATGGGCGCTTTTTCCGGTCTAGCCATGGCCCTATCGGCATTTCTTACGGCAGTGCTGCTGCCCTGGTTGCTGGGCCTGATTGGCTTGTTGGCTTAGCGGTGTCGCGATTTAAGGTTGCGGATGTCGGCGTCCCCATTTCGAGCGCCAGTTATCTGAAACGCAGCCAACAACGGGATTACTGATGGCATCGAATATCAGCGCCAGGAAAATCGCCAGTCCTACGAGGCCGGGTTCCAGTCCAACCACAGTTGCATAGAAGATAAGGAGAAAATAGCCAAAGCCATTGTCTTTGACCCCGTAGGCAACGGACCCGAATCCCTAGGCGAGCTTGCTTGCAAAGGTCGGATTTGAGGCTTTTTTCATAGTTTGCGCTTGCGCTTGCGCTTGCTCTGGCTAACGCAGGCTTGCGCAAGCAGTCGGTCGTGTCAGCTCAGGGCCTTATTCGAAGCCAAAGGCGGTATCTTCATAAAAGGTGACGTCTCCGGCGCTAATGTCGTGGCTTGCTCCGATAATTCCGATGGCCTTTGATTCGACCATGTGCTCCAAGATTGGGCTGCGCTGCAAAATTGACGCTACCGATCGCCTGACGTTTATAGAGGCGACTTTCTCTACAAAATCGCTGTTGCTGGAATCTCTCTGTGTCTCGGTCTTTTCTTCGTAGACAGCGGGCTGAATCTTACTGAGTAAGGCGGTCAAATTGCCCATTTCTACATGGTCGCAGGCGCCCTGAATGGCACCACACTTGGTGTGGCCGAGTACTACAATTATTTTGGCGCCAGCTACCTTGCAGCCGAATTCCATGCTGCCGAGAATGTCCTCATTCACAATGTTGCCAGCGATTCTGATACTAAAGACGTCGCCGAGGCCCTGGTCGAAGACCAACTCAACGGACGTTCGTGAGTCGATGCAGCTGAGAATCACCGCCAGGGGAAATTGCCCCTCCGATGTCTCGTTGGCTTGCTGCAGCAGGTTTCGGTTGGCCTTGAGATTGTTTACAAAACGGTCGTTTCCGCTCTTCAGCAGAGCGAGCGCACTGTTGGGATCCAACGATTCCTGCAGTTCCTGGGTGAGAGTTCTCATGAGCGGTTTGACCTTTCAAATGTGTTGTTTTGGAGTGGCTATGCTAACGGAGTCCCGGGCTGAGCTGCCTGATCGCTGTCGGCGGGCCGGTGCCAGCCCGGCCGGAAGCTGAGGCGCCAGCAGACCCGTACCCGGATGAGTACGAAGGCGGGGATCCTATCAGGCTGCGATCTATTCCGGAACGGCTTCCCAGGAATACACGCTGCACTATTAGGGGGCCAGATTCTCTGGTGTTAGTGCTAGGAAGATTAACAGATTCTGTATGGATGAAGAGACCGTGAGCACGCCCGATACTCCGACAGATGAAGTCGGTCGCCTGAACGCCCTGCGGCGGACTCGACTCCTTGACAGCGCTCCGGAAGAGCGTTTTGACCGTCTTATGCGCCTGACCAAGGGTTTTTTCGGGGTTGATATTGCGTTGGTGAGCCAGGTCGATTCCGACCGCCAGTGGTTCATGTAGCGACAGGGTCTGGACGCGCTGGAAACGCCGCGCGATATTTCTTTTTGCGGCCACGCCATCCTCGACGAGGATACGTTTGTCGTCGAGGATACCTTGGGTGACGGCCGCTTTTTTGATAATCCTCTGGTTACCGGGGCCCCCTTCATTCGGTTTTACGCGGGCCAGCCCATCCGGGACATCAGTGGGCATCCTATAGGCACGCTCTCTGCCCGATCTTTTCCTCGACGCGGAGGGGATATTCGCCGAGTCGCGGTCTGAGCGGGTTCTGAATCGTTCTGCCGGCGATACGCTGACAGTGGATGTCGCCGTGAAGCCCCTGGTTGACAACGAGCAGGGGCTCTACCTTCTGCTACTGCACGATTTGTCGGATCAGTAGCAGCGCGAAGCCATGCAGCGCCAGTTCATTTCTACCCGTAGCCACGAATTGCGCACCCCACTGACATCTATTCGCGGGCCCCTGGATCTTATCCAGGGGCGCTATGGCGGCGAGGAGTTCGCTATTATTCTCCCCGCGTCGACTCGACCAGCTCCAGGTCGTTTTCCTGAATGTCACCCACGGGGCCGGACCGTAGTACCTAGATTTGGTTCATGGTCGCCATGCTGTGCTCCTGTGATTGTTATGGGGCATGGGCGATAGTGTCCGAGCGCGAGGGCTAGACTACGTTATTCATCAGCATCTCCACCAGCGCTGCCGCGGCCCAGGTGAGTGGTGGCAGCACGATATACAGGAGGATGCGTTTTACACCAGCGAGATCGATCGGCCAGGCCGGTGCGCCGGCTACACGGGCGCGCATATCAAGCACCGCATCGATTTCGATCAGATCCTGCGCATTGGCTCGGGCGACGTCACAATCGCTAATGGCGTCGAGCCGTGTGTCCAATGCTGCGAGGGTGACTTCCCGCTCCTCGCGTATGCGTTTGCGAATGCCTCTAAGGGGAAGAATCACGATGCCCAGGATGGAAGGCAGCGACCAGAAAGCCCCAAGCAGTGTGGCGCCATCAAACACATCATCGTTGCCGAGCAGCAG
>JBLIIW010000028.1:0-27931 GCA_047635315.1 Halieaceae bacterium | reverse complement strand
ATGCCACCGGAAAGACCGAGCACAACCCCCGGGAATCCGTTCTTGTTCACATAATCGCGCACTCCGAGCACCAACGCCTGCCAGACAGCCGCGAGCTCATCAAGAGCGGGTGCACGATCTCCCTCGTCGATCGTCCAGCCTGCAGCAGCGCGGGATAGCTCGCACCACTGAGCGGCCTGTGCGAAGTGCGGCGCCGCAACTGCCAGATCGCCCTGGCGGTTTACAGCGAAAGAGCCACCGTCGAAAACCAGCTCGTCCTGCCCACCCACCTGATTAACGTAAACAATGGGAAACCCATTACTACGCGCCTGATCGGCCACAATATCCAGGCGCTGCCGTTGCTTGCCGCGATGGTAGGGGGACGCGTTAAGGTTGATCAGCAACTGCGCACCCGCCGCCGCCGCCTGTTTCGCGGGCCCTTTTGCCCAGATATCCTCACAGACAGTCAGGCCCACCTTCACACCCTGTATTTCGACGACGCAAGGTTCGGAGCCAGGGCTAAAGTAGCGTTTTTCATCGAAGACCTGATAGTTGGGCAGCTCCTGCTTGTGGTATTCCGCTAACACCCTTCCATCGTGAAGTACGGCCGCCGCGTTATACAGCGCCCCCTCTCGACGAATCGGATACCCCAGCACGACCCACGCTGCAGGCGGCAAGGAGCGGAGCAAGAAAGTAAGCGCCGCCTCAACACGCGCGTTGATCGCAGGACGCAGGAGCAGATCCTCCGGTGGGTAGCCCGACAGGGTCAGCTCCGGAAACACCACCACCGGCTCCGTATGGGTCTGCACTGCGTCTCTTACCGCATGCAGCACGGACGCGGCGTTGCCATCGAAATCGCCAACGGCGGTATTAATCTGGGACATCAGTATGTGCATTGGCACACCTTTGCAAATGTGGATTGCGCCATTGTCAGCGATTGGGGCAACACTGGCCAGCGGCAGCGTAAAGCCTGCCCGCACTGCTAGAATGTCAGGCTCTCAGTAGGTAGAAGCCCATCGTGATTGACTGGAACAGCTCAACGATTCTCCTCCCACCCGGGCCGACCGTGCCTGGGCAAAATGTGCTGCTATTTCGTATTTACCTCATCTATCGCACCGTCTTGTCAGTGGTCTTCCTGTTGCTGCTGACCCTCCCTGCGACACAGCAACTCGTCGGCTCGCAGAACCCCACCCTGTACCTTGTGGTCAGCATCATATTCCTGATCAGCAATCTGGCACTGCTGGGGAGCGTCGCTGCCAGATGGCAGCGCTCCAATAGCCGTCTCGTGGTTCTCTTTTTCGTGGACATCGCCTGCCTGACCCTGCTTAGCGACGCCAGTGGAGGCATGGCTAGCGGTCTGCCGCTGCTACTGACCGTTACCGTGGCCTCCAGTGCGGTGCTGATCAGCAACCGCACACTGGCAACCCTGGTGGCAGCCTTGACGGTACTGGCGGTGCTGGCGGACACAGTGCGCCTCATGTCGCTGTATGGGCTGGGCTTAAAGGCCCTGTTCCCGGCGGGCCTGCTGGGACTGCTATTCTTTGTAGTGTCGGGCATCGTTCAGGTTATCGCCCTGCGACTCGGCAAAGTGGAGGCAATCGCCACCGCCAGAGCCAGTGAACTCTATCAACTGCAACGATTGAATGAGCAGATCGTACAAAACATGCAGACCGGTATTCTGCTGGTCGATGGCAACAACCGGGCACGGGTGATGAACGCTGCCGCTGGTCGACTCCTTGATCCCTCGCGACCAATCACTCTTGAGCAAGGCCGCCCACTCGCCGATTATAGCGAAGAACTGCAGGCGCGCCTCGGCATCTTCAGGCGCGCTGGCACGCAGACGGGCAGCCCATTCCAGGCCGGCCACAACGAAACCGAGCTGCTGGCTCGATTTCTCACGCTTGAAGCCGGTGAGGAAAACCAGGTCCTGGTGTTCCTGGAAGATTATCGACCCATCGCCGCCTATGCGCAGTCCCTGAAGCTCAGTTCCCTGGGCCGGCTGGCGGGCAGCATCGCACATGAGATCCGCAATCCGCTGGGGGCCATCAGCCATGCCGCCCAACTCCTGCAGGAATCGGAAACTGTGGTTCGGGACGAGGACCGACGAATGATCGAGATGGTGCTGGGGAACAGCCAGCGCGTGAACGAAATCATTGAAAGCGTGCTGCAGATATCGCGCCGCGAGCCGCCCAGACCCGAGCGACTCATCCTGTCGGGCTGGTTGCCAGAGTACCGGGAACGCAGCCAGCTGGGCCGCGAACAGCCCGGCGAACTGCTTCTACATGAGGTTGAACCCGAATGCCGGCTAATGTTTGACCCGGAGCACCTGCAACGAGTGCTCGATAATCTGGTGGACAACGCCATGCGACACAGCATGTCGGCCACCGGCGTCGCCCGAGCCGAGCTGCGGGCGCGACTCGACAGCTCCAGGCAGGAGTGTCTGATCGACGTTTACGATGATGGCGCCGGCGTCGATGCTGCGGACATAGGGCGGCTCTTTGAGCCGTTTTTTACTCGCAATCGGCGCGGTAGCGGGCTCGGGCTCTACCTGTGCCGGGAACTGTGCGAGCTCAATCAGGCACAGATAAGCTACAAGCCTGCCAGCGATGGCAGAAGCCGCTTCCAGATAACCGTTCGGCAGCAGGAGTAAGGTGCTAATGAGCTCGGACCACATTGCCGCAAAAGTGCTCATCGTGGATGATGAGCCGGATATTCGTGAACTGTTGGAAATCACCCTCGGACGCATGGGTCTGGACACGGTCAGTGCCGCTGACATCGCCGAGGCGCACGCACTGCTGGCCTCGGAGTGCCTACAGCTCTGCCTGACGGACATGCGACTGCCGGACGGTAATGGTATAGAACTGGTGGAGCACATACAGGATCACTATCCGCAGCTCCCGGTCGCAATGATTACTGCCCACGGCAACGTGGACAGTGCAATTCGCGCCCTGAAAGCGGGGGCTTTCGATTTCATCAGCAAGCCGGTAGCGCTGGAAAAGCTGCGCAGCCTGGTGAACTCCGCCCTCGAGCTGGGACAGATACCCGAACCGGCCCCACAACCCGATGAAGATCTTGTCGGTGAAACCGCAACCATTTTGCGACTGCGAGCTCAAATCGATAAGCTGGCACGCTCCCAGGCACCCGTGCACATTCAGGGGGAATCCGGCAGTGGTAAGGAAGTCGTGGCGCGGCGTATTCACGCCCGCGGCCCGCGCGCCGCGGGTCCCTTTATCCCTGTGAACTGTGGCGCAATCCCCAGTGAACTTATTGAGAGCGAGCTGTTTGGACATCTGAAGGGGAGTTTCACTGGCGCCAGCCGCGATAAGCTGGGTCTTTTTCAGGCCGCCGAGGGAGGCACCCTGTTCCTTGATGAGGTGGCGGATCTGCCCCTGGCCCTGCAAGTTAAACTGCTGCGTGCGGTGCAGGAGAAGCGCGTACGCCCGGTCGGCTCCAGCGAGGAGATTGCCACGGATGTGCGTATCCTTTCGGCCACACACAAAGCGCTAGCGCTGGAGGTCGACGAAGGTCGCTTCCGTGAGGACCTGTTTTTCCGCATCAACGTTATCGAACTCGCGGTACCCAGTCTGCGCGAGCGCAAGGGCGACATCCCGGCGCTGACCCGGACATTGCTGGCGCGTATTGCCCGCGCCAACCACACCCCGGTACCGCAACTCGACGCCGGCGCACTGGCCGCTCTGGAGAGCTATACCTTCCCCGGCAATGTCCGCGAGCTGGAGAATATTCTTGAGCGGGCCGTCGCGCTCTGCGAAGAAGAGCTTATCGGTGCCGAGGACCTGCATATGGTCAGAAGCTTCAAGGCGACGCTACAACCAGGCAGCCCGGCACCCGCAACCCTCAGTGATGTAGGGGGCGACATCGACGGTTATATCGCGGATATAGAGCGGCAAATTTTGAGCGAAGCACTTGAAGCCCATCGCTGGAACCGCACAGAAGCGGCCCAGGCCCTGGGCATCAGCTTCCGCAGCCTGCGCTATCGCCTGAAAAAACTGAATCTCGATGATTGATTGCCGCTGAATATGCTCTGTTGAACGAGCCGACGTCGCGCGAAGCTGGTGAGCCCAGGGCAAACGTGCAAAGCAGGCTGAGCAGTGCAACACAGCAAACATATCAACCGGCACAGCGGCGGACTCACGCTCATCGAACTGCTGATCGTACTGAGCATTGTCGCCATAGCGACCAATATTGCCGCCCCCGCTTTCGTCGAGCGCATCAATGCCCTGCGCAGCGCGTCCGCCATGCGCCATCTCGCCACACTCTTGAATTTCGGCCGCTATCATGCGCTTACGGTGAATATACCAACGACGGTGTGTGCGCTGGACGCCCGCCGCAAATGCGTGCGGAACTGGAGTCGGGAACAGGAAATCGCCGTTTTCGTAGACGGCAACGGTAATCACAGGCTGGACCCGTCGGAGCTACAGCTGCGCTCTATTCGCTGGCCTATGCGTGGCGGCGAACTATCCTGGAGAGCCTCTCTGGCGAGGCCATATATAGAGTTTGAAACCACGGGGGGTACCTGGCAAAACGGCACCCTTTACTACTGCCCGGACAATCGGGATGCCCGACATGCACGCTCGTTAGTGCTCAGCCACAGCGGCCGCAGTTATCTCCCGGGCGACAGCAACGGCGACGGCATAAGAGAAGACAGACACGGGCGCAACCTGCGCTGTTAGTCATCGTCCTGCAGATTCTTCTCCACGCGCAGAACTCGCCCATTTTCGTTGACATGGACTACCCAGACTTCCCTGAACAACCGCCCCTGGACCTGGTACAGGCGAACATCGTCCAGCCACAGGCTGCTGGCCTCCTGAAAAGCGACATCCGGCGCCGCCGCACGGGCGGCGTCCATCACCTTTGCCGGGAGCGCTGCCAGCGACTCAACGCGAAACTCCTCGTCTTCATTGCGGGTGAACTCATCCTGGGAAAGCGCGCCCTGGGTCATCGTCAGCACCACAACAAGCAGCGCCAGCTTTCTGCCTTTCATACCAATCATGGCATGCAACCTCTCTCTGTTACTTCGTCAGCTATATCTTCTGCGCACACCTGAACTTCAAATTCCCGGCTCAAACGGCCTACTCGCCACAGGCTCTTGCATCAATTGCTCGCCCAGGTGAACTCGCTGGCGGCCAGAGCGTCATTGTCATTCCTGTCCCAGCCCCGTCGACCCAGTGAGTCCAATTGCAGAAAACCGTCGCCATCCTGTGGGCCGTTGGCAACCGGCGTGGCGCGCAGCGTATAGCCGCTATCATCAGCCGCCGTTATGCTCAGGTTATAGATCGCGTCACCATCAATCGGGGCTACCGCAGAGAACACCGTGCCCAACGGTATCCCCGTAGCATTGCCACCAGCCGCGGCCCCTTCAAAGGTGTAGTTTTGCGTAAAAAAGCGCTCCATGGCCTGGGAAAACCCGAGCAAGGCCGACTGGGCATCCACCCGCTGACTGCGCGCTATGGAATTCCGGTAACTGGGCACCGCCACCGCGACCAATATCCCGAGAACCACCAACACAATCATCAGCTCGATCAGGGAAAAGCCAGCGGCTTTGCGACCCGCCGTGGCCCCCGTAGCACAACCTTTTCGGGCCGATGAGGTAGGTGCAGCCGGGATTGGCGCAGCAGTGAACACGGCCATTATCGCTCCTTCATCCAATAGGTTTTGGAGGCGTCGTTACACCATTCATCGATCGGCCCGTCCTCCGCATTGAGCTTGATCTCGATGCTGTTACCGTTCGGGCAGGCCCCGGCCGGATCATTCGGGTCATCCGGGTCGTCCGGATCGTTCGGATCGTCCGGTTCATTGGGATCCGCGGGCGGCGGCACAATAACCGTCGCCTGATCCACAATACTGGGGGTCAAAAGCACTTCCGGATCATCTCTGACTGCGTCCTCAAGGGACACCGCATAGGATCTTGAAGTACCTGCAGCGGGGCGACATGAGCCGCTGACACCACCCGGTGTGTAGGTGGTAAAGACGATGCGCTCATTCACGATCAGCGGTGACGACAGCACTTTTTCACCTGTATAGGGCAGGGTGAAATACCAGCCCTGTTTGCCATAGAGGAGTTGCCTCGCCGCCGCAATCTGCGCATCGCTCGCGCCGGTATCTCCGCCAATAACATCAGTGGTCGCATTGTACAGATCGCTGGCAGTCAACTTCGTATAGGTCGCCGGCGCCGAAAACACTGCGCTCTGGCGGATCATGAACATCTGATTCGTGGCCAGTAGAGACAGCGGTGAGGGCCGGAATCCCGAGCCCAAGGCGATTGTCAGCTCTGGACCCTCGGGACCGCTAATCAGCGCGACACTCGGCGATGAGAAGAAGCGTCGGTTACTCACCACACTGTTGGTGGCCCCTGCCACTCCCACATCGGCGATCACGCCACCAGAAACGAGATTGCCCAGAGACTCGCCGTTGTTGATGTCAAAACGCCAGATCTGGCCGCCGGCATCGCCGGCGTACCACATATCAGCAAGGCCATCCTGGTTTACGTCCACCACCGACATAGTCGAGGGGAAGGAGTAATCCATGTCCGCAAAGCCCTCGTCAATACCCGTGAGCCCGGTTTTGCCGCCGGACCAGACGATGCGCCCGCTCAGCGCGTCAACGATATACATGGCGCGCCCGACGGTGTCAGCTGTCTGCAAGCGCGCGTCGTCCTGCGGCTCGTCGTAGCCGCCACTGAACAGCAGAACCTCGCGAGGCACCGTATCACCGGATAGCACGATCTGTGTCTTGATCGGCCTCGACCAGCTTTGGCCGAGCTCCGTAAAGTCATCACCGTTGGCCTGAATACTTCCACCCTCAATGGTCCACATCATTTCGGGGTTAGCCCGATCGCTGACATCCAGGCCGTAGTAATTGCGCCCGCCGCGTCGCATACCGCTGTAGATACGCACAAAGTCGCGGACATCCGCCGCGGAAATACCGTCGCGGCCGAAGTCATTACTCCAGCGCGTGATAGTGCCATCCATGCCATAAGGGTGCGCCGTATTGGCTGAATTGCTGCGCAGTTCCTTCTGCATTGGCATCAGCACCTCGGGAAGGAATGCGAAACGCTCCTGCCCGTTGCTAGCGTTCACGGAGTGAATCACACCCGCGTTCGTGCCAAAAAACACTTCCACATCAGGGTTGGCGTCAGTACCGCCGTAAGTCACGGCAATGGGCCGCGAGTGCAGTGGGTCGCCCAGCAGATAGCGGGTTTCGTCGACATTGCCGTTTGCATTCTCATCGTCGAGATCCTTACCCCGAATCCAGTTCAGCAGCTCGGCAAACTCCACATCGCTGAAAGTGCCCGCGTCGAACATCGCCTTGGTGAGGTCCGTATTGGTCGCATCCACGGCGTTCTCCGAGGCGGACAGTACATTCGTGGTCGATGCGGAGTGATAGGTGTAGAGATTCCGCGAAGCATGTACCGGCGTTTGTGATGCCGCGCCCCCCACGTCTACGGCGTCGCCATCGACGGTGGGGCTCCAGAAACTCCGGGAGTTGGACGTAAAGAAGCCCGTATTCGGATCTACCGCGGGCGCACCGGTCACGTCCACGATATTCGCCGTGCCATCGCTGCTGAGCGAATACTTTTTCAGGTTCCCGCGCCAGCGGGGGTACTCATCAGGGCGGAACACCGCGAAATACACCTGACTGAGGTGGGAGAGCTGATTGAACTCGTTAACCGCGGCCACCGGCGCCACAAACGTCGAGTCCGTTTTCAAGACCTCGCCAATAATCGCCTTGATCTCGTCCACCAACTGCGTGGCGTTGTTGGCGGTCTTGTACTGGCCACCACCCGCGGTGGCGACATCCTCGAGCCACTGGCTACTGAAATTGAAACCGATCGTGTGCGTGGTCACGCGCTGAGGGCCTGCCAGCGTCGTCGCCATATCGTTTTCGTTCATGTACTTGGCGAGGTCCTTGACGCACCGCTCGCCACTCTGAAGATTAGTTGTCGTGCCAGTCACGTTGGTGGTCCCTGTGTTCAAACAGGCCGAGCCCATAAAGGTCGGTATCAGGGATTCTGAATGCGGACGATTGGCAAAACCATCGGTCAACAGAATGATGTGGCTCTGCTCCTGACAGAAGTTATCGATGGGGCTCTGGTAGAGCGGCCCGGTGCCAATGCCAGTGATAACTTCATCTACGCAGTTATTGTCGCTGAGATCGCTCACCAGGCACCCCTCAGGGCGCACGATATTGTAGGTTCCCGGCACCATAGACTGGTCTATGGAGACACGCGCGTAGTCAAAGGGCCCGCCATCGATGCCAGCCTGACCCCGGGCCGCGCCCCACTTGACCTTGCCACCGCTGTAGTAGAGGGCCGCCTCATAGAGCGTATCCTGAATAGGCGTGTAACCGCTGTGGTTGAGGTTACTGACCTCCTCCGCGATGATGTCCCGCACACGACGGTCCCCACCAAAGCCGCTGCCATCATCCTGATACTCGATCACCAGACGCGGCGCCTCTCCGGGACTGCCATCGTACGTCTCCGCCTCGCGGTCCGTATTCGTGCTGGTGTTGATGCGGAACGCCATGGCATTGCCCGGCTCCCAGCCGGTCTGTGCGACCACCGCAGTAACCATCTCCTTTAACTCCGGAGAGCGGTAAACCCCGTTAGTACTCCAGGCCTCAGTCTCGGACCAGGCTTTGCCGGTACTGAAATAACCGCGCCCCTCGATTGAGCCATTGGTGCTGGTATAGGCAACCGCATTAGCGCTGCTCTCGGCGAAGATCTGCATATCGGTGGTGCCGGAATCGCTGGCATCCGCAATCAGTTCGATACGAGCCGAAGAAATCGTGGTCCCCCTGGGTATATCGATATCCCGAAAACGCAGGCCGGCGACCGAACCGGAGGTAAAATCGAGATCCCCACTGGTGGTAGTGACCGAGGAACCCACCTCCTCCGCGTCATCGGATGATGCATTAATGGTGCGGCTGATCGTCCGCTGTGCGCAGGATGCGCCGGCAACCACAGAATCGTACTCGTAGCGCACCGTCAGTCGCGGCGCCAGGGACGCACTCTGCTCAACAGCCCAGACGGGAATCTTTCCGGAGGTGCCGGAAATCACCAGTGCGAGGTTATTACCCCCACACCAGTCGCCCCTATCGGTCACATCTTGTACCAGGCTGGTGATGTCCGGTGATCGGAAGGTATCGCCGGAATTCGCCTCTAGGGGCACATCACCACTATTCCAGGGAACACTGACGCTGCCGGAAGTACGTCCGCTGATGTTCCCGGCGGCACTAGTAAATGTAGACGCATCGCCGCTGTCCTCGGCCGCGATGGACAAGGTATGCGTGGTACTGAAGTCGCGCGAGGCGCTAAAGCTAAGGAATGCCTCGGTAAGCGTGGCACCGCGCGGGACATCAACCCCCGTAAACCTGAGACCTGTCTTGGCGATCTCGGTGGTCGGCGCAGCGCCCACGTAGTATTCGATGAATAGTTGTGGCGCGCGCGAGTTGCTGCCATCGCGCGTATAAAAATTACGATCCCCGGATCCCGATGCACTTGGCGCGGGCTCGATGATAAACACCATGTCGTCTTCACCGCTCGCCCAGGCACTGTCGTTGACGATTTCCTGCACAATAGTTCTGATGTTGGGTGAGTCAATGGTCTGATCCGCTGCCACAGAATCAGTGATAGTCCAGTCCGTGTAGGCGTTGGTATCAGCGCGGTCCCTCAAATCGTAGTTGGAGCGATTCTTAAAGTGACCGCTATCGTCCTTCTCACCGTAAATACGCATAGCGAGGGGTATGCCGTTGCCCCCGCCATAACCGGTAAAACGCAGAAACGCATTGGTGATTATCGCGCCCGTGCTGGGCAGGTCCGAGCCCTGAAAGCGCACACCGCTGCGGATGCCCGTATCAAAATCGAGGTCAGAACTGTCCTCCCAGTTATTGCCGCTGTTGACCCATTCCTCGCCGTCATCTCTGTCATTAGACACCTGATCCTCAAAACCAAGAACCGTGCTGGAGGTGAGCTCGACTATCTGCAACTCTCCGCCCGTAAGCGACATCTCCCCGGTAGATTCAAACTCCTGGGCATCGTCGCTAGCGTCGGAAATTGCCGACTCCACCGTGACGATCGAACCGGCGGCGACGTCTTTATCGATGTAGGTAACCGGATAGAGCACCGGGCCGCCAGGATTGGTAAAACGCATCAGGCCGACATTCACGTTGTTCAACTCGGCCAGGAGTTGGTACATGGCATCCTTGACGTTGTCCAGACGGTCCTTGCCGGTACCCTCAACCGACGCAGTCATCGAGCCCGAAGTGTCGATAATAAACAGGATATTGGGGCGAATATCCGTACCACCGATATCCCCGAAGAATATTTCAGTGTCATCGGCCCAGATCGGCACGGCACACCAGAGCCCTGCAAGAAACGCGAACAGCGTCGCCCTACTTTTGCTATTTCCGAGGATTCTGTTCATATCCATCTCCTTTTCGGCTCACGCCGTGCGGGCGGCCATTTAAGCTGCCTCGCCACTGTTACAGGCGCGGGGCGAACCGCTTTATGCCCTGTATATGTAAACTATCGAAGCGATCATCAGCGCGTCCTGTGCTGGAGCGCAGCTCAAAGTGCAGGCTTCGCAATCCGGGATTGCCAATAACAATATCGTTTCCCAGCGCAGCAATCTCCGCCAGATAGCGGTACTCCACCGTTCCACCCATGTCCGTATCCTGGGTAAAGGTATAGCTTAGTGAAGGCCAGGCGCTGCTACTCAATTCAGCCACAAATGCCTGAATCAGCGCGTCCTGGTTATTCTTGGACTGGTCAATAAGTGACTCCGCCGCCTGAAAACTGACTTCCTTCGCCTCCCGCGCCGCGGCCATACGCGCCTGCATCGTGCTGGTCTCCATCACCTGGAAACTGACGATGGTTGTCAACAACAGGAGAATCAGAACCACCATCAGGACCACGCCAGATTCCCGGCGAGATCCTCGCGGTGGCGCACTGAAGTTGGCGGCAGACGGCGTCATATCAAAAGTCCGGTGCATTGCGCAGCGAGATCACTGCAGAAAAGACATCGCGTTGAAAACGCCCACCTGAGTGCGTCACGGTTGTATCGAGCGAGTACTCCGTTCCCAGCAAGCTGTAGGTATTGTCATCGTCCTCTGTGCGCACGGCATCAAAGGCCTGCAGCAGAAATGAGATATGCACTGAGTTGACGCCCTCGTAATTAAGACCCGTATTCAAATTGGCATCATCACCCGCTACAAAGCGAAGATTGTCCGTACCGGCCACTCGCTGGCCGAAGCGCACCTGCATGAACTCCACGCCCTCGATCATTTCCTGACGCTCACCGTTCACCTCCCGGTACAGGGCGTAGACCGGCACGTCGGTATTGTTCACGCTCACGACGCGCTGGGTGTCGGCCACGAACCAGAACGCCGCCTCATAGAGCAGAATTTGCGATTCGGTGTTGTAGGTTGTATTGATCCGGGTCGTCGTATTCGCGCTCGCACCAAAGACAAAAGTGGTCGCATTAGGCGCGGTCGCCGGCGCACAGGTCTGCGCATTCGTCACCTCAAACAGGTGCGCGGTCAGATTGCAGCCCGACAACACCAGACGGCTGCCGCTCTGCACCCGGCAATCAGGATTATCATCAACGCTCACCGCCGTGCTGCTGGGCAGTACCAACGCCGTGAGAAGCAGATCGTTGGGGTCATCGGGATTCAGCGACTCGGTCATGCGCACACTGAGCACATCACTGCCATCCCGGGCACCGCGAGAGGCTTCTGCCGCTACCAGTCCCGCAGACAGATCATTGGGATCCGGGACCGTGCCCCAACTACCGTCGTCAGCCCTGCGGTAGCCCCGCAAGCCGTCCAGGGCCGCGTTGAAACCGGGCTCATTGGGGTCGTCAATCATATTGACGAAAAACACCTGGCCCGTATTGCAGCCCAGAAATTGCGAGCGATGCAGGTCCCGCCTGATCATATCAATGGCGAAACGCCCGTTTTCCTGCAGCCCCGCCAGGGAGTTTTCGATCGCCGCAGAGTTCTTGTTGGCCAGGAACACCGTCACAATGCCCAACATAAGAAAGGCCCCGATACCCAGGGCAACCATCAGCTCAATCAGCGACAGACCGCGCGCGTGTCGAGGGTTGTACAAGCGGTCTGCTGTGTGGGGCGTACTGTTCATGGTGTGAGCACCGCTGAGAGGGTAACAGCCCGCTCAACGCGCGAGCGCGTTGTGGAGCCGTCATCCGCGTTGGTATCGTCAAAGCCACGCTCATTCCACGTTACCCGCACCGTGTACTCGTCGCCGGAAGCCGTAATAACCGCGCGGGCGCCGGGAATTGACGGGCGAAAGGCGTCGGCGTCGGCGTCGTTCGGATCCAGGGCCAGGTCGGCAAAGTGCCGGGACCATTCGCGGATATTCTGCGCCGCGGCGTCCTGCGGGCTACATCCAAAGGTAGAAGGGGGTGAAGATGAGGCGCAGGCCGGTGCTGCCGGCACCGCAACCGGGCCGCCGTCCTCCGGATACACGCCCACATAGGACAGCGCACCGGCGGGGTTGGCACGCATCGAATCGAGAATCTCCGACGCCATAAACACAGCCTGCGAACGGAAGTACGCACCCTGATTCGTTTGCAGACTGAGCATCTGCATGCCCACTACGCCCAATACCCCGACCAACAGTATCAAAACCGACACCATCACCTCGATCAGGGTAAAACCGCCCTGCTGTCGGCCAAGACCGCTGGAACGGCGATGCCTCCGTTCATCAGGGGCAAACAAGGTCATTCTCATCATCGTCTTCATGGACATCATTGCCATCGTCGCCCAGATCACCACTGCGCCGTACCTGTCCGGTCGCCGAGAGTACGATGCCGCGCGCCACGGCTGCACCGCGCGCGTCACATACGGTCAGGGTTCCATCAACGCCTTGCAGCGGGGTTCCATCGTCGAGAAATACGATCGCCTGGGTACTGGAAAAATTGACACTCCTCACCGTTACATTCTGCGGCGCGCGATCGACAATGCGCAGGAGTTCTTCGCCGCCACCCAACTGTCCGTCTCGCGCGGTGCCGGACCCGGCGCCGTCGTCGACAAAGACCAGCGCGCCCGCCTCCCAGGCCGAGCCGCTGCAGCTGACCAGATTGACACTGGGACACAGCGCAACCGGTCGGACCCGTGTGATGGCTTCCGCACGGGCCACTCTCAGAATGCTAAACATCTCGTTATAGGCGCTGGAGAAACGATTTCGCTGCAGACTGTTCTGGAAAGAGGGGGCGCCCACACCAAAGAGCACGGCGACCAGCACCAGTACCATCATGAGCTCAAGGAGGGTGAAGCCGCCCTGCCCGATCAACGGGACAGGTTGCGAGCCCGCGCCGATTACTATCCGACACTTCGCTGCTGGCCCCCTGTACGCATTCTTTTTCATAGCGTTACTGTAGAGCTGTCCCCGCGTCTATGCGAAGGGTTGTCGACGGGCGGTCAATTTATACGATAACCGGCGCTATATACCCGCTTAGGGCGTAGAGAAGCCCTAATCGACCGACTGCAGGCGCAGTTCCCGGGGCATACTGAACGTCACGTTCTCGGGGCGCCCGGGTTCTTCCAGCACCCTCTCGGCGCCCAGTTCACGCAGCCTCGCAATCACCTCCTGCACCAGCACTTCGGGTGCCGAGGCGCCAGCCGTCACGCCAATGGTGCCGACATTCTCCACCCACGCGGGATCAATCTGCTCGGCGCGATCCAGCAGGTAGGCACTGGCTCCCATGCGCTCGGCCAACTCCCGCAGGCGGTTCGAATTGGAGCTGTTCACCGACCCCACCACCAGCAGTAGATCGCAGCGGGCAGCGAGCTGTTTAACCGCATCCTGTCGGTTCTGGGTGGCGTAGCAAATGTCGTCCTTGCGCGGTCCCGTAATGGCTGGGAACAGGCCCCGCAACGCATCGATCACCCGCGCCGTGTCATCCATGGACAGGGTGGTCTGGGTCACATAGGAGAGTTTCTCGGGATTGCGCACCCGGAGCCTGGCAACCTGCGCCTCGTCCTCGACCAGATAAATATCGCCGCCCGCTCTGTGGTCGTACTGCCCCATAGTGCCCTCTACCTCCGGGTGACCCGCGTGCCCGATCAACACGCACTCCCGCCCGTCGGCGCTATAGCGAGCGACCTCTATATGCACTTTGGTGACCAGCGGGCAGGTGGCGTCGAACACGCGAAGATCGCGCTCGGCAGCCTCCCGACGCACGGTCTTGGAGACGCCGTGAGCACTGAAAATAACTATCTTGCCATCCGGAACCTCGTGGAGTTCTTCCACAAAAATGGCCCCGCGTTCGCGCAGGTCATCGACCACAAAACGGTTGTGAACGACCTCGTGCCGTACATAGATAGGCGCTCCGAAGACATCCAGGGCACGATTGACAATATCGATGGCTCGATCGACACCTGCGCAAAAACCTCGGGGATTAGCCAGCCGAATTTCCATCAGTGCAACTCCATAGCCTCGACGCGATGAATATGCACGTCGAACACAATAATATGCCCGGCCAGCGGATGGTTGAAATCCACTGTCACCTCCGCATCGTCAAAGGCGGCGATCACACCCGGTAACTCACCGCCGGCAGCATCCGCAAAGGAGCACAGCAGACCCGGCTGTAGCTCAATGCTGTCGTCAAAATGTGCTCGCGCAATACACTGCACATTGTTCTCATTCGGCTGGCCGAACGCGTCCTCCGGTGGCACCCGAAACAGCCTGCGCTCCCCCGGCTCCATACCCAGCAGCAGCCGTTCAAAACCTGGTAGCAGACTGCCATCGCCAAAGGCGAAAGCAACGGCTTCAGTACCGAAGTTGGAATCGACCTCGGCGCCATCTTCCAGGGTGAGCGCAAAGTTAAGAAATACTCGGGTTCCCTCACCCACATTTAAGTCCATCGTATTGCTCCGCGCGGTCACTGCAGTGGCCGCTCCGTTGTTAGCTACTACCAGCCGCGACGATTCAGTCGGCCGGATCAGTTTTTTCGTCGTTTTCCTGGACACTCTCTGGCCGCAAGCTGTCGAGAATCACCAGGGCAGCACCCACAGATATCGCTGCATCGGCCAAGTTGAATGTCGGGAAATACCAGCCACGATAGTGCACGCTGAGGAAATCGACAACGTAACCCAATAGCAGGCGGTCCAACAGATTACCCAAGGCCCCACCCAGCACCAAAGCCAGTCCCGGGGCCAGGGGCCATTGCCTGCCCTTCAGGTCGCGCAACCAGTAGGCGAGTGCAACGCTGACCGCACCGGCAAGCACAACAAAGAACCAGCGCTGCCAGCCGCCGGCGTCGCTCAGGAAACTGAAGGCCGCGCCCTGATTGTGGTGAAGAGTCAGGCTGAACCAGCTGAAAACCGGCTCCGCAATAGCGTAATCGAGGCTGGAGGTCGCCAAACGCTTGGTGAACTGGTCGGCCACCAGCAACAGCAGCGCCAACGCATACCACCGTCCGGCGCTGGCTCCCGTCTCCGGGGCGTTACTGCTATCAGGCAAAGCGACGCTCCTCTCCGGAACCATCCACGTTGCTCACGCAGCGGCCACAGAGTTGCGGGTGCGAAGAGTGGCTGCCAACATCAGGTCTACGGTGCCAGCAGCGCTCACACTTGCTATCGCTCGCAACCCCCGCAAGCACACGCAGACCCGTAACATCCGTCGCAACGGCGGACTCCGGTGCTTCTGCCAGTGGGCGGACCTCTGCCGCTGAGGTAATCAACACAAAACGCAGTTCCTCACCCAGGACCAGCAGAGCCTCGCACAGCGCCTCATCGCAATACAGGGTCACGGCAGCGTCCAGGGAACCGCGCAATTCACCGGCGGCACGCAGTGTTTCCAACTGTTTGTTCACTGCTGCGCGCACAGCAATCAGGGAGCTCCAGAAGGCCCCATTGAGCTCATCGGAACTGCCCAGACGCAGCAGGGGATCACCCCAACCCGCCAGAAACACCGAGTCTTCGCGCTCACCCGGCAGATTTTCCCATATCTCCTCGGCGGTAAACGACAGAATCGGCGACATCAGGCGAGCCAGGGCATCCGCAATGCGGTAAAGGGCGGTCTGCGCCGATCGTCTCGGCAGACTGTCGCTGCGTGTCGTGTACTGTCGGTCCTTGATAATGTCCAGGTAGAAGCCGCCCATCTCCCCCGCACAGTAGTTGTGCAGGCGATGGCAGACCTGGTGAAACTGATAGCTATCGTAGGCAATGCGCAGCTCTTCCTGCAACAGCGCGGCGGAATCGACAGCCCAGCGATCCAGCGGCAGCAGCGCATCATCAGGGAGTAAGTGAACGGCTGGGTCGAAACCGGACAAATTGGCCAGCATAAAGCGCGCCGTATTGCGGATACGCCGGTAGCTGTCGCCCGTGCGCTTGAAAATCTCGTCGGAAACGGACACCTCATTGCGATAGTCCGTGGAGGCCAGCCACAGGCGCAGCACATCGGCACCGAGCTCGTTCATGGCCTTGCGCGCCGGAATGATATTACCCAGGGACTTGGACATCTTGCGTCCGTCACCATCAACGGTAAATCCGTGGGTTAATACCGCTCGATAGGGCGCCTCCCCATAGGCCGCAATGCCGGTCAGCAGAGACGACTGGAACCAGCCGCGATGCTGGTCCGAGCCTTCCAGATACAGATCTGCCGGGGCCCCCAGCTCATCACGCTTGCGCAGCACGCAGGCGTGCGTCACGCCGGAATCAAACCAGACGTCGAGCGTATCCGTGACTTTTTCGTAACGATCGGCCTCTGCGCCCAGCAACTCCGCAGGATCGAGGGAAAACCAGGCTTCTATCCCTTCCTCTTCGATGCGCCGCGCTACCTCCTCGACCAGCGCCGGCGTGTTCGGATGGAGTTCCGCTGTCTCGCGATCAACAAACAGGGTGATGGGCACGCCCCAGGTGCGTTGCCGGGAAATACACCAGTCGGGCCGGTCGCCGAGCATCGCCTCGATGCGCGCCTTGCCCCAGTCCGGCACCCACTCCACGCCGCCGACGGCCGCGCGCGCCGCCTCGAGCAAGCCGTTCTGGTGCATGCTGATAAACCATTGCGGGGTGGCCCGAAAAATCAGCGGCGTCTTGTGCCGCCAGCAGTGGGGGTAGGAATGCTCGTAATGCTCTACATAAAGCAGCGTGTTCCGTTCCCGCAGAAGTTCAACGATGACGGCATTGGCCTTGAACACATGCTGGCCAGCAACAAGAGGTGTATCCGCAGAAAAGACCCCGTTGGGACCCACGGGGTTGTCCACCGGCAGCCCATAGCCCAAACCGACCGCATAGTCGTCCTGACCGTGCGCGGGCGCCGTATGCACAGCGCCGGTACCTGCCTCCGTAGTAACGTGCTCACCCAAAATCACCGGCACCGTGCGCTCCAGGAACGGATGTTGTAACTGCAGGCCTTCGAGATCGGCACCCCGGCAACGCCCAATCCTGGTCGCCTTATCGATACCGAATCGCGCCATACAGGTCTCCGCAAGCGCCTCCGCAACCAGCAGGCGCTGCCCAGCACCTTCGAGCAGCACGTATTCCAGTTCCGGGTGCAGGCTCACCGCCTGATTCGCCGGCAGCGTCCAGGGTGTGGTGGTCCAGATAGGAATTGCCACCGGCACACTTTCCTGCAGTCCGCAGGCGCGATGCAGGGCCGCCGGGTCGACCGCAACAAAAGCGACATCGATCGCCGGAGACACCTTGTCCGCGTACTCGACTTCCGCCTCCGCCAACGCCGAACCGCAATCGAGGCACCAGTGCACGGGCTTGAAGCCCTTGTGCAGATGGCCCCGCCCGGCGATACGACCCAGGGTACGTACGATATCGGCCTCGAAGGCGTAGTCCATGGTGAGATAGGGCCGGTCCCAGTCGCCAATAATACCCATGCGCATAAAATCCTCGCGCTGGCTGGCGATCTGCCGCGTAGCGTATTCCCGGCATTTCTGCCGGAATTCCGCCGCACTCAGCTTGACGCCGGGCTTGCCGACTTTCTTCTCAACGTTGAGCTCGATGGGCAGCCCGTGGCAGTCCCAGCCGGGCACGTAGGGCGAGTCAAAGCCATCGAGCGTCTTGTATTTGACAATGATGTCCTTGAGTACCTTGTTCACCGCATGCCCCACATGCAGATCCCCGTTCGCATAGGGAGGACCATCGTGCAGCACGAAGCGCGGACGCCCGGCCCGCGCCTCACGAACACGCTCATAAAGCCCCATTTCCTGCCAGGCCTTGAGCCGCTGAGGCTCGCGCTGGGCAAGGTTTGCCTTCATGGGGAAGGCGGTGGTGGGGAGGTTCAGCGTGTCCTTGTAATCGCTCATCAGTTCCTATTCATCCTTGGCACGCGCAGAAAACCATAGTTTCGCGCTATCAATATCGGCTGCGATGCGGGCGCTGAGCTGCTCGATAGAATCAAAGCGCTGCTCATCGCGAAGCTTGTGCAGAAAACTTACTGTCAGCCTTTCCCCATAAAGATCGGGGCTGCCGTCGAGGAGATGCACCTCGAGATTGGCGCGCTGTCCAGCGGCTATGGTGGGCCGCGTCCCCACATTGGCAATCGCCGGTGCTCCATGCAGACCGGCACCGGAGACGCTAACGGCGAAAACGCCTGTCAAGGCGGCCTTGCGCACCCGCAGGCTAATGTTGGCCGTCGGCGCACCGATGGTACGGCCGAGCTGGCGTCCGTAAACCACCCGACCGACCATCGCGTAGGAACGACCCAGCAGACGGCTCGCCAGCTCGAGGTCTCCGTCGGCGAGCGTCGCGCGCAGCCGCGTACTGCTGACCCGCTCGCCATCCAGCTCTACGGAGTCCGTGGGCAGCGCGCTGAACCCCTCCCGGGCGCCGATCTCATTGATCAACTCCGCGTCCCCTTCACGCTCTTTGCCGAAACGAAAATCATCCCCGATCACCAGCGCGCGAATCGCCAGGCCCTCAACAAATACACTGCGCACAAAGGCTTCAGCGCTCATGCTGCGCAATGCCTCATTAAAAGGCAGGCACAGCAACAGGTCGACGCCGAGCGACGACAGGGCCTCGAACTTGCCACGCAGACTCTGCAGACGCGACGGCGCACTTTGCGGCGACAGATACTCCCGCGGCAGCGGTTCAAACACCACCACCGTGGTCGGCAAATCGTGCAGCCGACCCTGCTCCAGCAGTTGGGCAATAACCGCCTGGTGCCCGAGGTGTCCGCCATCAAAGGCGCCGATAGTGGCCACACTGGGCCGGTGTCTTGGCCGCAGACCGGCAAGACCGCGTAGGAGCTCCATGGCGTTGGCAGTGATTCAGAACGAGCGGCGGAGTATATCGAAGAACCGGGGGCTGGCCTACGCAATCCGTAGGACCGACAGAATGTACTGGCCCAACATCAGGCCCCCGGGTGTGGCGCCCGCAGGTCGCTCAGGCGACTGCCGCAGATCCAGTGTGTAGCCAAATAGACCAGAAGACCGCCCGCACAGAGCAGCAGAATGCGCAGGGTGCGCTCCAGCCAGTTCCAGCCCAGCCATATTTGCTCCTCCGGTGTCGCCAGCAGCAGTAGCAATCCCATGGCCACAGTCGCAGCCACCAGACGCGCGAGGTAGGCGCGCCAGGCCGGATGAAAGCGATAGACCCCACAGCGCTGCAGTCCGCGCAACAGCAGCCCGGCATTGAGGAAAGCACTGCAGCTGGTCGCCAGTGCCAGCCCGAGATGCCCGATACCGTAAAAGTACATAAGCGGAAACACGAAGAGCATGTTCAAAAGCATATTGGCGACCATGGCCCGAATACCAATTTTGACCGGCGTGACCATGTCCTGCCGCGCGTAATAGCCCGGCGCCAGTACCTTGATCAACATGAACGCGCTGAGGCCCAGGCTATAGGCGCGCAGGCTCATGCCCGCCATGTTGATATCGCGCTCCGTAAGGGCACCGTAGTGAAACAGGCAGATAAGAATGGGCTCCGCAAGCAGAATCAGCGCCAGGGAGGCCGGTACGGCGATCAGGAGCACCGCGCGCACCGCCCAGTCAAGGGTCAACGTATAGGCGCCATCGCGCTGCGCGGCGCTGTGTCCGGACAGCGCCGGCATGATCACCGTCGCCACGGCAATCCCGAATACGCCCAATGGTAGCTCGGTCAGCCGATCCGAGTAGTACAGCCAGGACACACTCCCGGTCGGCAGAAAAGATGCCAGCACCGTATCCAGCAGCAGGTTCAACTGACTCACAGAAACCCCAAAGAGCGCCGGCACCATGAGTGTCATTACCTGCCGCACGCCGGGATGGGCAGGATCCCAGCGCGGCCGGGGTACGAGATCAAGGCGATAAAGAAAAGGCAGTTGGAACAGTAGTTGAATAACACCCGCCAATACGACTCCCCAGGCGAGGGCAAACACCGGCTCTGCGAAGGACGGCGCCGCCAGCAGTGCAGCGCTGATCAACGCCACATTCAGCAGCACCGGTGTAAAGGCCGGAACCGCAAAACGTCCATAGCTGTTCAGTACCGCGCCACATAGACCTGTCAGCGAAACCAGCATCAGGTAGGGAAAGGTGATCCTGATAAGTTCGCCGGTCAGTGCAAACTTTTCCGGATAGGCAAGATAACCGGGGGCAAAAATCGCGGCGACCAGCGGCGCCGCCGCCAGTACCAGCAGGGTCAGGCCGAGCAGCGCGACGCCCAACACCCCCGCGATACGGTCAATCAGCTCCTGTACCGCCGAGCGCCCGCCATTTTCATTATATTGGGCAAGCACTGGCACGAACGCCTGGGCAAAGGCGCCCTCAGCAAACAGGCGGCGCAGGAAATTGGGTATTTTGAAAGCGATGAAGAACGCGTCAGCATTGGCGCTGGCTCCGATAACCCCGGCGAGGATCACATCCCGAGCCAGACCCAGAACCCGCGACAGCATGGTCATGGAACCCACTACCGCGCTGGAGCGCAGCAGCCCGGCCCGCTTGATCGTTGGCCCCCCGGTTTCGCTCATAGTTCTGAAAACGGCGGCGGCGCGTCGCGCCAGCGCGGGCGCAGCTGCTCCCAGTGCAGGGCGAACCACTGCAGGGCAACCAATGTATGGCCGTTGTTAATACGGTTTGCCGCCAGAAGATCCAAAACATCCTCCCTCCCCAGTCGGTGTACGAGGATATCCTCGCCCTCCTCAGACAGCCCCAGGACCTCACCCACACCAGCACCCAATACGCGGCCGCAGTAAAGACGAACGTACTCGCTGCAGGCACCGGCACTCGGGTAGTAGCCGGCGATGGGCACAACATCCCCCAAGGTACAGCCCGCTTCTTCCATGGCCTCCCGGCGCACCACCTCATCATCGGACTCGCCCGTTTCGATGATCCCCGCAACCAGCTCCAGCATCCACGGGCTGTGGGTGTCGCGCAGGCTGCCGGGGCGAAACTGCTCTATAAGAATCAGCGAATCGTCCACGGGATCATAGGGCAACACGCCGACCGCATCGCCGCGCTCAAACACCTCGCGGCTCAGCGGCTCGACCCAGCCGCCGGAAAAGCTGCGATGCTGTACAGTCACCCGCCGCATGGCAAAATAGCCGTCGAAAACCCGCTCGTCGGCGAGTATCCGCACGTCGGCGCCGGAGAAGCGCAGGGAAAAACTCAATTAAATCTCCCTCCCGTGTACCAGCGAACATCATGCGCCTGCTGATCCACCTGCTCCACAACATCCAGAATCATCGCGAACAGCGCCATCCGTACCAGGACCCCATTATCGGTCTGGCGAAATATGGCCAGATTGGGATTGTCATTGAGATCGTCATCCAACTCGCGTGCGGACTCGCGCGAATCTCGCGGCAGCGGATGCATGATCACTGTATTGGGATCGCAGTGTCGCGTATATATCTGCTGATTGAGCCTGAAACGCCCGCGATACAGGTCCGCCTCCTCAGTGGAGGCAAAGCGTTCCTCCTGCAGCCGCGTGCTGTAGACAATATCCACGTCGGTAATGCTGTCTTCCAACGCATCGCTTTGGGTGACAGCGTGACCCGCCGCACGCAGCATCTCGACGATATCAGCTGGCATGCGCAGTTCCAGCGGCGATACCAGAATGACCTGCACATCCCGAAACAGGCACAACAGTTTGCACAGGCTGTGTACCGTGCGTCCAAAACGCAGGTCACCGACCATGGCTATGCGCAGTTGATCGATTCCACGCCCCCGTTCCGACAACTCGCTGCGGATCGTGTAGAGGTCGAGCAGCGCCTGACTGGGATGCTCGTTGCTGCCGTCGCCACCGTTGATGACCGGAACACGGCTGGCCGCCGCGAACTCCGCCACCGAGCCTACCTGCGGATGCCGCATGGCAATCACATCCGAGTAGCCGGACAGTACCCGGGCCGTATCGTAGAGCGACTCGCCCTTGGCAATGGCCGAGTTTTCAAAGCCGGTGGTTTCGCGAACCTCCCCGCCGAGCAGATTAAAGGCACTGCCAAAGCTTACCCGGGTGCGGGTGCTGGGCTCAAAAAACATGGACCCGAGGATCGCACCATCGAGCACCTTGGTCACCCGGCGTCGCCGCGCGTAGGGCTCCATGCGATCGGCCACGGCAAAGATTGACTCGACATCCGGGCGTTCAAACTGAGTCACGGAGAGAATATGACTGCCGGCGAATTTCATGCTGGGCTCCCTGTCGGCGCCTGGCGGCGGCCTGTAAGCGCATTATACGAAGTAATGGAAACGAAGAGCCGACGCCGGATGGCAGTGCCCCACATCCTCGGCACTAGGCCAGCAGGCTATCGCCCCAGTGTTCCAACGCCTCGAGAATAGAGCGATCCCGGGCAGTCAGGGCGGGATCAGACAAGCGAGTTGCAAGCTCTGTCTGGTAGCTTTCCAGATCCAGATAGCCCTCCTCCCCGCCCTCGCTGAGTCGATGAAAGCGGAAAGACTCCCAGCGCTCGCGCTCTGCGCTATCCAGGGTTTCAGGGAAGTTGCGGGCCCGGTAACGGAACAGCATTTCGCCGAGGCGCTCGTCATCAAAAGCCACGTGCAGCGTGGCCAGATCTACCGGCGAGAGCACGCGGACTCGATCCAGGGTGGCACGGTCCGCATCCGAGGAAAAACCACCACCATAAAGCTGTCGATCGGGATCGGCCGGGCGCTTGCTTGACGGGTCACTCCCGGCACTGTCCGCCTGCCCCTGACTGCCGCTCTCAATACCCTGATGGGGCGCATACAGCTGTCGCAGCTTGTCGCGCAGGGCTCCGGGAAAACGCTGTTGGTAATCTCGTAGAAGTCGCAGGTGCCCCCGGCAGCTTTCCCGATCCAGGGACGCGCGCTGTGCCACCGTTTCATCGAGCATCTTCGGTGTCAGCAGCACCGGGCAGCGATTGATGTGCACAGACTTCAGCCCCGGTCGCTGCGTGTTCTCGGGCAGAGCCGCGGCCGGGGTATACAGGAGCTCTCTCAGGCGCTCTGCAGGCTGCTCAAAAAGCGGCACTGGATCAACGCTCAGGTCATAGCAGATCAGCTGATTGCGGTTTTGTGGATGCCAGAAAAGGGGCAGTATCAGGCCGAGGTTGGCCCGGGCGCCACCAAACATGCCCGAGACATGCAGCAGCGGGCGCATGGCCTCTGGATCCACGAGCTGCTTCAGGGCAGGCTTGCGGCGCAGGGCGAACAAATGCGTATAGAGTTTCGGCTGCCGATCACGCAGCAGTCCGGCCATGGCGATGGTAGCCCGTACATCGGCCAGCGCATCGTGCGCCTGCCCGTGTTCAATCCCATTGGCGCGGGTCAGGTCTTCGAGCCTGAAGCTGGGCAGCCCATCGTCGCGCCGGGGCCAGTTGATACCTTGGGGACGCAGCACATAGGCGGTACGTACAGCATCGATGAGGTCCCAGCGGGAGTTCGCGTGCTGGTATTCCCGAGCGTAGGGGTCGTAAAGATTACGATACAGCGCGTAGCGGGTCACTTCGTCATCAAAACGCAGGGAGTTGTAACCCACGCCACAGGTCCCCGGCTGTGCCAGCTCGGCGTGGATCGACGCCATGAAGGCCGCTTCTGCGACGCCCTTCTCCTGTGCGAGCTGTGGGGTGATTCCGGTGATCAGGCAGGCGGCTGGCTGTGGAAGATAGTCGCGGGCCGGCAGGGCGTAGAGCTCCAGCGGATCGCCGACGGGATTGAGGTCCAGGTCCGTGCGAAGCCCCGCGAACTGAACCGGCCGATCCCGGCTGGGATCGGCCCCGAAGGTCTCATAATCGTGCCAGTAAAAGCTCTCAGATGAGCTCAAGAGCCTGCTCTTCGATCACGCCTCGCCAGTGGGCAGGTCCGCTCTGGTGAACCGAGTTACCCTGCGTGTCCACCGCCACGCTGACCGGCATGTCCTTGACCTCAAACTCGTAAATCGCCTCCATGCCGAGCTCCGGAAACGCCACTACACGTGAGCCGATAATAGCGCGCGACACCAGATAGGCTGCGCCGCCCACGGCCATGAGATACACAGCCCCGTGCTTGCGAATAGCCTCTATGCCCGTCGGACCTCGCTCGGCCTTGCCGATCATGCCCAGCAGCCCCGTGTGCTCAAGGATAAAATCAGTGAACTTGTCCATGCGTGTAGACGTGGTGGGGCCCGCGGGACCAACCACCTCATCGCGGACCGGGTCTACCGGCCCAACGTAATAGATAAAACGACCACGCAGATCCACCCCCGCCGGAAGACCCTCGCCACTGCGAATAAGTCCCTCAATTTTCTTGTGTGCCGCATCGCGCCCGGTGAGCATTTTGCCGGAAAGCAGCAGCGTGTCGCCGGGCTTCCAGGTGCCGATTTCCT
The DNA here is from genome assembly GCA_047635315.1 of Halieaceae bacterium. Taxonomy (GTDB): domain Bacteria; phylum Pseudomonadota; class Gammaproteobacteria; order Pseudomonadales; family Halieaceae; genus Congregibacter. The sequence continues at coordinate 3,205 of JBLIIW010000028.1, read as the reverse complement.
CGCGGGTCACACTGTCGAGATTAACCCGGCGCACGTCTTCACCGACCTCCCAGGTGATATCCGGCCAGTCATCCAGATCCGGGGGCGTCTGCAGGGCCGGGCCGCTGCCGTCCAGGATGAAATGGGCGTGACGCGTGGCCGCACAGTTGGGTATCAGCGCCACCGGTAGGGACGCCGCATGCGTCGGATAGTCCTTGATTTTCACATCAAGCACGGTGGTCAGGCCACCGAGCCCCTGGGCACCGATGCCGAGGCGGTTCACCGCGTCCATAATCTCAAGACGGAGCTCTTCAATACGGTTAGACGGCCCGCGCTCGCGCAGTTCATAAATGTCGATCGGGTCCATAAGAGACTCTTTCGCCAGCACAGCGGCCTTTTCCGCTGTGCCACCAATCCCGATCCCGAGCATCCCGGGGGGACACCAGCCGGCACCCATAGTCGGCACGGTCTTCACCACCCAGTCCAGAATTGAGTCCGAGGGGTTGAGCATGGCGAGTTTGGACTTGTTCTCGGACCCGCCGCCTTTGGCGGCTATACGCACATCCAGCTTGTCCCCGGGAACCAGTTCCATGTGAATAACGGCCGGCGTGTTGTCACCGGTATTGCGGCGGGCCCCGGCGGGATCCTCAAGAATAGAGGCGCGCAAAACGTTATCCGGGTTGAGATAGGCGCGGCGAACGCCTTCGTTAACCATATCCGCAACGGACAGGGTCGAATCCCAACGCAGATCCATACCGACTCTAAGAAAAACCGTGACGATCCCCGTGTCCTGGCAAATCGGACGGTGTCCCTCGGCGCACATACGCGAGTTGATGAGTATCTGCGCCATCGCATCCTTCGCCGCCGGGTTCCTCTCCATGGCCCAGGCCTTATGTACCGCCTGCACAAAATCCACCGGGTGGTAGTAGGAAATAAACTGCAGCGCGTCCGCGACGCTCTCGATCAGGTCGTCTTGCCTGATGGTGGTCATGACATGCTCTCCTCGCGGTTGTTGGGTTGCGCTCCTGGCGGCTATCAGGTGCCGGTGGGGCCCTGTAGCTCACGGAGACGGGCCTGCAGCTGGCTGATGCTGGCGTTGGTGCTTTGGCGAAACGCGTTGATCGCGCCAATCCATCCTTCATTGCCGGCGACACGTTTATTGAGCTTCGCCAGTTCCAGATTAATCCTGTTAAGTGTATCAGCGACTCGCTCTACCTCTGCCTGACTGCTGCGGGCAGTCGTCATCAGTCGCTCAAGGTCACCGCCCACGGACTGCAGTTGGACCAGAGATTTCTGCGCCGCCGCAAGATCCGTGCGGGTACTGCCAAGCGTCGCAGCGTTAGCGCTGATTTCCTTATCGAAGCGCTTACTGCTCGCCTCGAGGACACCGAAACGCTCTTTGCTGCGCTTCCAGACGTTGTCCCAGAGCTTGCGAACTTCCGCATCGAGCTCGCGGATTTTGGCCGCTTGTACCGCGGTGTTCTGACTCAGACCCTCATCCGTATCGGCCAGGCGATCCTCAAGATCGGCGATACGCGTCTCGTAACGTTCAAGAACATGCTCCGCCTGCATCAATTGCTCCTGCAGCTGCCAAACCCAGGCACAAGCCGCCAGGGCGAGCAGCAGCGTGAAGAACAACAGCACGCCGGATAACAGGCCGGGTTTACCGCTACCGGCGACCCGCTCCTTACCCGAGGCGGAGCGACTGCCCCCGCGTGGCCGGGGAACCGCTGCAGCGGCTCCCTCGCTATCGCGGCGTGCACTGATCGATGGAATGGGCGAAAGATCGTCGTCTTTGGACATTTTACCGGGTCTTCAATAAGAACGGGCGCGACAGCATCGCGCCCGAAATGGCGTTAACGCATGCGATTGTCATGCGTAAGTCTCGCGAAGGCTACGCGTCTACAGGAAAGCCAACAGGGCCCATACGGCGGCAGTAAGCGCAACACTGGAGTGCACCACACCCGTAACACTGGCCATCGGCCCCATGCGTCCAAACAAGGCATTCAACTGCAGCAACACGATCAGGCCACAGGCGGCACCCAGACCCATAGAACTCAGGTCACTGATGTAAAGATGCTTGGATCCCAACATACCCAATAGCATAGGACCGGAGAACAGGGTGTTGGTACGTGAGGCAAGACCCGCCTTTGCAGCCGCGGCCGGACCGTCACCCTCCTTCATACCCAGCACGATTTTCTGGTTCGGCCAGATAATCAACCATACGTTCAGGAACATTAAGGTGCCCGTAAGTGACCCCATCCAGATAAGCGAACTGCTAACAAAGCCGCTCATAGCTCCCGCGTAGTGAAGAAGCCCCAAACCGGTGATAAATGTCACCAGTGCACCGTAGCGGAACCACTTCAGGGCGCGCGGAGCAAGTTTCTTCATGGCGTCGGCCTTAGCCGGAGCCTCTGCTTCCTTGAAATACTCAGTCTGTACAAAATTGAAGTAGTACAGCATGCCAATCCAGACGATACCGGCGAGCACGTGAAACCAACGGAACAGGAATTCAATAGTCATTTTACTTTTCCAAGGTGAATTAGACGCCCGTATGATACCTCAGGCTTCGCGAACACACATCGCTTCGCAGCATTTCTGCGTATGAACATATATGCGAATAGACTTTTAATCCACTCGCGAGCCTGTGAACAGGCTGTTGGGCCGTTTACTGGACAATCCACAAGACAATCCACAAGACAATCCACAAGACAATCCACAAGACAATCCACAAGACAACCCACAAGACAATCCACAAGACAACCCGCTAATCAACCAACCTCAGGAGACCCATCATGGCCTTTGAACTGCCCGCGCTTCCCTACGAGCAGGATGCCCTCGCACCCCACATTTCTTCAGAAACACTTGCGTTTCACTATGGCAAGCATCATAAGACCTACGTCGGCAAGCTCAATGCTCTGGTCGCCGGTACCGCGATGGAATCGCAGACCCTGGAAGAGCTTATCCGCCAATCGGAAGGCGGCGTATTCAACAATGCCGCGCAGATCTGGAACCACAGTTTCTACTGGAACTGTCTGTCACCCACCGGCGGCAGCGAACCGAGCGGCCCTGTGGCGGACGCCATCAGCGCGACTTTCGGCTCCTTTGCGGCCTTCAAGGAACAGTTTACGAAGTCGGCCCTTGGCAACTTCGGATCGGGCTGGACGTGGCTGGTACAGAACCCGGACGGCTCCATCGCGATCAGCAACAGCAGCAACGCCGGCTG
>JBLIIW010000027.1:0-28233 GCA_047635315.1 Halieaceae bacterium | reverse complement strand
GCTGCAGGAAAAGAGCACACTTCGACCATTTCCTATGTGGGGCTTGAGCCGGATTCTCAGCAGTGTGAAAAATTCATATCGCGTATGGAGCTCGCAGGCAATCAAAATGTCCGGGTAGAAGCGCACAATACTAACTTCGAAAAATTCATAGAGCAGCGTCGCTTCGACCTGGTTCTCATGGTGCACTCGCTCTACTATATGGATGACCCCGCGCAGGCGATCGAAAATGCATTGAATTTGGTCAATGAGTCTGGCAAGCTTGTCATTTTGATTGCTTCGAATGATACTCTAAATGAGCTCTCGTCCTCGTTCTGGGAAATGGAGAAGGGTGCTTCCACGTGGTTCAGTGAGGACCTGAGCAAGCATCTCGAAGAACGCAGCATCCCGTTTGAGTGTAAGCGTATCGGGGCAAGGCTCGATATCACGTCGTGTTGCGAGCCCCAATCCGAGCAGGGTGTTCGCATTGCAGATTTTATCGCGCAAGTACCCACCGCAGAATTACCACCTCGCCTGCGACGTATGATTTTCAGTTATCTCGAGGCAACGTCTAATCTTGACGGCGGCATGCGCTGGCTACCGCATAATGTTGACGCTTTTACAATCTAGCAAGGCGAGAGCAACGAGATCTGCTTATGAGCGCCAAAGGCGTGGGAAGCGTTGTGGCTTATACTTTAATGAGCGAGCTGCCGGAACTTGGATAACTCAACCGGAAGGGAATAGCTTCACTTGTCGGCGTTGCACTAATGAACCGGGATAGCGGCAGCTACCGTGGCAAACGGCGAGTGACCGGAGGGCGAAGTAAAGTCCGCACCGTTTTGTATATGTCAATGTGGTCGACGGTCCAGTACGACCCCAAAATTAAAGCTACCTATGAGCGTCTGGTGGCCGCTGTAAAACCGAAGAAGGTGGCACTGGTAGCCTGCATGCGCCAATTTACAAGGCGCTATTTTGCATTGTCGTTACTGTCACGGCGATGGTCTGCGAACAGGGAACCTGACTCCGGATCTGCGCTGGTCGTCGTCTGCGGTTCACGAACAATGGCCGGATATTGTGATCGGCGGCTCCTTGACTCCACTGGGAACGGCCAGCTTTAAAGACCATCTGACGACTGAAAATGGCGAGGCGAACCGTCAGTAGGTGCTGTCGGAGGCAGGAACTGTCTTTACGGAGTTATACGGTGATGTCGAAATCAAAGCCTCTGGAGCAGTGAGGGAGTAGGCTGATGGGATCCAGCATGGTAGCGGAAATTGGCCCTGATAAAGTAATGTTATAACCGTGCTACAAGTCGTTGTATTTCTATGATGATGAGGCTGTGAGGCACTCACCGATTATGAATCGAACGTTCTGTGGGGAGATGGGTTAGTAAGTTAAAGAATTGAAGCAGGCTTTAGAAACCAAATACCAAAATTTTACTGATACTGATTACTTCATCGTCTATTTGTAGTCTCCAACTTGATCAATATTTGGATGCACAAATGACACGGTAGTTAGGCACCGAGGCTGCGTAAAAAAGGTGAGGACGAACTTCTCCAATCGCCTAACTCCGGTCCTAAGTAGTAGAGCGAATTCACCGGACCCACGGGCCATCTCTGATGTATCACAGCTAGCTCGCCGCACACTTCCGATGTGGCACTTCGCCTATAGCCGCCACAAGCTGCTGCTCAGAATCGTCGGTTTGCGAGACACAGTATGTTGGCACAACGCAGGGAGAGCCCTGGCGACGTTGCCTACGGACGGCATCAACCCGAGTAAACACTTCTCTAGCAACTCGTCGAAGCGCACTACCCTGCGTTAGTCGACCAACTGGCCCAGCAGGGTAAATCTCTGCCCGACCATGTCTACGGAGAATTCGAAGCGTATCTCAGGTGCGGCCGCCTCGAACATGGATTCCTGCGGGTGCGCTGCGACACCTGCGACTTCGAGCAGCTGGTGGCGTTTTCCTGCAAGAAACGGGGTTTCTGCCCGAGCTGTGGCGCCCGCAGGAGGCCGAGAGCGCCTGGCTGGAACTCGAACCCGCAGACGACACCGATCCCATGCCGCAGATTCTGGGTAGTTCAGTCTCCTACCGGATCGCCGTCGGGCCGCAGCAGGGGTGCAGCGCCGTAAACGCGTCTTCAGTATAGACATCGAGGTCTGTGGTCGCTGCGGTGGATCTGTCAGGGTCATCGCCTGTCCACAAACACAATCGCCTGTCCACAAACACAACGCTAAATCAGCAAGGACGCTACTGAAAACCTCATGGCATGGACTGCTGCGTGTTCTAGTTAAAGAATGAACGAATATGAATTGCCTCCTCACTGAGGCGAGTACAGTTTCGGGACAATCGCTAAGCTTTTCACGATAACGCTGAGCAGCAAACTTGCGCCTACCGAAATTGAATAAATTTGCTGCCCCAGCATGGGACCCAAAAGTCTCTGCGCCGTGCTTACTGATTTGAATCCCCGGGGCGGCCACACGGCGTAGATGCCTGTACCTGTTTGTGTTGCATTCACTCTTAATCTAAATGATAATCATTATCATTGTATAATGAGATGCCACTATGACCTATCACTTCCTGTGTAACCAACACCGCCAATGGTTATCACAACAACCTCTAAAAGCGCGCGCTGTTTGGACCACTGGAATGGAAACGGCACAGGGGCTGATCATCCACGGCAGCTGGAGTAAGGCGTTGCCTCACGCGGGATGCGCTTTCGAGACAGCGCAGCTAATGGTTGCCAATGTGAACGCGGTAGATAAGAGCTGGCTGAGGCGTCATGCGGCCTCAAAGGAATTACTGCAAATGATCGTCCACAGTATCCAGCTGTGGGGCCCGATGCTGCCTGCAGTGGCATCACCCAATACCGTTCATTAGGCGACAGGAGGAGTACATGAAACATGAATTGACAGTACAAATAGACTTGTCGATGGCCATGCTGGAATCGCTACTGCGTAGCGGGCTGGTTCATATGGAGGATGTGCGCTCCCTAAATCGCGAAACACATCGAAGACTTCGTGAGCTGGTGAAGCACACCGTTGCGTCTCAAGCAGATTGCTAATGCCTTTTTTAGCCCGGTTTCAATACTTTGCTATACGATCGTAGTAGTCCCTGCCGATGCTTTTGAATTAAGCGACGAACTCAAAACCTATACGGTCGTTGGTCTTCAGGGTAAACATGTCAATCGTGGTTTCTGCGCGGAATGCGGCTCGCAAGTACAGAGCACAGTAGATGAAGCGCGAGTCATTCGTATCGTAAAAGCGGGCACGCGGCTAGCTGCTCTGGTATCGAAGCCGAGGGTCAATCTCACGCGATTCCATGGCGTCCTCGCGCCGAACCATCGCTGGCGAAGGCTCATCACGCCAACCAAAGCGCCAGCTGCCATTCTGCCTCTTTTGCTGGGGCGAATCGACAAACACAACGCTAAATCAGCAAGGACGCCACTGAAAACCTCATGGCATGGACTGCTGCGTGTGCTAGTTAAAGAATGAACGAATATGAATTGCCTCCTCACTGATGTGAGTACAGTTTCGGGATAATCGCTAAGCTTTTCGCGTGGTGTGGGGGTCACTGACCAAGACGGACCAGACAATCTGGTCGACACACCCCGTTTATATTTCTTATACGCGCACGATTTCAAGGCTATGGGTTTTGCAGAATCTGAACGGGTGCCCAGGGGTGGGCACCCGGGTGTTTGGGCTTATTACGATGCCGGTGCTGCGAACACGTTGCTGGTCTACATGATGTACGACGTGCAGCCGGTGAACCCTGATGACTGGGAGTCGCCGCCCTTTGCGGCAGAGCTGGTGGATCATGCAAGCGCTAAGGTGCTCATGGCGCGCGGGGCAACCCACCAGAAAGGTCCTGAGCGGGCATTCCTCAATGCGCTGCAATCCATCATCGCCGTGGACGGCACGCTGCCCGTTAACCTTATGATCCCTGCGGAGGGTGAGGAGGAGCTGGGTTCGCCGCACTATCCGCAGATCGTGGGTCAGTATGAAGAACGTCTGGGAGAGGCGGACGGCGTGATCTTTCCCATGAATATGCAGGTGCCGAGCGGCGCCATGAACATGTTCCTTGGCGTGAAGGGGATTGTCTATTGGGAGTTGGAGGCCCGCGGCGGAGAGTGGGGTGGTCCGGTGACATCCAAAATCCATGGGTCCAATAAGGCGATATTCGATTCCCCTGTTTGGCGATTGATCCAGGAGCTCTCGTTGATGACCAGCCCGGATGGCAACACAGCAATGATTCCTGGTTTTTACGACGGCATCCGCCCGCCCACGGAAGAGGAGCAGTCGTTGATGGCCGCGTCACTTCAGGGCCCCGATCACACGGACATGATGAAGCAGGCGTTCGGTATTGAGCGCTGGATGGATGATGCTGATGCCAAGCAGCGCGCCATGGAGCTGATCTACTCTCCGACGCTAAACATCGACGGCTTCTATGCGGGCTACACGGACGAAGGCGTAAAGACGATTCTTCTGCACAAGGAAACCGCAAAGATAGACTCGCGCCTGCCGATGGGAATCGATCCGAACGAGCATCTCACCAACATACGTTTCTTCCTCGAGGCCAATGGCTATGGTGACATTGAAGTGCGCAAGCTTTCCAGCTACCCCGCGGCGCAAACGTCGATCGAAGCGCCGCTGGTGCAGGCGGCAATTGGGGTGTCACGAAAGTACGGGCACACGCCGTCCGTCAATCCGCGCCTGGCAGGTTCCGCGCCCTTCTATCAATTTACCCAGCGTCTGGGGCTGCGGATGATTCCCTGGGGCCTTGGTTTTGGGAACGGTGCTCATGCGGCAAACGAGTTCATGCTTATCGAGCCCGCTGAAAATAGCGGGGCGGCTGGGCTTGCGGAAATAGAGAAGGCCTACGGGGATCTTTTCTACGCGCTTTCAGGGCGCTAGGGCCTTTAGGCGGATAGAGTGGGCGTGATGGCATCGGGCGCAATCACCGCTGCGACCTCCCGCGGAAGGACGAACCAGCGTCATTGCTCGCTCCCACGGCGCCTCCTCAATGGCAGCGGTGAGCTGCACAGCGGATGCCCCAGCCCGCAGTAGACGTTTGCCCTCAACGGATCGACGGCGGCTATCTATTACAAGACGCATCGAACTGGTACGTCGGATGGCTCCTCCGCCAGCGATTTCTATGAAGTCATCCACGTGTGGGTCATGGAGGACGGGATCTGGCGCGTTTTCGCGGGAATGGCGAGAGATACACCTAAGCACCAGGTGTTAAAAGTGTCACTGCAGCGCTAGCTCCTGTAGCGTGACAATACATCGCGCGAATGCTTCAGCATTTGCCGCCGCTGTATCTTCGCAGGCGTCAACCAGTTAAAGGTCCGACTATTCGCACGATTCGTGTCGATGATTTTGGCAGCCCAGCGGCTGACCGTCTCTGGATGATCCGCAATCAGGTTGACGACTTTTTCGCGCTCAGTGCGCATCTCAGCAGGTATTTTGGCGTGCTCCCTGAGAAACCCCCGAGTGATGATCAGCCCCGGGCTCAGTCCGCCGACAATGATCGGTGAGTCGCCGAGTTCCTGCGCGAGTGATTTAGTCAGGAAGGTCAATGCAGCTTTAGTGGTTGCGTAGCCACCCATTCTCGGCACCGGCGCACCGTCAGCGCCCGCACCAAGAATGTTGTAGATCGCCCCGCCGGATTCCCGCAGTGCACCAATAGCCACCTGACATGCGAGTAACGTTCCGGTCAGGTTGACGTCGACCATCAGACGCCACTCGTCTTCGGGTAGCTGAGCGAGATCCGTGCCGGTGAGCGCTATGCCAGCATTGTTGACCCAGATGTCTATGCTGCCAAATTCCGAATGCGTTATTCGTCGCAGCCTGATGAGCGCGCGTCGTGAGCGAATATCACAGGAAACCGCGATGGCTCGCGCGCCGCCTTTCTGGATTGTAAGGTCGTGTACGGCGTGCCTGCAGTCCGCGAGCGATGGACCAGACACGACGACATTGATGCCGCGATCGATCAAAGCCTGTGCTATAGCCTTACCGAGTCCATGGGAACTGCCGGTTACCACCGCAGTTTTTACAGACATTATGTCAACTCCTGAATTCCTGTTCGACGTGGATCCACGATAGCGCCCTAAAAGCTCACAGGTAGGTCCAGCCTCGGAAGGTCTTGCCTGGTCGTCGATCTGAAAACGTGGAATCGATACCGGTTTCTGCAGCAATGTCGGCCAGGGCTTGCGCGGCTTCACTAATAACGACGTCTTCGTCCCAGATCGTCGAGCGACCCTTCTCCAGGAGCTTCTTGCCTTCAACGAAAACCGTATCCACGTTCGCGGCAGCTGCGGACCAGACGAGAAGTCCGATCAGCCGGTGATTCGCGTGAGCTGGCTGCGTCTCGGCGCGGGACAGGTCAATGATCACGCAGTCTGCCGCCTTGCCCACCTCAAGGCTGCCAGCTTCCTCATCCATAAACAGCGTACGGGACCCAGCCCGTGTCGCCATTTCGAGGACCTTTTCGCTCGTTGCCCAGAGCGCTTCGACTGGCGGCGCAATGCCTTCCGCCTTTTCACGTTTAACGGCGACGTTCTGGGCCAGAATCGTATGCCGCATCATCTCGAACGGGCTTTGGCAGTCGGTCACCAGCGGCGCGTCTGTACCGATGCCGGGCACGATACCGCGAGCAAAAAAGTGATGAAGCGGCAGTCCGTAGCCATCAAAAAATCGCAGCATGGGGACCATGGAGAGTCGCGCATCGTGCTTTGCAAGAATGTCGTATTCGTGCGCCTGTAGTGCATGTGCCTTGCCGGCGTAGATCGAGCCATCCATAACGCCATAGTGTCGGTAGTAGTCGACCTGGCCACCCGCAAAGCCACGAGCCTTCAGGGTCGCTCCCCGGCTATTGTCGGTCATATCCACATCGAGTCGACTCCCGATAGCATCTGCACCTTCGCGGATACGGCGCATATCCTCCGGGTCTTTAAGGAAGTGGAAGTTGAGAATTCCCGGCACTACCTCAATTCGTGACGAGGAAAAGCGGTTGCGCAGTCTTTCTACTTCCGGCATGCCTTCTGCCACGGTCTCTGCGCCTTCGTCGGGTACCCGTTCACCATTCACAATGCAGCGGGCGAGAAAACCGCGCATACCCGACTCCTCAATAGCCCGCCAGGAGCCGTCTACGCTGTCTTTGCGGACATTCGTGAAGTGTTCATCGTGGGTGGCTGTATAGCCGGACTTGATCATGTCCAGTGCATGGAGTCGGGATAAGAGATAGCTGCGCTCCTCGTCCATGCGTCCGGCCATGGAATAGAGCAAATGCAGCAGTACCCGCACTGCGGCTGGAAGGTCGAGAACCGGCCAGCGATCATCGTTGAACCCTCGCAGCGCCACCTGCATAAGGTGGTTGTGTGTATTCACAAAACCCGGCATGACGACCGAACCGTTGGCGTCGATTGTCTCTTTCGCGAGGATGTTACAGGCAGACATGGGGCCGACCGTACTGATTCGCCCGTCTGTGAAAGCGACGAAACCGTCTGTATAGACTCTGCGCTCATCATCCATGGTGATGAGGTAGGCGTTGCGGATCAGCGTGTCGGCATTAGTCGGCATTGTATTTGACCTTGTGTTCGGCATAGCGGTCTCCCGGCAGTCGAAAGCAGTTACTTGTGCGCGATTCCTGTGGTGACATTCATTGGCCTAGTCGGCGCTCTCTGAATCCTCGCGCGCGATGGCGCCAACTGCCGCCCAGTCTGTGTGCGGGCCGTGCCGATTGATTACGGTGCGCAGGCGATCACGCAACACGCCAAGAAAAGGTGTGGGAACCCGGCCGGCTTCGGCGAGCTCATCGAACAGTCGCATATCCTTAAGCCCTAGTTCCGCCGTAAATCCGGCCGGTGTAAAACGTCGTTCGACCAGCATCTCGCCATAGGCGTGATAAATCGGAGCGTCGAAAATCGTACCCGTTATCACCTCCTGAACGATCGCTGGCTCGATACCAGCTTTGGCAGCAACGGCCATGGCCTCTCCGGTTGCTTCTGCGGCGGCCATTATCATAAAGTTGCCCGCGAGCTTCATCGCGTTAGCCTGGGCCGGGGTGTCGCCGACGATGAAGCTGCGTTGGCCCAGCAAGGAAAAGACCGTTTCTGCCCGTTCAAGAGCAGCGCTTTCACCAGCGGCAACGATAAACAACGCCCCGTTTGCTGCGGCTTGCGGCCGTCCAAATACCGGAGCGGAGATGAAGGCCAGACCGCGCTTGCGGTGATGTGCTTCCAAGTGCTCTGAACCGAGTGCGCTGATGGTACTCATCGAAATGTGGAGAGCGCCTGGGAGCATGGCATCCAGAACACCGTCAGGCCCCAGCATCACCGATTCCAGCGCCTCATCGTTGGCGAGCATCGTAATAACGATGTTTGCATCTGCTACAGCCTGCGCAGGAGTTGGCGCTGCCCTGGCACCTGAAGAGAGCAATTTTTTTGCCTTTTCAGCGTTACGGTTCCAAACCGTAACGCGGACACCGGCCTGCAATAGCACGCTGGCCATCTCTATACCCATGGCGCCCAGCCCGAGAAACGCTACTCGCTGATTGTCTTCCAGTGTCGTCAAGAGTGAGACTCCAGGGTGCCTGCCGCCTTTGCTTCCTGGCGCGCATTGGCGAGACTTTGCTCGCTGAGATTGTAGAAGCAGAGCACAACCACCGACAAGGTCGCGCATACAGCTGGGAAGTAGGAGACCCCTATCAACGTCGCCTGACGCAGCGTTGCATAGGATTCAGGTGTTACCGCACTGGTCGCAGAGAATCCTGCCCAGCTTAGGGCTACCCCAACGATCGTCGGCCCAATCGCGCCGGCAAATTTTTCAACGAAGCTGAATACCGCTGTGAACATGCCTTCGCGGTGAAGGCCTGTTCTGATGCTATCCCACTCGATGGCATCCGCAATCATGGACATGGCGAAGAGGACGTTGCCGGCGAATCCGACACCAACGAGTACGCCGCGGATCACCAGCATGTAATGCGGTTCATCCGGAGTCGCGAATATCCATGAGACATAGGACGCGCTGGCAAACAGCGCTGCGGTCATGTAAGCAACGCGCTTGCCGAAGCGTTTGGCATAGCGCAGTAGCAGGGGTGTAACCAGGATGCTGACAAACACTGACGGCAGGCCGATGTAGGCAATATCGGCGCTCGAGCGCTGCATGACCTCTACGACCATAAAGAAGAGGGCGGTCTGATTTGCATAGACACCGATCAGCTGTAAGGCCTTTACCAGCATGATGGTCATAAAGGGTTTGTTGCCGAAAAAACTCTGTACCTGTGCGCGCCATGGCAGCTGTGTGATTGTGCGTTTGGTGACCGGGGCGTGGCGGGTACCATGCCAGGCGGTAATCATAGATAGAAATACCAGCACGGCAAATACAAACGAGAGCTGCGTGTAATCACTCTGCGTATTGACCTGCACGCCGTTGACTTCAGCAACAGAGAGCCAGCTGAGAATCAGTCCAGAGCCAGCTCCTGCCATTGCGAGGCCGGAACCGGCGAACACCACGCGCCATCCATGAATTGAGGACCGCTCGTGGTAGCCGCGCGTCATTTCCGCTGGCATCGCGATGAACGGAACATTGAAGATCGAGTAAGCGAAGCCGTAAAAAACCAGTGCGACCGCGACGTAGAAGACCGTCAGCGTCCCGCTCCCGGACAGGGGAATGTTGAAGCACAGCAGCATGGCGATGGTGCAGGCGATTGAACCGGTCAACAGGTAGGGGCGCCTGCGGCCGCCGAAGCGCTCGGGGGTCCGGTCGCTCAGGTACCCGATCAATGGATCATTGAAAGCATCAAAGAGACGCGCGGCCGAGAGCAGAACGCCGGCTATCCATCCCTCCATGCCGACGATTTTAGTCAGGTAATAGACCATGAGGCCGCCGATGGCGTTCATGAGTATCGCCACCCCGAAGGCTCCGAACCCCCAGCTGGCCTTGATCAGCGTGGGTAAACGATCATCCCCAGCCTGATTACTCCCGGAGAGTGGTTCGGCGTCGATAGCGGTGGTGTCTGTAGAAGTTTCGCTCGTCATGTCGCTCGTTATGTAGTGCTGCCTGGCGATTTTGTGGTTACTGGCCCAAGCGTCTGAATGCAGGTTCTTTGCAACGCTATCTGAAGCGTTTCGACACTACCACACGAACTTTTTTAGACATAATCAATAAACAAGGTCCGGACCATCAGCTGCCTTAATGGAGTGGCGGCCAGCCTGCGCTCCATGCCATTGTGTACGGCGGGATGGAACAATGAGGTGTAGCCATGGACACGACGGGTTTGGTTTTTTGTGCAGGGCCGGCGGGTGGCTGTGATGATTTCAGGGTGGGCGGCGCGACGGTTGATTATGATGCGGTCACGGGAAAGTGGCGCATGTGGTACTACTGCCGCGACCGAAATTTCGACGGACCACCCATGTTTGGTACCGGCCGTATAGGGTTGGCAATCTCCACAGATGGCGTGCAATGGGTGCGCGTGCAGGGCGATGCTCCACTCGGAAGCGTCTTTGCTCCCAGCGATCAGTTCGGTGATTTTGACAGTCTGCATGTGGGGCTGACCGATGTGACCCGCGATGCGGGCGGCTGGCTCATGTGGTATTTCGGTGGCAGTCATGAGCAGCGTACCAGCCTGTCACTGGCCATTGGTACCGTGGCAGGTCTGGGATTGCGCTGTGGCGTGGCACGCAGTACCGACGGTATTACCTGGGAACGCCTTCGAGGTAATGAGCCTTCCGGGGCGCTTTTCGATTATGCCTCAGACACTCTGTACGCAGGCTGGCCGAATGCGTTCTGGGACGGTGTGCGCTACGTTCTACAGTACACGGCGCCGGAATTGGATATCTCGCACTACGCCACACAGGTTATGACATCCGTCGACGCGATCAACTGGTTGCCAGCCGGAGAAATCCGATGGGCCGGCGAACTCCGCGAATATGAAAAAGAGGGCATTGTCACGCGACAGGTTCTGCAGAATCCCCTGCCCGGCGGGCGGCGCTTCCTGATGATTTACACAGCTCTTGACGGGCACCACGCTCGCTCCATCGCAGCGGCCGATTCCGACGATGGGCTGCTCTGGCATCAATTGTATGACGAGCCGATATTCAGGGTCGGCACAAAGGGCGCCTGGGATGATCTGGGTGTCGCCGCCAATCGTCTGGTCGTTGCCGGCGGGCAGCTGTATTTTTACTACTACGGGTTCCAGACCCTCGCCAATGAAGAGGGCATGCGCGGCATCGGATTGGCGACTTGTCCGATTGGTGATCTGCGCAGTCTGGAGCGCTACGCCATCACCAAAAGCCAGTTCGCAGCCGGTTCTCGGAAATCATCTTGACCCTCATGAAGTTACAAGTGCTTCGCAGGACGTCCGCAGTTCCTGCAAGAAGGCCTCTGTCACTGGGGTGAGATTGCGCCGTGCGGGCTCGATGACCACCAGCTTCAGCGACAGCGCCGGTTTCATTGGCCGCACTGAGAAGGTGCTTTGATAGGAGCGTGTTGCCATCATCAGTGCCGGGAGAATCGCGCACCAGTCCGATTGTGCTATCAGGTCCAGTGTTGCCATCATCGAGTTCATCTCCATGGACTGTTCGATGACAACGTTGTTCTCGGCGAGGTAGGAGCGAATCTGATTGGCGCGGACGTTGGCATTCTCAGGTAGAACGATTTTCAGAGTCTGGTTGCCGTCCATCTGCGCGGCTGAGGCCTTCTTGTTTCCAGTACCGCGTTGTTGGACAAAAACTTCATCGCAGCGGAAGAAAGGCGTTACGCGCAGCCCCGGTTTGGCGGGCATGGCGGGGACGATGGCGCATTCAACCTCGCCTTTGAGGACTCTTTCCACGAGGACAGAGCTAAATGCCTCATGTACGTGCACGTGTATATTTGGGTGTAATCGTCGGAGTTTGAGAAGCGTCGGCGCCAATGCCCCTGCACTCAGCGTCGGCATGATCCCTACCGCTGTTTCGCCGGACAGGCCTTCTGAGAACTGCCCCAGTACGCCGAGCGCCGCATCCGTGGACCTCAGGGCCTCCAGACAGAGCTTATAAAACCTGTCAGCAGCGGGTGTTGGAAACACTCTGCCTTTCTCTCGCCGAAATAGCGGTACGCCATAGCGGTCTTCGAGGTTGCGAATGTGCTGGGAGACGCCAGATTGAGTGGCATTTTCCCGGTTAGCCGCCAGCGTAAACGATCCCTCCTCATAGGCAGCCACAAATATTCGAAGGCTCTGCATAGGCTTCTCACCAATTAAAATTAATGATCAATAAGAGAATTTTATATTATTTGCTTTGATGGAGGGGCCATGCAAGCATTGTTTCCAATTTACAGCGCCCCATGGGATCGGCAGCATGCTGGCTAGGACTGTTCGTAGTTCAGAAGCACATTTTGAGGAATCCGTGGATGCGGGTGCACTACGCAGTGCGCTGGGCAAATTCGCAACGGGTGTCACGGTGATCACCACCTGTGACGAGGAGGGAAAGCTCGAGGGTCTGACGGCGAATTCCTTCGGCTCCGTGTCCCTCGATCCACCCCTTGTGCTTTGGAATTTGCAGAAGCGCGCAAAATCCTTGCCGCAATTTTCCGCAGCGGGCCATTTTGCTGTGAACGTGCTCTCCCATGCACAGAGCAGGCTTGCGCAACACTTCGCGACACCGTCGAGGAATAAGTTTGCCGGCATTCAGTTTCACAACGGCATGGGTGGATGCCCTGTTCTGCCCGATAGCCTTGCAGTAATCGAGTGTAGAAACATCCGTCACATAGAGGCTGGAGATCATATTATTTTTATTGGCGAGGTCATCCGATTCTCCGAGAATGACGGCAGACCGCTGATATTCAGTTCCGGTGAATATCATCAGCTCCCGCCAATTCGCGAAACTATCTGATTCGGAGATCGCTCAAATGAACCTCGGTTTTTTTACCATGCCCATTCATCCCCTGCATCGCTGTGTCACTGAGACGCTAAAGGAGGATCGTGAACTGGCTCTCGTGGCAGACCGGCTGGGTTTTACTGAGGGATATTTCGGGGAACATATCAGCGACGCCGCCGAGACCATTACCTCTTCCCTGATTTTTGTTGCTTCACTCATTAATGAAACAAAGAACATCAAACTCGGCACAGGGACGGTGAATCTTCCCTGCTACCACCCGGCCATGGTCGCTTCACAGGTGGCCATGGTGGATCACATGGCCGAAGGCCGGTTTCTCTTTGGTGTCAGTCCGGGCGGCTTGCTGTCGGATGCGGAAATCTTCGGTAATCTCGATCGCGATCGCGGTGCCATGTTCGTGGAGGCTATGAATCATATTCTGGCTCTGTGGTCTTCGGAGCCACCCTACAACCGCTCTGGGGAGTACTGGACATTTTCAACGGAACGAACGCTGATTCCCGAGTTGGGTCAGGGGGCGGTCATGAAGCCCTTTCAGCGACCGCATCCTCCGATCATCGTCACTGCAGTGGCGCCGTTTTCCAAGGGCGTTACTGAAGCTGCCAAACGGGGCTGGGATCCCATTTCCGCAAACTTCCTGCTGCCGCAATGGGTCAAGAGTCACTGGCCAAAGTATGCCGAAGGCTGCGAGGCAGCCGGGCGGCCCGCAGAACTGGCTAACTGGAGAGTGGCCAAGAGCGTTTTTGTGGCGGAGGACCTCGATACGGCCAGGCGTTATGCGACAGATCCAGACGGGCCCTATTACCAGTATTACCATTCCATCGTTACCAAGATGTTGGCAAATGGCCGTAGCAACCTTTTCAAGAGTGACCAGTCGGCCCCAGACAGTTCTGTAACCGTAGAGAAGGTAGTAGAGGACCTCGTCATCTGGGGAACTCCGGACAAAGTAGTTGATGAACTGTATGCCTTTCGGGAGGACGTCGGACGTTTTGGAACCCTGCTATACGCCGGGCATGACTGGGCCGACAGAACCCTCGCCATCCGATCTATGGAACTGTTGGCAGAGGAGGTGGCACCGGCGGTGACACTCGCGGAACTACCGATCACGCAGGCCGCCGACGGTTAGTATGCAGCCTTGTGCATCCGGAGAGCTCTTCGTTGCCACGTCGGCCGGAAACCTTCACGCTTGCGTGAGTGGGACGGAGGGCGCGCCGTGGATCACCTGCCTGCATTCGCTGGCGACGAACGTTCACCTCTGGGACCGTGAGAGCGAACGCCTCGGGGAGAGTTTCCGTGTTCTGCGGATCGACATGCGAGGCCACGGACGCTCGATGACAAGCAGCGACAGATTCACGATGGAGGACCTTCGTGATGACGTCCTCGCGGTCTGGGATGAACTTGGCATCACTCGCTCCTCAGTGCTGGGTCTGTCGATAGGGGGGATGATCGCATTGACGCTGGGACTGGACTCCGCGGATCGCGTGAACTGTTTGATTGCGGCAGACTGCCGGGCCGATTCGCCGAGCACATTTGCGGCGATGTGGAGTGAAAGACGCAAAACGCTCAGGGATCGGGGGATGGACGCGATTGTCGATGCCACACTACCGACCTGGTTTACGCCAGCGACACTGGCGCATCGTCCCGACTACCTGCAGCGCGTCGAGCAAATGATCAGGGAGACTTCAGTGTCCGGTTACGTCGGTGCCAGCCGAGTACTTCAGGAACTGGCGATAAAGACGCGACTTAGTGAGATGGTGTGCCCGACGCTGTTTCTGGTGGGGGAGGGCGATGGCGTACACCCGCAGGCCATGGCGGAAATGCAGCGGCTCACGCCTGGGTCTACGCTGACTTCCCTACCCGGCGCCGCGCACCTGTCCAATCTGGAGCAGCCGGATGCATTCTACGCTGCTGCGTTGCCGTTTCTGCTCTCTCACAATCTCCCGGTGTCGCCATGACGTCGGTAGCGGTTGTTGGCCTGGGAATTATGGGTGGTGCTATTGCGAGGCATTTGATCGATGCAGGCGTCGAGGTTATTGGCTACGACCCTTCCTCGGAGGCTTGCAGTGATGCCCGAGCCGCCGGTGTTCAAGTGGTTTCGCGTATCGATGAACTGCCCGGCGCTACGACCACGGTTATCCTGAGTCTTCCCAGCTTTGCCGCGGCCCAACAGGTGGTCAGCGATGTCGCCCTCCTCGCGGCGCCGCGTACGGTAATAGAAACCAGTACGCTGTCTCTTCAGGAGAAGTTGGCCTTGCGCGACCCACTGCATGCTGCAGGACATTGCATACTCGATTGTCCCATCAGTGGTACGGGGCGTCAGATGCAGGAAAAGGACGTGGTGATCTACGCCAGTGGCGATGCCGAAGCACTTCGCCAGGCCGAGCCGATGCTGCGGCTAATTTCACGGCAGGTCCTGAATCTTGGTGCCTTCGGCAAAGGCACGAGTATGAAGCTGATCGCCAACCACCTGGTTGCGGTGCACAACGTTGCCGCAGCAGAAGCCGTGCTGCTGGGCATGAAGGCGGGCTTTAGCATGGATGAACTTCTGGCGGCTATTGCTCCGGGCGCAGGCAATTCCCGGATGTTTGAGTTGCGCGGGCCAAACGTTGCCGAGCGCTGTTATTCCCCGGCGGCTATGAAGCTATCACTGTGGTCAAAGGATATGGGCTTGATTGCATCGTTCGTAAGAGACCTGGATGCGAGCACACCGCTCTTCGACGCTGCCGTACCCCTCTATGAGGCGGCGCTGGCCGCCGGCTTCGGTGATCAGGATACGTCCGCGGTCGCTGAGGTTCTTAGGTCAATGTCGGCAGGCAATCCAACGCAAGAATCCGAGGAGGACTGATCTGTGGCACGGGTAACCGGCGGACCAGATTCGCAGCTGCTCACCCGCAGCGAATATCGTGATGGCATGCTCATTGACTGGAATACGCCAATATCGATGGACGACGGCACCGTTCTCTACGCCGACATTTTTCGGCCTCCGGGTGAGGGCAGTCACCCCGTACTTCTAACGCATGGCCCCTATGCGAAGGGCCTGGCGTTTCAGGAGGGCTATCCCAGCGCCTGGGAGACCATGGCCCGGGAACACCCGGATGTCACGGCGGACTCGAGCAATAAATATCAGAACTGGGAGGTGGTCGATCCGGAGAAGTGGGTTCCGGATGGCTACGTTGTCGTCCGGGTAGACAGTCGGGGCTGCGGTGCGTCGCCAGGTTTCATTGATCATTTTTCGCCGCGGGAGACGCAAGACTTCTACCTGTGTATCGAGTGGGCTGGAACCCAGGCCTGGTCTAATGGAAAAGTCGGCCTGAACGGAGTCTCCTATTACGGCATCAACCAATGGCAGGTCGCGTCGCTGCAGCCACCCCATCTTGCAGCCATGTGTATCTGGGAAGGAGCGGCAGACTTTTATCGGGATATGACACATCACGGCGGCATCCTCAGCACCTTCTGGGCCAATTGGTCGGATATGCAGGTCAAGACCGTTCAGCATGGAATTGGCGAGCGCGGCAGACGTAATTCGGTGACGGGCGACCTTGTCTGTGGTCCGGAACTCCTGGACGACGACACTCTGGCCCGCAATCGCTGCGACTTCGGCGCAGAGATTCGCGCTCATCCCCTCGACGACGAATACCATCGGGTCCGCTCTGCTCATTGGGAGCGGATTACCGTTCCATTCCTGACGGCGGCGAACTGGGGCGGTCAGGGTCTGCACACGCGCGGCAATTTCGAAGGCTTTGTGCGTGCCGCGTCCAAAGACAAGTGGCTGGAAGCGCATGGCCTTGAGCACTGGACACATTTTTACACTGACTATGGTCGCAAACTGCAGAAGCGGTTTTTTGACCGCTACCTTAAGGGTGATAAGGACAGTTGGGTGCATGAGCCGCGGGTCCGCCTGCTCGTGCGTCACGTGGACCACTTCGAGGAGCGGGAGGAGCAGGCCTGGCCGATTCCTCGCACGCAGTGGACGCGCTTCTACCTGAATTTTTCCGACGGTTCTCTCACGACAACGCCCAGTGAAGGCCGCGCCGACTTTGAGGCCAGTGGCGACGGCATCACGTTGCTTACAGAGCCTTTGCAGGACGATACGGAACTAACCGGTCCCAGCGCTCTTAAGGTCTGCCTGGCGTCGACCACGAATGATGCGGATCTCTTTGTGGTGCTGCGTGTCTTCACCGGGGACATGAAAGAAGTGGTATACCAGGGCGCTATTGATCCACACACGCCGATCGCTCAGGGTTGGCTGCGCGCTTCGCACCGCAAAAAAGACGCCGCTGTTAGTGAGCCCTACCGGCCGTATCACACACACGATGAACCTATGCCCCTGCGTCCCGGTGAAACCGTCGACGTGGATGTGGAGATCTGGCCTACAAGTATTGTCGTGCCCCAAGGGCATCGCATTGCGCTGACTATCCGCGGCCGCGATTATGAACATGTGGCCAGTGGTGGATTCATGTCGAACTTCAAAAACGAGTTGAAGGGTTGCGGGCCATTTCTGCACAACGACCCCCTCGATCGTCCCGAAGACGTGTTTGGAGGTACGACAACCCTGAGCAGCGGCTTGGAGGCGCCGTCTTTTCTACTGCTGCCGATTATTCCGCGCGCGGACTTCTGACACTGTCCTGATAGTGTCAGGCCCTCGCATGGAGACTCAGTCAGGAACGTAGGCGATCAGATCCAGGAGCGTATTCGCGCCCGCTACGACTAGCGGTCCTCCCACTGTCATGGTTGTTGATGCAGGCTTAACGTCGGGGAAATAGCTGGCCCACTCGTCAATCGAGTCTGCAAACCATGTGCCCGTGTCGTGGAAGCACGCGCGTCGCACAACATTTTCGAGGCGTGTTCCGCCCGCTTCACAGATGGCTGATACATTCTTTAGCATGTAGCGCATCTGGTTCTTCCCGGGCAGGCCGTACCAGGGAAACTCCGGGTGTCGGGTCATGCCTTCGGCGAGCTGGCCGCGCTCGTCACAGGCCATCTGCTGGCTCAGGAACAGAAAATTCCCCACTTTCACCGCCTGCGGCTCGTGACTAAAGGGTTGCGGAGCGTCGGACGTCTCTATGGACTCTATCTTCATGCTGGAGTCTGCCGACAGCATGGTCAGCGCGATCTCTATTCGGCTGCCGCGGGTTCCCAGGCCTACATGGGGAATGACACATCGAGCTGGGGGATTGTTTGGAAACCAGCGCTTCCAAACCTTGTCCATGCCGTGATAGTCGGCTGGGGAGCCGATGTAGACATCAGCCTTGACGACCCTATCCATCGATCCGCCAGCGGCCTCGGCTATCTTCTGTAGCTTCGAGAGCGTGTACTCAGTCTGGGTTTCTATGGGTGCGCCATACCAGACATAGGGGTTGTTTCGGGCTTCCCGCGCCAGCGCGCTGGGCAGTCCCATGTTGCGCGCTTCGCCGTAGTCGCCCTCCCAGTCTGTAGGCACATCTCCGGCAAGGAAAATCCAGTCTCCACGTTTCAGTGCCGGTGAATAACCGGCGAGAGGCGACGGCACGCCCTTCGGGGTTGCTATTCCCTCGGCCACTGTACCGTCAGTAATGGCAATCATGTCAACTTCAATGCGCGCGCCGCGTACTGGAAGGGCGCGGATGCTGATGCCGGTCGACGCGGGACGTGGCTCGAAGATGTACTCGTCCCTGGCATCCAGGTAAGGGGTAATGCTCAGGTCCGGCCAGCAATCGCCGTCGGCAAACTGTTCAACGGTTGGTGTAGCCGACGGGAACCACTGCCATATGCGCGCTATATCCTTGGAGATGTCAGCTCCGGCGGCCTCGAGTGTGGGCTTCAGTGTCTGCATGACAAAGCGTGACTGCACCCCCAGCTCATCCTCAAGATTCACGTTGGCGAGTCGGGCCTCCGGTGCGATACCCGTCTTGAAGTCACTGGCGAGTTGGCCCGATACGAAGACCCAGTCCGCTGCCTTGACTGCTGGGCTATACGGCATTAATGGTTGTGGAATATCAGGCCAGATAGACTGTGGGGCTTTCGGGTCGCTCATGCTTCTCTCCTTGTCAGCTTCAATTAAACCAACCCGCCATCAGCAAGTATCGTTTGTCCATTGACCCAGCGGCTCTCTGGCGACGCGAGATAGATGATGATGTCAGCGATATCATCGGGCTGTGCAATTCGGCCCAGGGGTGTCTCGTCTGCCATGCCATCGCGAGTTGGCTGATCAATCCATGCGGTCATGGGTGTCTCCGTAACTCCCGGTGCCACCGAGTTGACGGTTATGCCCTGCTTACCCAATTCGCGCGCCAAGCCCTTGGTTAGCGTCGCTACGGCGGCCTTGGCGGCGCAGTAGACCGTTAATCCGGGAATGGGTGCATAGGCGATGTTGGAGCTGACGTTGACGATCTTTGCACCGGACTTCAGGTGCGGTGCAGCGGCCTGGGTCATCAATACAACGCTGCGCACATTGGTGCCAAATTCCCGATCGATGTCATCTGCGCTGATTTTTCCAAATTCGAGAAAGGTCGAAATACCGGCGTTATTAACAAGGATGTCCAAAGCGCCAAAAGCGCTCAGTGTTTCATCAATTATGCGCGTGCAGTCTGCCTCTACCGAGGCGTTACCCTGAATGGCCAGAGCCTCTCCGCCTGCCGCTTTGATTTCCGAGACGACCCGATCTGCGTCGTCCTTTGAATGAAAGTAATGTACCGCGACCTTCGCTCCGCGCTGCGCCAGGCGGCGCGCGGTTTCGCTGCCGATACCGCCGGACCCGCCGGTGACCAGTGCTACCTTATCCTGCAGTGTGTCAGTCAATGCTGCGTTCCCCCATCTGATCCTGCACAAAGCCCGACACAGAGACTTGCACAAAGCTCCCCACTACTACAAATAAACTAATTTTCTGCCACCCATCATTAGAGCTAATGCGCTTAGGGCAAGCACTCGCTCGCGCAGTTGCTCGAGGAATAGGATCGTTATCCCCAGTTTGGCTGTGGACTAGTTGGCGTCCATGGCCTCTGCGATCAAATTGGGGAGATAGGCGTTGTCCCAGACCATGTCATCGGGCGGAAAGTGCCCGAGCCTGAGAATCACCAAATCCCACGACGGCACCATATACGCGACTTGATTTCCGTTGCCGTCAAAGAGAAGTATCTCGCTGGCGTCCACATATGGCTCGCTGTGGTACATCTTGGTGAAATTGGTGTCGGGGTTTCCAGCGCCACGCCACTTTGCGTACTTTGCCCCAAGGTAAATCTGCATCGCGAAGTAGGGGTTGAGCGGAGTTGGGGCAACCATTGCGGTATAGACGTCTTCGGGGATGAGGCGTTCGCCTTCCCATACGCCACCGTGCATGACCAGTATCGCCAACCTGAGCCAGGTATCTGCCGGAAGCTGTATGCAGCAGGCGGAATGGGCCACGCCCCCCTCCCGATTTAGCCAGATCGTGCCTCCGCGCGCATCGAGCGGACGGAGTACCTGCTCTTCCAGCCACGTCGCGTAGCGACTTCCCGTCGAGCGTTCGATGATTGGCGCAACCAGATCCATGTTGGCGTTCGAATAGTCGTAACGCTCTCCGGGTGCATAGGGCATCGGGTAATCGTTGAGAATGACTTCTATGTGCCGTGGATGCAGGTAGGCGCGGTTAAGAACGTGATCGCGCTCTATACCGTATTCCTGGCCCATGAGGCCTCCGGTGTTGGTTAGCACATGGAACAGATTGATGGCCTGCTGCGGTCTGCCCCGCCACTCAGTCAGGAAGTCCGCTACGGGTTGCTGCAGGCTCTCAATGTCGCCCGTCTGTATGGCGCGTGCAGCGGCTATAGCGGCCAATGGTTTCGCCAGCGATTTGGAATTGAAGAGAGTTTCCGCCGTAGCGCCGTCTCCGTAGTATTCAAGCTCGATGGCGCCGTCTCGATAGATGATAAAGGCTCCGGAGTTGGCTTTTTCTGCATACTCCAGAGCAGCATCCAGTGCCTTGGATGGAATGCTGGGCGACGCGCGTCTCGGTAACGGTGCTGAAGAGTCCGCGCCGCCCACCGGCGCGAGTGAGTCGTAATAGGAAGGAAGTTTTCCCGCGGCGCCGCGCACCACGTACTTCTCGTAGCGGCGCAGGAAGTGTGCCTCGTCTTCCTCGGAGTATCGGCTTTGTTCACCCGCGGGTGCTGCATCTCCTGAGGCCTCTCCGGCGGCGGCGGCGAAGGCGCTACTGCCAGCCGTGGCCACCGCGAACAGAGCGAAAGAAAACAGCGTGAAAAATCCGGCCGAGCTTTTCATTGCGATTACCTCACATGCAAACACCATAGACACTGCGTCATTGTAGGTCCAGAGCGGGTCACTTCTAACTACGCCGTATGTTGCCTGTTCGACTGTCGGACAGCCTCAGGCGTGAATTTTCATTGCAGGCGCCAGATGTCGTAAGCTGCGTTCTGGTCGCTGTAATCAATGACAGCGGTCTCGCCCTCGCAAGGAACCATAGCCGGGCGAATCACCCTCACTCGGGCCACAAGGCAGAAAATCCGATGACCGACTCCATCAAGGCTGAAACTACGGGCGACGCACACAAGTTGCCACTCAAAACCTGCATAGCATGGGGGATGGGTACGCTCTCAGTCGGAGCACTTTTTAATTCCGTCAACGTACTACTGCTGAGCTATCTCGTGGACTACGTGGGCATTACCGCGGTATTGGCGGGCAGCCTCATTGGCTGGTCAAAAATTTACGACGCTTTTATAGATCCTCTCGTGGGGCATGTCAGCGACCGGTCCCGCTCCCCCATGGGGCGCAGGCGGCCTTTTCTACTCTGGGGCGGCGTACTGCTGGCGGTAGCGTCCATTGTCATGTTCAACGTGCCCGCGGAGCTCAGCCCTACAACCAAGACCATTTATGTGCTCCTTACCCTGATGCTGTACGCGACCGGTTATGCGCTTTTTTCTGTGCCCTATATGGCGATGCCAGCTGAAATGACGACAAGCCCATACGAGCGCTCGCGGTTAATTTCCTTTCGCGTTACGGCCGTCGCCATCGCCAGTATCTTTGCAACGTTTATCGGCCCCGTGGTGATTGAGCGGGCTGGAGGCGGGCAGGCAGGTCATACGCAGCTGTCGTTTTACCTGGCCGCTCTGGTTATTTTTTCGGCGGCAGTCTGTGTGTATGGAACGCGCACCGCGCCGCGGCACTACGACGACAATCCTTCAAAACTGAGTCAGCTCAAGAAGTTCCAATTAATTCTCAGCAATCGTCCTTTTTTGCTGTTACTGGTAATTAAGTTGTTCCACTTGATGGCGCTCGCCGTAACGCAGGCGTCCATGCCATTCCTCTTTCGCCGGGTGCTGGGCTTAAGCGACTCCATGCTGGGCATGTATTTCCTCCTGTTCTACGGCGCCATGATGCTGGTGCAGTTTATCTGGGTGCCACTCTCGCGCATCCTGGGTAAACGAAACCTGTTTTTCGTCATTACACTCATATACGGACTCTTCCATGTCAGTTGGTACTTTGTAGAACCCGGTGAGCCCATGGTATGGATTTACGGCAGGGCCGTGTGTCTCGGGGCCGCCGCCGGGGGTATGTTGCTGCTGGGTCAGTCGCTTTTACCCGATACCATGGAGTGGGATTACCGGGTAACCGGCTTGCGGCGCGAAGGTATGCTGGCGGCTGTGTACACGGTTTTCGAAAAGGTTGCCTTTGCTTTGGGTGCTGCGGTTACCGGCGTGTTTCTCGGTGTCGCGGGTTACATCCAGGGCGCGGGTATGATGTCGGTGGAGCAACCGGCGTCGGCGGTCCATGCGATCTATTTGCTGGCGTCCTTCGTTCCAATGACGCTGCTGTTAACCAGCCTGGTAGCGATTGCGATGTACAAGCTTGATGAGCGCGCTCTGGAAGGCGAGGCGGAAGTACCAGCCTGATATTCGGATGAAGTTTTGGGGGTATTCTGCGGGTAGTCTGGGGCGAGCGCCGCGGACAGCTAGTCCGCTGCGGTGTCTCCGAAGCCTGCTCTTTTGAGTATCTGTTCCACAGACCGTTCGCGTGCCGCGACCGGGGCCCCCACGATGCGCATGGCGAATTGATCACGCATACGATGCACCGTATCGCTGTACTGTGGTGAGCCTACGTAATCGTCAATGGTTGCGGGTGTGATTCCCAGCTTTTCTTCCAGCAGCTGTTCAGTCACTGCCATGCGGTCACGCATGATCCAAACTTCCTGAACCAGCGCCATCAGCATACGTGAGATGTCTTCCGTGTCGCCGACTTCAAGGGAACCCTCTGACACCTAGGCGGCCCTCTCTACGGCTTCAGTTTCTGGTTTGTGCGCGCGGGTAACGTACGGATACCAGTCTGGCCCGATGGGGTAGGCTTCCACATCCACAAAGCCCGCCTCGCTCAGTTGCTCGCAAATATCAGACAGCAGCACGGCGCTGAAGAAGGGTTCTTCACGCCCGTGCGTATCCCAGTCGAGAACCACGGCGTGAAAAAGATCTACGGCGCGGAAGGGCGGTGGATCGGAAATGACGATGTCACCACCAGGTTTCAGGATGCGGTACATCTCCCTGAATAGAGTCAGGTTTTCCTTTGGTGGAAGCTCATGGTGCAGCGCGAAGGTGATCACGCCGTCAAAACTGTCGTCCGCTTCTCCCGTATCCGTGCAATTGCGCTGTTTCAGATCGGCCTTGAGTCCCATGCGCTCCAACATCCTGTGCCCATTCTGCAGAAGCGAAGGTGACAGGTCGCAGGCCACGATGTCCGCATTCGGGAACACGTGGTGAACTGCAATGGCGGTGGGAGCGCCTCCACAACCCGGTTCATAGATGCGTCCGTAGTGATCTTTGGGAAACTGCTTCACCGTATCGACACGGTGCTGACCGATATTCTGTTCAGCGCCTACCGCCGCGTAGCCGCCGCGGCTGAATACATAAGGGCCTATAGCGAAGGCAAACAGTGCTCCGTATAGATCCCAGCCATCCCAGCCGCCGGGCTCGAGATGCCACTCCACACCCTCGTAATACTTGGGGACAGGAAGATCCGGTAATAGTTCGAGCGTACCGCCAGCAGTGGTGTCTACGGGCGCTCCCATAATCGCCTCGAACTGCTCGCGGCGCTCCTCAATGGCTGTAATGCCGAAGTTGAAATTCTCTTCTGCGACGTATCGCTGGAGGAATCGTTCGAGACGAAAAAATGGAAGACGGTCTGCAATTTCCCGCGCCCGCGCTATGCGCCCTCGCGTTTCCTTAGGCGATACCCCGTCATCAGCAGCGTGCTCTTTAGTCAGGGTCTGCGCCTCGTCCAGCGCCTCGAAGCTCGCCCTGGCACGGGCGCGGAGTTCCCGCGAAGACATAACCTGGATTGACCCGAGGATTTCCATCCCCGCGCGTCCGCGCTGAGTCAGCTTTGTCGCGGGGGCAGCCTCCGCTTTACTGTCCGCCTGTTTTGCATCGACATTAAACATGCTCGCTCAATCACCTCCGCGTGTGCCGCAGTATAACTCTATCAGCGTAGGGTCATCGACCGCAAAGGGTGTCTGAACCCTCTCCGGTCGACCTTCGTCGCTAGAAGTTCAGCGTCGCAGTGATACCTGCATTGAGCCCGTCATTCAGCGCCGGCGTGTAGCGTCGAAGGGAGCCGATGTACAGTGAGTTGGTTACGTAGGTCTCATCCATGAGGTTGCGGCCCCAGGCTGTTACTGACCAGCGTTCCCCCGAAATACCGATACTGGCATTCACGTTGTCCCGCGCCGATATCCAACCGAAATTCATCGTCTCCAGGTACTGCTTGGACTGGTAGGTATAGTCGGCCCGCGCGAAGAATCCCATTCCGGAGATGTCGGTCTCGTACTGCATACCAACGGCGCTCTGTACTTCTGACTGACGGGGCAGAGTGTTGCCGCTCACGTCACCGTCAGCAGGGCAGAATACGCCGTCGCAGAGTCCTACGAACTGCCCCCACTTGGTGCCATCGCTAAACTCCGGATTGCTGTAGGAGAAGGCATAGCTGACCGATAGTTCGGGAGTGAGGTAGCCGATACCGTCCAGTTCGATACCCCAGTTCTCTGCGTTACCCACATTGAGGAAGATAGTCGGCGCTACGGCTCCGGGTGTTATCGCGTTCGGATCGAAGCCGCTCGGGACGGCGGTTACCTGCATGTCGCTCCAGTCTATGAAATACGCAGAAGCATTCAGGACCAGCCTGCCATCAAAGAGTACGTTCTTGGAGCCGATTTCGTAGGTCCAGTTTTCTTCCGGGTCGAAGGCCTGCTCGTCGGGAGTCAGCGGTGTTGTCGATGCGGTAAAACCATTGAAGCCGCCGGCTTTGACGCCCTTCGCTACCGATACATAGACCATGTTGTTGTCACTGATTTGGTACTCCGCGCTGACCCGAGGCGTGAAGGCGTCGAAGTTGCCCTCCTGCAGGCGGCTCCCGGAGAGTACATCGACAGACTTTTTATCTTCTTCCGCGTATCGGCCTTCGAAGGAAAAGTTCGCCCGCCCGTCCATGAAGTCGTAGCGCAGGGCAAAAAATACAGCGTCCGTGTTGTCGGTCTGTTCAAGGTAATTAAAGGGGATTGCGAGACCGGAGATATCCAGCGGTCCATCGGAGTTGTCCTCCAGCTCCGCGGATCCGCCGAGCCAGAAGCCGAGGCCGAAGTTAAAGGCGTCCTCGATCTCGGAAGTAAAGTAGCCGACTTCGCCGCTCAAAGGACCATCCGGATCCCAGGCAAGGCGCAGTTCGTGGCTGGTGAATTTGTTAATGCCACCCTCGCGCTGGAAGGTCTGAAAGCCCGCTGTCGGGTTGTCATTGGGCGCCGTCTGCTCTGTGGCTTCCGAGTCGACTTTACCGCCGATATAGCGCAGTGAAAAATCGTCGTTTATTGCGTACTCGATGGTCGCGCGGAAGATCTCCGACTGGATCTGCGCGCCAGGATTAGGCACAGAAAGCAGCCCATCGGGGCGCGTGGACGTATCCGTCTGGAACGGGGCCGCCGAGGTGGGCATCTCCCCGCACCAGAAATTCGGGCTCCCCGTGGCTGGAACAATCGGACCGCAGTTCAATGCCGCAGACGTCGTATTTCCCGATGCACTGAAGTAAGGACGAATTTCCTCTTGGCGTTCCGTATCCTGATAATAAAGATCAAAAGACAGGTCTTCGGTCGGTTCGAAGAGCACTCCCAGGGACCAAGTGTCGCGATCGTAGCCGCCGAGCTGTGCATCGTCTCCGCTCACACCGGGATAATTATTGGTTCGATTACCATCGAACTCCGACTGGCCGAAAAAGGCCCGTGCCGCCAACATGTTTTCGATGAGGGGTACGCTGATTGAGCCCTTGACGTTCTGCAGGTCGTCCATGCCAATGGAGCCCGAAATAGAACCCTCAACTTCCGTTAGTGACGGTTTGACCGTCACATAGTTGATCGCCCCGGCAAAGGCGTTCTGTCCGTAAAGCGCGCTCTGCGGGCCTTTCACGACTTCTACGCGTTCGAAGTCCACACCAAGGTCCAGAGAGTAGTTGCGCGGTACGTGAAGGCCGTCGATAAAGAACGCCACGTTCGTGACGCGATTCTGGATATTGGCCTGTACCAGGCCGCGCAGTGTGACGAGGCCGTTAAAGGCGGTGACGAAGTCATCGAAGTTCAGACCCGCAGTGTAAGCGGCAACGCCCTCGAGGTCGGTAATACCGCGCCGCTCCATGCCCTCTGCGGTGAATGCTGTTACCGAGAGTGGAATATCCTGGAGATTTTCTTCTCTGCGTCGCGCGGTGACGGTAACGGTCTCCAAAACCAGGCTGGTGTCCCTTACTGCCTGCTCCTGAGCCTGGACGCTGCCGGCTAGTAGAGGCGTTGTGATTGCCATAGCGCCAAGCAACGCATTTGGCAGCGTCAGGCGACGAATCGCCGAATGCAGTAGGGTTTTTCGCCCCGTATAAGAGCCTGAGCATCCCTCAATCGTATTCATGTTACCCCTCCGACATTGATTCTGAGTGAAACTCGCCAGTACCCTAAAATCCACGTACCGACGGTTTCTCTTCACGCGTTGTGCGCGTTTTTTTTACCCCGTTGCCGACAACCTACACGCGTTCCTGAGTTAGCCACCGCCTGCCGATCAGCAAGGCTAGACTGACATAGCGATTTCGATTAACACAAATAATAAAAAATACTTAGAGCCATCAGTATAGTTTATGGAAAGTTAACACACCGCAAGCGCGCTTGCCGATCTTACTATAGGGTTCGCGCCTGCGGGTACACTGAAGGTTTTATGGAGTTCTTTGCATGTCTGACCACAGAAAACAGCGTATCGAGATTCTGGCGCGCGAGGATATGGCGCCCGATCAGCGCCGCATCCATGATGAGATTGTTTCCGGGCCTCGCGGCAGCGTTCCGGGACCGCTGGCTGTCTGGCTTCACAGTCCGGGCCTGGCTTCCAGCGCGCAACAGTTGGGACAGTTTGTGCGATATGAGAGCGTGCTGTCGCCGCGGCTGTCGGAGTTGGCAATCCTCGTCACCGGACGCTGCTGGGGTGCGGAGTACGAATGGTGGGTGCACCGACCGATCGCTGAAGAGGCTGGATTGAGCGTCGCAACAATCGAGGCGATTCGCGAAAATCGCCGGCCGGATTTCGTCCTTCGTGATGAGCGTATCGTCTATAACTTTACACTGCAGCTTCAGCGCGATAAGCGCGTTGAAGCTGCAACCTATGCAGAGGCAGTTGACGTGCTGGGAGAAGTAGGCGTTGTCGACCTGGTGGGTATTTGCGGCTACTACGCCTTTATCGCAATGACGATTAACGCTTTTGAGATCTCTTTGCCGGAGGGCGAAGTCAACGAACTGGGTGGCTGGTAAACCGCAGGCGTGCTTCGAATACTCTGCGCTTAGGAGCTGTCAGCACGGCTCGATGCAGGGCGTCGGCCCAGGGATGATTTCCATAGTGTCGCGGCAAATGTGAATGCCAATATGAGCCCCGCTCCCCAGTAAAATGGAGCGGATGGTCCTTGTAGGTCGTAGAAGGGGCCGGCAATTATCGGGCCCAGAAAACGACCCAGTGACGTTACCGCCTGTAGTACACCCAGGGCAGCGCCCTGCATGGCCTGCGAGGCGCTCGTGAATCATGGATAACTACTTTTATCTCATTAGAGCTTCATTCTCGATTCGGAACGTGTCAACCTCATATGGACACATTGCTCAGAGCTTACATTGCATTTAATGCATACCCCGCCGCACGCAGCGTAGGGAAGTTGACGGCATCGATAACGCCTTCGGCAATGTCCTCGTCACTGATCGGATTGATCGCGACCTCGCTGGGTGGCAGCTTCACTATGGGTCTTCCACGAACAAAACGCTCCGGATTCTAAACATAGCGTAGATCGAGAGCACTTTGCTTTGTCACGGCGACCTCCCGGTACGCACCGGTGAGCACCTGCTCTGGCGTATAGCCATTGAGTCCGC
>JBLIIW010000026.1:0-28690 GCA_047635315.1 Halieaceae bacterium | reverse complement strand
TTCTCTGATGCATATTCTCAAGGAACTGGAACTGGACCAGGAAGCGGGATATGCCAAGTTCTTTCTGCAAGAGCACTTTAATACAGAAAACAGTATTTTCACGACAACCCAAGACCTGATCCATACGGCCGATGAATCTATTGCGGCCATTGATTATCGCGATCAACTGGCAACCACCTATTTCGCCTCAGGCATGGGACTCTTCTTTGATAGAACAAATTGGCAGACCGATGCTTCGTTCCTCTCCTTTAGAGCGGGTCAGATGGGCGAGGTGGACCATATCCATGCCGACAACGGCCACTTCCAATTCTATCGAAAAGGTCGATGGCTGACTCACGAGTCGATCAGTTACGACGGCAGCGCTGCTGCCGCGATTGGACATAACGTGATGATGCTGGAAGGCAGTGAACCCTATCACAGTCCTCTGAGCTCGATTGGCTCAGCAAATGTCGTCGCCGTAAGCAGTACTGATGATTACAGTTTTGTGGCCAGTGACTTAAGCGGTGCCTACCAGGAAGAGTTGGACTCATCTGTAAAACGGTATGCTTCTGTGCAGCGTGCCCTAGTCTGGCTGAAGAGTGCTGGCACTTCTGGCACCGATACATTGGTGGTTTACGACCTGGTGGATGACATCGATAGTGGACCCGAGAACGCGGCCAAGACGTTTCAGCTTCACTTTGACGAGGCGCCGGGGATTGACGGCAGGCGCGCAAGCATCCTGTTACCGGGTGATAGTGGCCAACAAGTTGTCGATGTTGACTTTGTCTTTCCACAGTCGACAACGCTAAGCACGGTCGAGCCCACGGGTGTACGCGATGAGTATGGCACCTCGCCCTATACTCATCGATTGCTGGCAACGGCAAATACCGATAAGAATCTGCGTATGATTACTGTCGTGCAGGGCTCCGACCAGGGCACTGCCCATACGATTTCGACCGGCGTCGAGTCATCTACCTTGATCGGCGCCCTGGTTGACGGTCAGCTCGTCCTGTTCCCAAAGAATGGCTTTGTTGCCACCGGGGCCGTGACTCACGAGTTTGCCCTTGACTCAAGCGAGACGGTAATTGCGACGATCACGGGACTGCCCGCCAATACCGATTATACGCTTGATGTTAGCGCTCAAAATGGCGGTATGCGGGTACGGTTGCAACCCGGCGACGGTTACAGGACGGATGCCTCCGGGTTATTGAGCGTGGTCCTGACCGTATCTGACCTACAAGCAGATACAGTTGTACCACAGCTTTCCAACGGTCAACCCAGTGCGGAGCTGTCGGCAGAGACCACGGCGACAAGTTTATCCCTGAGCACGGATGAAACATCTTCCTGTCGTTATGCCGGCACAGCCGGTACCGGCTACTCCGCTATGACAGAGATTTTCAGCGAAGACAGTAATACTCATAGTTCGACAATCTCGGTGTCGGCCGGTCAAAGTTATCAATACTATGCTCGATGCGAAGATAGCAGCGGGAATCGCAACGAAACTGACTTCCTTATCGCTTTTTCCGTCGCTCATGCGGATGGAACAGACAGTGTTCAGGAGGCGCCCCTGTTAACGCGTGGCGATGCATATTTTGAACAGAATGAGCAATTCAACCGATACTATACCGATGGCGACTATGTGCCCACGCGCACGATCTATGTCGGCAGAGACGGCAACAATGAGGGCCTGGATAATAACTCCAAACAATCGCCGGCTTCGGTTGATGCCGCCCTCGCCAATGTTGAGGCCGGAGACCTTGTTTATTTCCGGCGCAGCGCCGAGCCGTATCAGGGCTGCTTTGAACTGGACAGTTCGCAAAGCGGAACCTATGAAGCACCGATTGTGTTATATGGCGAACGCAATGAGGATGGTAGCCGAGGAGTTAAGATCAACTGCTGCAATACAGGTAGAGAAGCCTGCTTCAACCTGGAGGCCGCAGACTATATTACGATCGATGGATTTGAGCTGGTTGGTGGAAGATATGGCGTGAGAGCGGTGGGGTCGTCATACGAGTCGACGAGCCATCAAAAAGGCATTGTCATCGTCAATAACGAGGCTTACGACAGTTGTGCGGATCCTTTCTTTACCGGCCAGTCGGACTGGGCTGTCATAGAAAACAATATTGCTCATGGTGCCGGAAATTGTGACGGGCATGGAATATATATTTCCAATGGCAGCGACTGGAATATTGTACGGAATAACGAACTCTATCAAAACCAAAGTTCAGATTTTCAGATAAATGCCGATCCGATTTCAACCTGTGAAGATGCCGGAATCGCTTATGACGACCCTCGTTGTGATGGTTCTGCGATTGACGGTTTGGGCCAAGGTGTATCTGAATACATGCTTGTAGAAAAGAACTATTTTCACAATGGAGCGGGTAATGGCCCAAATTTTACTTCTGTAAGAAATTCGATAGTCCGGGATAATATCATCGCATTTTATTCGAGCCATGGAACCAGCTTCTGGCAGGAAACCGATAACCCGGATCTGGGCTCCAGTGATAACGCGATTTACGATAATCTGTTTGTCGGCGAAAATGACCGCCATGTTGTGCAGTTCATCAATTATTCAAATAATAATGCGTTTGAAGGCAATGTGGTAATCGGGCTGACGATCGACGGCAATAGCGCCAGGTCCAACAGCGATACAGTGCTTATGGAGATCGACAGTACGGTTGGCGAGAACTTTTACCGGAATAATTATTATATTGGCGGCCAGTTTTTTGCCTATACAAGTAACAGTTACGAGCTTTATATATCGGACTTCAATGCCAACTGGTTTCAGAGTTTTCCCTTCGACAGAATGGGAAGCAAAGACGATTGGGCGCTGACGGACGAGGCACCATTTGATCAAATTTTTGATGAGCAGCCCGGGTCAGATGGTTCAGTTACTTATGTATTTGATGGCGATGTTTTCAGGGTCTCTGCGACCGAAGGGGCAGAAGCTGAGAATGTCAGTCGTGCGCTGGATGAGCTGTCGCCAGGCAGCGATGCATGGTTATCGGCTTCGCGCGATGGCAGTCGGTTATTGATCGAAACTACTCGTTTCGACAGCGAGTGCGATGGCTGGGCTTGTTTGGCAACTGTTGATGCGACGTTGTCGAGCGCAGAGCTTGTCCGATCCAGCAACGGTCTCATTCACCCAGAGGGTTTCAGTGCCATTTCCAATGCCGGTTTAGTGGTTTACCCCCTTAGCGGCGATGACGGTGTAGCTTTGTGGGCGTTCCTTCCAGGCGAAACCGCGTCGCCGACATTGCTCACCGGCGACTCCCCATATGCCTGGAATTCGCTGCCTGCGCTTTCTGAGGATGGTGCGAAGGTATTGTTTGATTGCGGCGACGTACCCTATGGTGGCGAGGGGACACAAATATGCGAGGTTAATACCGATGGCACTGGTTTTCGAGTTGCAGTATCGATAGACGATATACCTTCGGGATCGTCTATGGCCTTTGCTCTGCACCACGCGAACTACACTGCTGACGGGGGTATTGTGTTCGAGGGAGATTGGGATTTCTCAGAAGTTATTGCAAGAATGGAAGTCGGCGCCTCGGAGCCAGTGATTATCGGCAATTTCGGCAACGACAATTCACCGTGCACATTGCCTAATGGTGACATCGTCAGCCTGTGGCTGGCACGAGATGGAAATCCAGCCGGTAATCATGAAATCAAGGTCATGAGTGGAGATGGGTCGATCTATTTCATCTTATTGGAGCAAGATACAGCAGATATCGGGATCAGTTGTAGTCACTGATTGATGGGCACTAATGTAGTCAAACCATCCCCCCACGCTGATAGCAGGGGAATTCGGGGGACCGTTTACTTAATTGCCTCCGTGCTTAAGGAAACCTGGATTGAGTCGCCAGTTGACACTGGTCGAGAAATCGACGCTATAAGATGGACGCAATCTGTCGGTAAGGGGTCTCCCATGCTCGATAAGCTCAAAAGAATCGATACCTCAAACTGGAGCTGAAGGCGATGAACGCCACGCCCCACCGTCGCATCCGAAGACTACCTGGATTTCTTCAGCTTAGTGACAAAAGCGGGTCAAAAGCGGGTCAAAAGCGGGGACAGACCACGATTAACTGCCTGTTCTGGGCCGTCCTGGAGTTCTAGGGACAATTTACTGAACGAGGCCCGGCTTTCATTAACCACCGGGGTAGTTTAGTGAACTGTCCCCCGAGTTCCGATTAGGCCGGTGATTTTGCATCATTACCGATCTCAGCCACGGCACTCAGGGCTATATTGAGTGGTGTGTCATCCACAGTCACAAGGGGCTGCCCATTCTTTACGATAACTTCAATAGCGCGCCGGTCCTGATCAATCCGGTAACGGGTAGCTCCGTTTCCTGGCGGATAGGGTCCGGGCCACAGCAAGGGCGCAAGGCCTTCATGCCGCGCAGCATCCGTCCTCTATCTCTAGTTTTCAAGCAAGCCAAACAGCTTACGCAAGCGTATCGCATTCGCGCCAACGTCGCCGGTGCCCACTCGGGAAACCGATCTGGCATCAACTACCGTATCGGATCCTTGCTGTTCGATCTTGATGACCACATCGTCCTTAAAGCGAAACCAGAATGTTGTGTCTGTAGCCTCTATCCTACCGGCAGTCGCATCCTCTGCAACCCGCTCCCAGCCTAATTCATCGACAGCCGCCAGCGCCTTTTCAAAAACCACATCGGCGGCTTCACTGTAGCGCCGTGTGACCAGATCCGGGTAGGCCTCGTTAGTCAGCTCTATAAGTCTTTCTGGCGTCATATTGGGCGAGTTGCCGTACTCCAATGTATTCGGCGCATCGGCGCGCAGTGGTGTTAGCACAACAAATTCAGGAGGGGTAATTCGATTAGTGGAGATATCGTGAATCGGCGGGTAATTCACGCCTTCACCGGGGCGAAAGCTTTCCGGAATAAGATAAGCCACCCATGCCACCAATGCACCGGTAGCCGCGAGGCTGAGAAATTTCGCCGTGTTCTTAACTTTGAACAATTGGGCAGCAATGAGCGTGGCTGCGGCTACCAGAAGGCAGGCCCAGGCAAGCCATTGCGCGTATTGATTGGCCATCCCGAGAAGGGAAAATCCGCGTCTGAAATCCCAAACGCCCAGCCAGATACCGGCGACCGAGGCGAGTGTGAGCAGCCCAAGCCCGAGCCCCGCTGCTAGACTGGCGAGTCCGCCGATCTTTAGCCAGAGTCTCAGATGCGATTGATCGATGATTTCAGTATTCACAATATTATCCTTGATAAATTTCTGCGTTGCGTACTG
The DNA here is from genome assembly GCA_047635315.1 of Halieaceae bacterium. Classification (GTDB taxonomy): domain Bacteria; phylum Pseudomonadota; class Gammaproteobacteria; order Pseudomonadales; family Halieaceae; genus Congregibacter. Next base: position 23,453 of record JBLIIW010000026.1, on the reverse strand, counting down.
TAAGATTCTGACGGCGCTCGAGCTATAGTTTCGACTGAAAGCTACGATGCTGTGGGGGAAATTGTGCATTACCGGAGGCGTCAGGAACTGCTCCATACTACGACCTTCAACCGGACAAAGGTGAGATTTTATTAGAATCCAATAACGGCAAAAACGGCGGAATAACGGCAAAAACGGGGACAGACCACGATTAACCGCCTGTTCTGGGCCGTCCTAGAGTTCTGGGGATAGTTTACTGAACCAAGCACGGTTTTCATTAACCACCGGGGTAATAAGCTAAACTGTTCACCCCGAATTTCCGGCTATAACCGCCCGGGCAGCAACGACAGCCAGCTGCGCTAGCACAAGGCACAGACGACTATGAGCAATCCGCATCTTCGCGCCGTGATATTCGACCTGGACGGCACCCTGGTCGACTCGCGTCTGGACTTCGTTGCGATGCGCCGTGAGCTGAGCGCCCCCGCCGGGATCGGTCTACTCGAGCACGTCGAAAGCCTTCCAGCAGCGGATGCGCGTGACCAGGCGATGGCGGTCATTCACCGACACGAAATCGCCGGCGCTCAGGCGGCGACCTGGGTGCCTGGCGCGGAACACACCGTTCACACCCTCTACCAACGGGACATACCCATCGCCATCGTAACGCGCAACAGTCGGCGCGCGGCCCGCTTGACCATGGAGAGACTGGGTATGCCGCCCATCCCCCTGAAGGCCCGAGAGGATGCCGCTCCCAAACCCGATCCCGAGGCTCTTTTGGCACTGGCGGCGGAATGGCAGCTTGCGCCATCACACTGCGCCTACATCGGTGACTTTCGCTATGACATCGAGGCGGCGGAGCGGGCCGGCATGCTGCCCGTCCTGTATATTGGCAGCGGTGAATTACCGGTGGAGCACAAGGGGCGAGTCCGTGTTTTAAGGGACTTCCACGCTGTGTCCGATTGGCTCATACGACCTACCCCCGTGTGACACGCGAGGCGCGCTTGCGAATCGCATAGAAAGGGAATCGATCAGTGGCTACGTTCAGAAATTCGTATCGCCAGAAAGAGTCTCGCGTACCCGATCATCGGATTTTCCTAGTGATCCTTTCCGCATTCAGTCTGCTGACCGCCTGTACGCCCGACGGCAAATTAGTATCGGAAGTGGCACGCTACGCCTTCATTGCCGACGTTTATCAAACATCACAATCCGGTGACAATCTGCTGTTGATCGTAACGCTGACACCAGAGCCCGTGACATCCGATCATCCCAAGAACCCCAATTCGATCGAACTGCGGATCCAGCCGGATCAGGCGCACCAGCGCTACTATGGCTTTGGTGCATCCTTCACCGAATCCTCAGCCTGGAACCTCGCCACTATTCCTCCTGAAGCGCGGCGCAAAGTCCTGACACGTTTGTTCAGCCCTACCCAGGGAGCCGGGTTTACACTCACGCGAACCCACATCAATAGCAGCGACTACTCCAACAATCACTACAGCTATGTCGAGGATGGTGACGAAGATCTGTCGAGCTTTAGCATCAGGGAAGACATGAAAGGATTTAGTGGCAATGAGAACGACCAGGTTCGAGGGATTGCCCTGGAAGATCCGAGCTATGACCTGGTGCCGATGATCCTCGAAGCACAATCGATACCGGGAGCAGACTTCAATATCATCGCCTCGCCCTGGAGCCCGCCGTCGTGGATGAAGACAGGCGAAACGGGCGCGATGACTAACGGTACGCTCCAGCCGAGGTATCACGCCCTTTGGGCAGCGTATATCTCCAGGTACATCACCGCCTATGCCGAGCAAGGCATCGACCTCTGGGCCATCACCCCGCAGAACGAGCCGCTGCATGCGCATGATGCCCGCTGGGACAGTAATGGCTGGAGCGCAACAGAGGCGCGGGACTTCCTGAGAGATCACCTCGGCCCGCAGCTTGAGAAAGCGGGTCATCTCGATACCGAGGATCTGGAAGCCGGAGTTCGGGTACTGATCTACGACCACAACAAGGATGTGATGAACGACTATGTAGCCCCGATATTCCAGGATCCGGAGGCATCCAAGTATGCCTGGGGCACCGCCTTCCACTGGTACACCAATTCCAAATTGAATGAGAACAACTGGTATCAGGCTGAGCTCGCCAAATTGCAGGCAGCCTGGCCGGACAAGGCGATGATACACACCGAATCAAGTATCGATATCGATGCCGACGATCCGATCGGCCAGTACTGGCGCCTGAGCACCGATTACGCCGGTGAGTTTGTACCGTTTGATACCTATGCATACGACATCATCAGCGATCTCAACCACGGTACTCAGGGCTATGTTGAGTGGTGTGTCATCCTCAGTCACAAGGGACAGCCCAATCCCTACGATAACTTCAATAGCGCGCCGGTCTTGATCAATCCGGTAACGGACGAAGTCATCTATACACCGCTTTACTACCTGCTGAGCCACTTCAGTAAGTTCATTCGCCCAGGAGCTCATCGAATAGGGATCAGCGGTAATGACATAGAAGGTGTGATTTATACCGCCGCGAAGAATACTGACGGCTCAATCGTGGTGGTCGCTTTCAACCGCAATCAGCAGCCCTATAAGCTCTCGGTGCAATTAGAGGGCAACATCTTTTCGCATGAGATTGCCGCTCGGGCTATGCAGACAATCCACCTGCGGACCCCGTGAGTAAAAACGGAAAAACGGGCGGAAAAACGGGGACAGACCACGATTAACTGTCTGTTCGGGCCCGTCCTGCCCTGCCCTGCCCAGCGTGACCCTGCGTTGTAATGCCTGTTCAGTTTCAACTTCGAACTGGTTATCTCCAAAGGCATAGTTTCTATTTATCGATTAAAAACGGGAGAGTCGCCAAAATACTGGTACGGCCGGGGAGGAAACTACGATTACAAAAAGGACAATGCCCAAGCTGCGATTAGCAGGCTAGACTGGGGATGCCAAATAATCGTAAACGATAAGCTGCGCCGCAACAGGTTCGAGAAGATCTGTGAATAAGCACTTTCGATAGAAAGCGAACCTAAAGGGAAATCCCATGCATAAATTGGGTTTTGTATTAGTTCTGGTGACCTTGACGAGTGTTGTGCCAGCTCGGGCTGAGCTTAACGTGCTCTCGTTAAAAGCAGAGGAGCTTCGAAGTCTGGCGCTCGACCCTTTGTCGTAGAGGAGCGTGCCTGGGCGCCTACAGAGGAGTGATAGGCGATGCCTAAGGGTATAACAAGACGTGATTTCCTGGACGGCATGGCTACGCCTACGAATACCTGGATTTATACGATCCAGAGTGGGAGCCTGGTCAGGCACCGCATGAGATAGGTCGGCGGCCCATGGGTCGCATCAGCATTGCCAAATCGGACTCCGAAGCATACGCCTATGTTCAGGCCGCCATCGATGCCGCTATTCGGTCCGTAGGCGAGGTGCTGACGTGAATTTGGCGCTTTGCGAAGGCAGCGACCCGAGGGTCTCGATAACACGGTGCGCTGATCAAATGCCCTCAGAGATGAAATAGATTATCGACCCGAGCATAAGCTGTGACGCAAATCCGGGCATGCCCTTGCTCACGCCACCTACGAATGCCATAAGCCAGAGCAAACGCTGCTCTACGAGTTTATAAAGAAGCGCCTTTTCCTTCGGACCACATATTTCGATGACAACACAAGTAGGCAATGCATCCAAAATTGCATGAGGAAGACAATGAGCATTCAGAATTCGATGTAGGAGGTGCTGAGCAAATACACTAACGCACTATCGGTTGCGCTGAATTTTCGAGATCCTCTAACGCAACTCCATTCAGAACGGGTCAGGGGCCTTTCTGAAGAGATGAGTATTCAATAGGGATTATCAGATGAAGATATAGGCATTTTGAAAATTGCGGCTTCGTTTCATAACATTGGAGAAATTGGCATCCCCGATCCTGTGTTGCTTAAACCGGGGCCATACGATGACGATGACTGGAAAGTCATGAAAGAGCATTTGAAAATCGGTGCTGAGATCATGCTGGCCACGGAGCTTGAAGGTGCCGAACAGGTTGCAGAATTTATTCACGGTCATCATGACCACTATCATGGCTCGGGTTATCCACTAGGCCTCGCAGGCGATGAAATCCCGGTCTTATGCCGTATTATCAGTATCGTAGATGCTTATGATGCGATAGCCATGACTCACTTGTATCATCAGGCGAAACCCCATCATCAGATCATGTAAATTATTAATCAGGAATCAGGCCGTGTGTTCGACCCCTTTATCCTGCAACGATTCCATAAAATTATAGAGAGCAGTCAATTCAGCGCGGAATTCTGATCAGGTACACGCATCAAGGGGGGCCACTAAAGAGGTCGACCATTAAAGGCGCCAGCAACCATCAACCCGCTTTCAGAATAGTTTGCGACCCTGTTTTAGGGGTCCTGCTGGAAGTCCGTACCGGCTACGGCTACCAGGAACTCCTCGTGGTCGAGAAGAACGGAGAGGTCAGCAAACACTCCGTGCTGCCGGTCGCCTTCGTTCCCCTGACGCGCGACCGGTAGCAGTAATTAAGGATTGAGGACAGCAAAATCCTGCATTACCGTCAGTCAGCTACCTTTGACTTTCGGAACATCAGCGTCTAGCGATCGGTGTTGCCAGTGACCGTCTTGCGACCCACTTCGTAGAGCAGCTCGTCATCCGGCCGATAGTGCAGGTCGGAGTAGTCCACAAGTTCGAAGCCAGCCGCCTGAATCTTCTTGATCGCATGCACTGGGTCAGCGCGCCGTCGGTTCTCGTCGCTTTCAGCGAATCAAAAACAGTTTAGTTCAAGGCCATTCGGCTGGCCTCGTCGAGATTGTGATAATTGCGAAAGGTGAGCACCATATCGACACTGTCGATATCCAGGTCAATGTTGCTTGCTGAGTAGAAACGCGCGCCCGGCGCGCGACTCATGTCGTCTACCTTGCCCGTCAGCTGGAGCTTTTCGAAGTCTGGCTCTCCTGCCAGGGTTTCCATAACCCGGCCGGCACCGAAAGCCATTTAGAATTCACCGTTCTCGGCCAGCACAGGCGCCGGCAACTTTGTGTACCAGCCGCCGGTCGGGAACAGCTCGACCACTTTCATACCATCCCACACGCCGAAGAACTCAAGGGTCTCGATCGGCTTGCGGTTGCGGTCTCGATTCGTCTCAGCCTCAGATCTGACCCGGGCCGCCATTGCTTTCTCCAGCTTGGATTGCACTGCGTCATAATCCTCGGCGACAGCAGGCATTCCTGCGATCGCCAGCGCCATTGCGATGGAGCAAAAGCTTCTCTTAATGTGATACCTCATGGTTGTGGATCGGTGAACTCAAACCTGCAATATAATCGGCTCTGGCAAGTTCGATGCCTCAGTCGAAGGATATTGCGTTTCTTCTTGTGTAAGCGCCCCGTGAACGACGCCCTACCCCTTTCAATGATGTGAGGTGGGAAGCGGTAGCGCCTCCATGTATTCATACGCAAGAAGCGGGGCAGGCCCTGAGACGATGCTATCACCTTGGCCTGGGTAACTTACCGATACCTCCGATAGCGTTCTGTATTCCGCGGGGGAATGCGCCGGCGTCTGTGGCCTTCTGGGTTGGATTCCCCTGATCCCGGGGATCGCACAGCTGGTACTGTAGGGTGCATTCAAAAGGACACTGTGCTGCTTATGAGTGAACTGACCGCGCTGCCAGCCTATATAGTATTGCTTGCCGCGCTTGCGGTGGTTGCCATGCTGCTCAGTGAACAACGAGCGCCGCCACTCGAATGGTTGTTCAAGCCGCTCGCGTCAATTTGTTTTGTAGCCTTCGCACTACAGGCCGGAGCTCTTGGGTCCTCCTACGGTTTGCTGTTGCTCGGCGGATTGATTCTATGCCTGTTCGGTGACGTACTGTTGATCCCTTCAAGCGACAAAACCTTCATCGCTGGATTGAGCAGCTTTTTGCTGGGCCACCTACTTTATGCACTGGCATTTCTCCAGTTGCCCTTTAACAAGTCGGCCATGCTGATCAGCCTACTTCCCATTGTGGCCCTGGGGTCCATCAGCTTAGGCTGGCTATGGCCTCACCTCCCCCCCAAAATGAAGGTGCCGGTTTTCGCCTACCTGGTGGTTATCTGCGGCATGTTGCTGGCTGCGAGCATGTGTTGGGGGGCGACCCCTGGAGCATGGATACTCCTTGGGGCTTGGGGGTTTGCGATCTCCGACCTCTCCGTTGCGCGGAACCAGTTTGTCAGGCCACATTTCTCCAATCGCCTGTGGGGAATTCCCCTGTACTTCGCGTCTCAGCTGATGCTCGCCTGGAGTGTAAGTCTGGTTTGAAAGTGGATCGCCAGAGCCGTGCTTCCCAGCGCGTGCGCTCAGGCATTGCGATAAAAGCGCTCGTGCGCCTGCCGGTCCAACAAGACCTCCGTCCAGCTGCCACCGGAGGCGCTGTTTCTGACCGCCAGCACAGGTTCGTAGCTTAGACCATTCGGGCCGATGTTTACCTGCTCGCCGTGATTGACCATCAACGAACCGAGAAGATCGGGGCTCATTGATGCAACGCGCAGGTTGATCTGGTTGGCGACCTTAAATGACAGAGGCCCCTGTAGATTCGGCACCGAGAGGTTGATCTTTTCCTGCATGGACAGGGCATCGGGCGCCATGGTTGAACCGAGAGTGGAGCTTCGCACTTCCACGGCGGCAGGATCGTAGGATTTTCCAGCGGGAATAATTGCATACAGATCGTAGTCCCCATGCACGTAGCGCGGAACCAGCAGCCCCATATCGACGAGCGCCACACAACCGTAGCGCGGGTTAGCCGGATTGCTCTGTACCACGTAAGGAGTGCGACAGCCGGTGGTCTGGCGCTGCTCGTCGAAGCCGAGCGTGTCTTTAGGCACCGTAATCAGGTGTTGACACTTTCCCCATTCCTTGTAGGCAGAGGCAAGACGATCGGGGCTAAAAGCACCGGGCAGCAGAAAGGGTGAACAGACCAGGCCGGCATTGTGGTATCGGCCCGCCGACTGGTTGGCCGTCTTTGCCTTCATATCAGCGCGCTTTCCCGTGTAACCACGCTTACCCACCCAATGCAGGGCGGCACGGCCTGTCTTGCGCACCAGAATGTGGCAATTGAAAGACCTGGCGGCGGATATAAACACCGATAGATGATTGGGGTGGATGAAATCAGCTTCGCTAAAGGCCATGGAAACATCCTCGTCTGATTGTTGCACCGCGAGACGCAAGACCTGACGCGGTGATAAGCGCCACGGCTGGCAGGTCTCTGCCGCGGATTGCAAGATACTGCGCGCCCTACTACTGGATCGTAACTCTCCGGGGCCCCGTTATCAAAAAAAGCACCATCCATCCACACAGGCTAAAGTAGCCAGTGTTCCAGACAGGAAAGCCTAAGCCGCCCCATGCCAGATTGCCACACCGCGCGACGCGCTCTCGAAGTAATGAATTGAACGATCCAGCTCCGGATCAAAGCGCCACAGTTCCTTGCCACTCCCGCCATCCACGGCAATCACGCTGTTGGAACTGGTACTGACGTAGAGACGGCCATCCCAAAACACGGGAGTAGCCTGGAACGAACGCACCTTATGTGCGAAATCCATACCGAGGTTACCCGTATGAAATGCAAACGCGAGCGACAATGCATCGACCCTGCGCGGGTTTATCTGTGTGAGGGAAGAGTGCTGGCTGACATCTTGCGCAGCGCTGCTCTGGTGGCCGAGGGTCAGCAGCAACAAAAGCAACGAGAAAAAGCTTCAAAACATGATCTCCCAAGCCGAGCCCAAATACTCCGCGCAGTTTAGCGCTGAAAAAGCATAAAACCGAAGCATCCAGGATCTTCGGGCATTCTGTGTGTGCTGCCCTATGAAGCGTGCCCTGCCGAGGCCCTTCCAGCGGCGATGGCCTCTACCTCCACAAACCAGGCCGGATCTACCAGTTGCGATACATAAACCGCCGTAGAGGCAGGGCGGTGCTCCCCAAGGTACTTAATGCGAGCGTTGCGAACTGCCTGGCCATCATGTCCGCTGACAATAAATGTGCTGAGTTTGACAATACTGTCTACGCCGAGACCTTGCGACCGCAGAAGCGTCACTATGTTCGAGAAAACCTGATCGGCCTGCGCTTCGATTGTGTCAGGAGTAGACCCGTCCGGCTTGATGCCAAGCTGCCCGGAGATAAACAGTAAATCCGTCCCCGCCGGCACTTTCACGATGTGGCTATAAAGGCCCTGGGGAGGGACGACCGTAGTGGGGTTTATATGCTCCATATTTATATTCATCCGCTCTTATGGTGCTGAAAAAGGCCTCAGCTTATCGTATCGTCAGTGTGCTTCCCTCATTTTCTGCTTGCCATTCGAAGTAGATCGCGTCTTCTGGCGCTTTCAGAGGAAGCACCGCGACTAGTAAGCTCTCCACTGTGTCAGTCATGGTCAACTGGTCGCGGTACATGCCGCTTGCGAGCGGAGCCTTAAGCTGACAAGCGCCGTAGTTGATTTCGTATTCGCCGCCGACCGCACGAAAGTCGCTGCAAATCAGCAAGTAGGCCTCCTCATTGAGCTGCTCACTCATATCGATGTCGATGTCGAGTACCTAGGAACTGCTAAAGGAAAAGCCGTCTGGCACGTATAGATCTTCGGTACCACCCTGACCACCATCTGAGCCGGAGGTTTCACCGGTCTCGGCGTTTGTCCTGGAATCGCCGCTGGTCGCTTCCTCGGATGAGGGCTCCGCAAGGAAGTCGGCGACCCGGCCAAAGAAGCTGTTTATCGCATTGATAGCCGTCAGGGGGTCTGCAGTTACCGATGGCATGAGGCTCGCGGCGGCATTAGCCGCCAGGGCGTCGCTGTAGGCGTTCTGAGCGGATTGAGAATCCAGCTCGCGCACAAATGAATCTGCGACCAAAACCGATTAGATCATGCCGTTGTTCGGATGAAAGGCGAAATCATAGATCGACGGGCTAAGCGACGCTCCGTCGATGATCCGCTGGGGATCAAGATAGTTCGGGGAGTCGGGTGTCAGATCGATGCGCCAGAGGCCATGACTGCCACCGGAGCCTTCCTTTAGGCGTAGTAGGCAGAGCCGTCGACGCTGACGTCGCCGACGAAATAGTTGTCGTCTAGGGGACTCGCAAGCTGAATCGGTTCGACCACGTAATCGGACCCGATGCGAGCGAGGGTACGGTGCTCGTAACTCCATCCGTAGATGTAGGCATCCGCGTAGTTGAAGCCAATACCATTGACCTTGCCGCTGGTCGCCATATCGCTCGCAAGCAATTCGACGTAGCCGGTTGATACATCAACCCCGTAGAGCTTGGCGACAGAGCTCTGCACGAGGAATGCCGTCGTGGGACATTGCTGGAAGGACGCCGCATTGGCCGTTGTTGGGGCAGCTACGGAGGCCCCCAAAAGCAAGAGCGCTACCGCTGTACTACGTGTACGCATGAATCATCTCGAAATCGTTCCCGGCGAACGAGTGATAGAATACACGTAGCGCGAAATTTGCAGAAAGTTGTTTTAAAACAGCTATTTAGAGGATTTAAAAGGCAGAGAAATCGAATAAATAGACAGGATATTGCAATTTGCAACGCAATTTCACAGATATTATAGAAATTCGGCCGTAAAATACGGGGGTTAGTGGTCCCGGGAGGGCCCCGATACCAGATTGGGCGACTATACTGCCGTACTGTTCGAGCCAGTCGCTCCTGCAATTCGTCGCCCAGGATCCATTCAGTCTACGCCGCTCGCCATCGTCAAGCGCTATCTCGATTCACTTGGCACGGGGTAGACTATCCACACTGCAACTTTTGACAATCGATTAAGCTGGAGATAAATGCGTGGCATACGACTTAACTGGGAAGATAAAGCTAATACAGGATCCCAAAACATTTGACAGTGGATTCACTAAACGAGAAATGGTCGTCACTGTTGAGGACGGAAAATATCCACAAGAGATCAACATCGAATTTGTCCAGGATAAGGCCGCCCTGTTGGACACCCTCCAGCCTGGGCAGGAAGTGACGGTCACATTTGATATCCGTGGCCGCGAGTACAACGGGCGATACTTCAATAATCTGCAGGGGTGGAAGGTAGTTGCTTTGGAAAATGCGCCCACACTTTCAGCGCCCGAGCCATCATCAGAGTCGCACTATCCTACTCCCTCAGATTTCGGCGACGACATACCGTTCTAGGTGGACTGGAGAAGCACATCTTCACCGCTTCAAAGGAGGCCACAATACCGAAGCTCGTTTAGCTCATCGGATCAAGTCTTTTATGATACCCAGTCGCTGTTATCTCTCATCGAGCCGAGCACTTGAGGTCACGGCGCGGAGGACTGCAGTATTTTATTCAACACCGCACGCACCTCGCTCGCCCATAGCTGTGACACCTTCTGGCCTGCGGGCAGGTTCGTGCTGCGGCGGCGGTAAACGACGCTGCCATCTCCGTCCACCACCAACAGCCCGGGGATAAAGTCGATGCCCCAGGCGTCACCGATAGCGTCCGCATCGGCGATAGCGATTAGCGGAAAACCCAGAGATTTAGCGTACGCACCGGCATCACCGTAACCTCGCTCCTTATGATTCAGGCCGATTATCTTTAGTCCCGCCTCGGCGTATTCCGCCTGGATCTCAGCGGCCCGGGGCATAAAAGCTTTGCAGTAGGGGCACCAGGTGGCCCAAAACATTATCACCGCCGGCTTTCCCTGCAGCACCTCGGGGAATACCACGGTATCGCCCGTGACGAGGTCTTTGCCTGTCCACGACGGCGCGACCTCACCCTCGCTGACCGCAAAAGCCTGACCGGCCAGCAGTATAAGCAGGGCCACCGCAAGACGTCGTTTCATGAGCTTTTACCTGATTGGGAGTTACTGTGGGTGCTGAACCATGCGCGCATTTCTGGCTTCGCACAAATACTTTAAGCCCTTTGAGGGGAATATGCTTGTCAGACTCGGCATTTTGCACTGTAATCTGCGTCCCCGTTGCCAACGACACTCTCGCCCATGGATATCCAAAGACACACGGTAGTTTCCTTTCACTACACGCTGAGCGAAGCCAGCGGTGCGGAGCTGGAGACGTCGCGTAAGGGCGAGCCTAGTGTGTACATGCATGGCGCCGATAATATCCTGCCCGGCCTGGAGCGACGCATGACGGCCAAGGCCACGGGCGATGTTTTTAGCGTCAGTCTTGATGCGGTCGATGCCTATGGTGCCTACGACCCACAGCGCCAACAGCGCGTACCGGTAAAACACTTGTTGTACAAAGGCCGCCTGCGAAAGGGCATGTTGGTGCATATGAGTACGGAAGAGGGACGACGCCCCGCTACGGTTGTAAAGGTGGGCAAGTTCAGTGCGGACCTCGACACCAATCACCCCCTGGCTGGTCGAGACCTGGTGTTCGATATCGAGATATTGAACATACGCGCCGCAAGCAGCGAAGAAATCGCCCATGGGCATGCACACGGGCCTGGCGGACACCAGCATTAGCGCTCGTAGGTCAGAACGAGCTAGCAGACCGTTGCTAAGTCCTACCTTGCATCACGAGCACACAGTGGCTCACTTAGCGTCCAATACCCATCAGGCTATTCGCGAGACAGCGCCCTGAGATACCACTTCACGAAATCCGGGCCGAGATGTTCGTAGCCCGGGTGGTAAGGCCCGGGTTCGAAGAAGCGTGAATTCACCCCGGCGCCGTTGCGCGTGATGATGTACTTGTCTTCCAGGACTAAATGGGGTCGGAGTATAAATATTACACGAACCCCATTTATACCAACCTACAGAATCGCAATAAGCTCAAGCTCAAAAATCAACGCCTGGTAAGGCCCAATTGCGCCGCCGGCACCTTGCTCCCCATACGCTAACTGATACGGAATATAGAGCTTCCACTTGCCACCAACTGGCATTAACTGCAGTGCCTCGGTCCAGCCACTAATCACACCGTTAACGGGAAACTCGGTGGGTTCCCCTCGGCCGTAGGAGCTATCAAACTCTTCCCCATTGATTAGCGTGCCGCGGTAGTGCGTTCTCACCGTAGAGGATGCCAGCGGCATTTCGCCACCGCCTGCTTCAAGGATCTCATACTGCAATCCGGACTCTGTAACAGTAATCTCTTCGCGCTTGGCATTTTCCATCAGGAAGTCTTCGCCTTCCTGGGCAAACTGAGCCGCCTTCTCTTTTTCCTCGGCTCGTAGACTTCCTTGAATTACCTGAAAAGCCGCATTGATGGCATCGGGTCCCAGTTGAGGCTCCTGGCTGTTAAATCCATCTTTAAGGCCGGCGACCCCGGCAGCTAAAGACACACTCTTGAAAACAGAGCGCAGCTGCTCCCCCATCTGCAAGCCTACGCCGTAAGAAGCTTTTAATTCATCAGTGGATAAATCGATATCTGGCATGTTGATTCCGTAGTGGTTGTAGTAGTGGCAGTGGTAGTGATTGGATTGCGCACGTTGTTGGGGGGCGCACTATACCAACTATAGAATACTGATGCGAAAATGGCGGGCTGCCGCGGTCACCTGAGTAAGCTGAGTGAGCTGAGTGAGCTGATGCTCCCCAACTACACGAGCCCTCTTCGACATTGTCAGGTTCCCGGGCTATTTTATCGACGACCAACTACTCTTGAAAACCCGGTAGCACTTCTGCTACTGCGAGCCTTTAACAATTGGAGTCAGCTATGCACAAGAATACTGCCCTTATTACCGGTGCCTCCTCAGGCATAGGTGAAGCACTGGCCAGGAACTTTGCTGAGGGCGGTTATGACCTGGTGCTGGTTGCGCGCAGTGAGAACACGCTGCGGAGTCTGGCAAACCAGCTTGAGCGCGATACCCAGGCGCAGGTGTGGGTGGAGCCGGCGGATTTATCCCGGCGCGGTGCGGCAGAAAAACTTGCCTCCACAATGAGCGAGCAAGGCATCGAGATAGACATCCTCGTCAACTCCGCGGGTGTACTGGAGCATGGACGCTTCATCGACTTAGCCGATAGCGCTCAGCAGGGCCTGATTGATCTTAACGTCAGCGGCCTCACAAATATGTTAAGCCATTTCCTGCCTCCCATGGTCAAACGAGGCAAGGGGCGCATCCTCAATGTAGCGTCTATCGCCGCATTTCAACCGATACCCAGCCTGGCGACCTATGCAGCAACCAAAGCATATGTGTTATCTCTGTCTGAATCACTGGCTGAAGAGCTGGCGGGAACGGGCGTCACAGTAACGGCCCTGTGCCCGGGCGTTACCGCCACCAATATGATGACCAACGCCCAGCAGAAAAGCGGCGGCTTGGGAATTCCCGACGTTCTTGTGGGTGACGTTCAAGAAGTTGCAGCCAAGGGCTATCGCGCCTGCCTCAAGGGAGACGCAATATGCGTACCCGGCGCGCTAAACCTGGCTGCGACCCTGACCGGTAGAGCCACGCCAAAATGGCTACTGCGGCGCATCTCCGGTGCAATGGGACGCTATACGCTAAAGAGCAAATAGCGACTGTGCCCAGCTCCAGTGAAGAGGCCAGGGAGCGCCACAGCCCCCTCCCCGCTCTCACGCTGCGGTCGTAGCAGGCGATTGCTGAACACGATTAATCTCATACTACTTAGTACTGTGGATCGTCTCCCGGGTCAGACAGGCTCTTTTCCGGAATCCAACTGCTGTACCAGGTTGGCATAAAAGCCGGCTTTTGCCATCAGCGTGCCATGCGTGCCACGCTCAATAATCGTGCCTCCATCCAGCACCAGAATTTCATCAGAATGTTGAATAGTGCTGAGGCGGTGAGCAATAGCGATGACCGTCTTTTCCTCAAACACATGGTCTATGGCTTTCTGAATCAGCTGCTCCGTGACGGAGTCCACGGAGCTGGTAGCCTCATCGAGCATCACCACTTCGGTACCACTGGCGATGGCCCGCGCGAAGGCGATCAGCTGGCCCTGACCTGCGGACAGATTGCCGCCATTACCCTGCAACACAAAATCGTATTTACCCGGCAGGCGCTCGATAAACTCGTCGGCGTACACGTATTTTGCCGCATCTGTGACGAAATCCGGATGGGCAGACTCGCGCTCCAGCCCGATATTGAAGGCGATACTCTCGTTGAACAGAAACACTTCCTGCTGCATCAGGGAAAAAAACTTGCCCACCTCCGCTTTGGGAATCTCGCTCAGCTCGATACCATTGAGTTTGATGGAGCCCTCGTAGTTAGTATAGGTTTTGGTGAGCAGGCGAAGAATCGTCGATTTGCCGGACCCCGTGCTGCCTACCAGAGCAATTTTGCTGCCCTTGTTCAGACTAAAGGACACGCCCCGCAACACCCACGGTCCGTCAGCGTTGTAGCGAAACCTGACATCGGTAAATTCCAGCGACTTAAAGCCGTCCAGTTGCGCGCGTTGCGCGTTGTCCAGCTGCTGTTCACCGTCGCTGTTTTCCTGCTCTGTTTCTTCCTCGTAAATCTCTTCGATGTGGTCAAAGGCGGCAAAGGCACGCTGTATGGACGCCATCTGGGAAGTAAAATCCCGGATGGGCACGAAGATTTTATCCAATGTGTTGATAAAGCCGACCAGTACGCCCAGAGAGATCGTGGCCGCCAGTATCTCCTTCGAGCCATACCAGATGATGAGGCCCATGCTGATAGTCGTGATGCCCTCGATGATGGAGTAAAGAGCGGAATCGTAGAGGTTCGATTTCGACTGCGCCTCACGAAACTCCTCGGTGTAGCCACCGTAACGCGACTGCACGGTAGCCTCGGCGTTGTATAGCTGCACGGTCTTGACGCCACTCAGGCATTCCTGCAGATAACCGGTGCTTTGGGACAACACCACCCGTGCACGCAGATAAGTATCACGCAGGCGCCGCCTGAGTATTTCGGTGATGTAGTAAATCAGCGGTCCAATCAGCAATAACACCAGCGTCAGCTCCCAACTGATGAACAACAGGAACACCAGCAGCGCAACCGTTATCAGCACATCGCGGATCATGCTCAGCAAACCCTGGGTAAAGGATTCGCTGATCGCCTCCAGATCGCTGGTCAGGCGTGTGAGGGTGACGCCCATGGGGGTCTTGTCAAAGTAGCGCCGGGGAAAGTGCAGCACGCGATTGAACATCTCAGCGCGAATATCCCGAATGGCGTACTGCGCCGCAGATTGCAATGAATAATTGAACACCGCATCCGCCAGAAAGTTGCCCAGCAGCACACCGGCGAGCGCCAGGCACCAAAACAGTAGGCCCTCGCTTTGCATAGGCACCAACTGGTTGTCGATGACATGCATGATCATCCAGGGAAACAGAACAGCTAAAGTGACCGACACTGGTATCAGGCTGAGCCCAAGAATAACCTGCCGGCGGTAGGGCCAGAAGTGCCCGAGAAAGCGTCGCACCACGCCCCAGCGCGCTTTCCGGCGAGCCGGGGTTGGTGTTGTACTTGTTTCCTGCGCCGCAGCCGTGGTTCTCATGCCACGGCCTCGTTGTCGTGTTGCTGTAATTGCCAGGTGTGTCGATACTCTTCTGAGGTTTGCAGTAACTCCGCGTGGGTGCCCCTGGCCACGATTCGACCCTCGCTCAAGACGATAATAGTGTCGACTTTCTCCAGCACCGTAGCGCGGTGGGAGATGATCAGGGTGGCGGAACTGCGCGAGTGATTGAATATCTGGTCCAGGAGGAATCGCTCGGTTTCGTTGTCGACCGCCGATAACACATTATCCAGAACCATCAACTTGCACGGCGTATACAACCCGCGGGACAGGCTCAGACGCTGTTTCTGCCCGCCAGACAAAAGAATGCCCTTCTCCCCTACAAGGGTACTCTCCTGTTCTGGAAACTGGCGTACCTCTTCCAACATATCGCTCTGGTAGAGCGCTTGCTCCAGTGGCAATGGGGCGGCCAGTCCGGCAGCACCGAACTGAATATTCTCACTCACTGTATCGGAGAACAGGAAAGGGTCCTGGGTGATGGTTCGCACCGCGCTGCGCAGATCCTGCCGTGACAGCGTGGTGATGTCGACGCCGTCAATAAAAATTGAACTGGAGGGAAGCTCAAGGTGGTTGTTCAGACAGTTCACCAATGTTGTTTTTCCCGCGCCCACCCTGCCAAGTACACCCACGATCTGTCCCGGCTTGATCTCGAAGCTGATATTGCTCAGGGCAGGTGTATCACTATCGGGATAGGTGTAGCTGAGATCTGCAACGCGAAGGTGGTGCGAGAACAGGTCTGCGCGCTCTTTCGGCGGCAGGTGCACCTGGTCACGCTGGTGCTCGGGCTGATCCAGAATCCGACGCATACTTTCCAGTGACACAATGCCTGTTTGCAGGGCTGAAAAGACCATGCCCAGTGAGATAAAGGGCATCGCCAGCAGGGCGGCGTAGGCGAGCAATGCGGTGAGATCGCCCAGGGAGAGTTGTGCCTGAATGAGGTAACTGCCACCCACTCCCAGTATCAACACCTTCAACAGTCGGTCCGTGTAGGCAATAACAGGTATCACCACGGTCCGCACCAGGGTAAGGCGCAAAGAGCGGTCCAGTATCTTGCCGTTCTCCTTGGCGAACGTCCGCTCTGCCCAATCCTGAATGCGGTTGGACTTGATCACCTCGATGCCAGAGAGAAACCCCACCGTAGTGGACGACATCTCCTGAAGCTCGACCATGCGTACTCGCATCATCCGCCGCATAAATGCTATGCCCTTGTGAGCAATGGCAAAGGTGAGCACCACCGGCAAAATGCAATAAAGGGTGAGACTGGGAGATATCTGGTACATCTTCAGCGGCGTCAGTGACAGTGCAAAAAGTATGTTGAACAGCTGCAGCATGACGATGCCCGCCAGCGCCCGCACACCATTTATGTCGTTATTGACGATGGATATGAGTGTGCCGGTTTCGTGTTCCCGGTAGAAGGCCGGCGGCATTCTGGTGAGCTTGGCAAAGGCATCGTCCTTCAGCTCACGCTCAATAGAGCGCCCGGGGTTAAAGAACAGTATGCGGGACACCGTGCGGGTGACCACCATTAGCACCGCGAACAGCACCACCGCGCCGATACTGCGTATCAATGCGTCCTGCTGCTGGTCGAGTGAGCTGCTGGCGAGCAGATCGATACTCTCACCCAGATACAGCGGGATAGACACCGCCAACCAGTTGGTGAGGAATATAAAGACAATACCCCACCCATACGCCTGCTTATGACGCAGGATATAGCCGAAGAAAAACCGGGTGTTAGACTCTCTGCCGCTGCTTTTCAAGCTGATCTGTGTCCTCAACAGGGGGAGCAAGGTAAACATAGTCCCCGATAAGCACCACGAATATCCGCTGGATGGGATAGCTCGATGTGTTGGGTCAACGATATCATCCAGCAGCCCTCCCGTCTGGATGTAGAGAGATGACGCTTCAAAAGAGACACCCGTTATTCCTCCGATACCTGTTGACCGGAACAGTCGCCAGGCCTGGCCTGCTACCGTACATTGACCCCGGGCCCGATTTGCTCCGGGACGCGGCAGCAGACGGCGTCCCTGCCTCCGGACCGAAAGCCGAGCCCGCGAATGACAAGCCAGGTCCGATGATGTGCAGCTAAACCCGATCCGCAACACCCCTTCCCTCCAAGCTGCCCGTCGCGCATCACCTGGACGGCCGAATTGGCTCATCGGGCTTGTACTGATCGCACTCATACAGATTGGTAAAGGAGTCATCGCAGAGGCGGCGGGAGCACCACCCGCTGAGGCGGAATCACAGACAACGCAGGTCGAAGTACCGCTCAGCCTCGACTACCCACTCTTGCAGAAACTCCTCATCACGCAGATGTTCACTGGCGCTGGCCAGAGCCGGGAACTCCTCAATGACCCTGGCGGCTGCAGCACGATCCTGTTGAGTTCACCGGCGCTGGCGTCCCGCGACTCACAGCTGCAGCTATTGGCAGACCTGCAGGCGCGTATCGGAGTCGGTAGTGCCGGCGCCTGTGCAACCATGCTTAGCTGGCGAGGTCGCATTGCTATCAGCGGCAGTCCGGAGATTCGCAACAACGGAACCGCACTCGGCTTTGTGCCAGATCGGGTCCGGCTGCTGAACCCATCGGGTCAGCCGGTAATCAACGACAGTCTGCAGTCCCTGGCGGAGGGCAGTGTTCGCGCGGTTTTTGGCCGCTTTGTTGTCGATCTGAAACCGCAGTTGCAGTCGGTGGCTAACTTTCTACCCGAGGTCTTGCCACAGCATTCGCGCCAGCAGATCGAGGAGCTGCTGGGAACGCTACGCGTGTCTCGGTTGCAGGTAGCCGATAAAGCACTGGATGCCGATATTGCATTTACCGTTGCACCACTCGCCACGCCGCTCGCACCCGAGCGCGCACTGACCGATGAGGAACTCGCGCGCTGGGAGGAGCGCTGGCACCTCATGGATTCACTGTTAGTCCTCACGGTGAAGCACTATGCCGCTACAACGCAGCTACAGGACCTCCGCGATGCGCTCCTCGACGCGCTGATCGAGAGTCGCTATCGCCTGCGCGACGCACTGACGGAACCACCGCGCAGCGGAGCCGACGCCGTGCGCACCTGGTTCCTGCAAAGCTGGCAGGCCCTGACACCGATATTGCGCCGCATCGGTATCGAACAACCTCGCCAGGAGCATCTGTTGCTGCTCAGTGTCATTGCCGCAACAGATGCGCTCGAAGCCCTGAACCAGCTCGGCCCCAATGTGGGCCTGGATATTTCCACCGACGGATTGCGAAGGCTGGCGAGAATGATCAACGGCAGCGCGGGAGACGACCTGCTGCAGTACTCCGGGGAAGTCGATCCTCAACTGCGACAGCTGCTTGAGGACAGCCTCAGCATCACTTCACCAGCGACCGTCTGGCGGCTGAATCTCTCGCTGATTTCCAGCGCGATGGCGGACGACACCGGCAGGCTCAACAGTTGGGCGCCACAACGACAGGACCTGGCTGAATACCTGCCCATGGTGGGAGGCCTGCTGAATGCCTCGGCAAAGAAAGCAGGCAACCGGCGCAAGTTGGATCCGGCCTACCAGGAGCTGTTTCGGCGCCTGGTCCTGAGTACCGCCTGGCAGGAGAGCTGCTGGCGACACTACGTGATCAGCGATGATCGGAAGCTGGTGCCGCTGCGCTCGGGCACGGGTGATGTCGGCCTCATGCAGGTAAACGAGCGTGTCTGGCGCGGGTTCTACGATCAACAGCAGCTGCGCTGGGATATCGACTATAACAGTGCGGCGGGGGCCGAGGTGTTGGTGGACTACCTGGTGAAATACGCCATCCGCAAAGGAGAGCACCGCCAACCGGGTGGATTCACCAATCTGGCGCGCGCGAGCTACTCGGCCTATAACGGCGGACCGAGTAAGGTATCGCGCTATCGCAGTGACAAGGCCTCGGCCTATGGCAGAAAGGTGGATGCGTTGTTCTGGGAAAAGTACCAGCAGGTGGCGGCCGGTAACGAACTCGCTGTATCGGGCTGTCTGGGCGGTAATCTGAGTGGGCGAGCCGTTACAGAAGGACTGCCCTACCTCGCTAGCGAAACTACGCAGGCAACTAAACGCACCGCGCCGAATCCGAATGGTTTCACTCTGCAGCTCGGTGCCTTCAGTTCAGAGAAATCGGCCCGCTCGTTCATAAGCCAAAATGCCCTCGGGGCCCTGGCCAGCGCACGGCGGCGTAGCAAAGGCGATACTCGCCAATACCTAGTGCTGTATGGAGACTACACAACGCGTACCCAGGCAGAGGCAGCCCGGCAGCAGCTTGCCAGGCTCGAGCCCTGGATTCGACGATTCTCTGATTTATGAGACGATCTGTGGAGCTGGGCGGAGAGCTGAATCTACATTAAATGATCTATACCGACATCGCAGCGCTTTAGGACGACTATAACCGTCGCCCCGTTCGGGGTGCCTAAGCCGTGACCATCAATGCATTAATCGGCAGCCTGGCGAGACGTTTTTATCAACGCGTCATGACGCTGTCCGCGGAACTCATCCACACCATCAAGCTGGTCCGCCGCCTGCATACAATCAACGCCATTTCTGTCGAGACCAATCCCGATGATCTCGGCAAAGATGGCGTTATGCTGCTTCGCGACGCCGGCGTGAATCGCCTCTCGGTCGGGGGTGCAAAGTTTCGACGATACCTTGTTGCGCGAGATGCGCCGCATTGAGTGCTATGGCAGCGGCGACCAGATCCGGAAACACATCCGACGCGTGACGCCGGTCTTCGATACGCTCAACGTCGACATGATATTCAACCTTCCGCACCAGTCCGAGACGTCACTGAGCCGTGATCTCGATATCCTGATCGATGATTTGGGAGTGGACCAGGTCTCCTGGTACCCATTGATGGCGGCAGCCAGCACCGCTGCAAAAATACGCCAGCGGATGGGGATCCGTCGACTATGTGCGTGAGCGCGACTTCTATGAGCTGATCCGGCAGCGACTCCTTGCGGCCGGCTATGCACAGGACTCGGCCTGGTGCTTCTCACGTAACCAGGCAATGCGCGACGAGTACATCGCAGACAGGCAGGATTACCTTGGGCTTGGTAGCGGTGCGTTCAGCTACATGCAAGGGGTACTTTTTGCGAACACTTTCTCAATCAGTGACTACCGGGAGCTGATTCGAAGCGGCAGGACCGGAGCCGTTCGCAGCTTGCCGCTGTCCGCTCGCGACCAGATGCGATACTACCTATTGATGCAGCTGTTCGGTGGCTCCCTGAAGTTGCCGGCGGCCGAGGCACGCTTCGACGGCCGTTTTCACAGCACAGTCTGGCCCGAGCTAATGCTGCTGCGCGCCCCCGGCGCCATCCATAAATCCCGGACCCGGCTAACCTTGTCAAAGTATGGACAGTACGTCTGGGTCGTGCTGATGCGTGAGCTCTTCGCCGGCATCAACAGCCTTCGCGACGAGTTGCGCGAACACGGGGACACCCCGGGCTGATGCGGGCGCTGCTTCAAAGGTGAGGTGCTGGATTAAAGCTTGCCCAGCGACAAGGTCGCTAGGGGCGAAGGCGCCAATTTCACCGACGCCTTTGTGGGGGTATGTGCTGCCAGGATGTCGCCGGCACCGGATTACCAGCCGACTTTCGATTCTTTGACTAGCGTGAAACTGACAATCCTATAGCAAAGAATTGACTGCGAACTTGCAGCATCTGCTTGTATCAAGCAAGCTTCCTTCCTATAAATCAAACAACCAGCCGTTTCGAATGAACCCCAGCGCCTCTGAACGATCGTATTCAGCGTCTGACATCCATGATCGCCTTCGTGCCGTTGCCGCGTGGATAGGGTCGCTGGGCTTTATTGCGAACGCGGCCGGATACCTTGCGCTCATAGCAGTCGGTGATGCCTCCCTCGCGGTCACTATCGAGAATGGGAGCTACGCCCTGATCTTCGCCATGATCCTGCTCGCGAGTCGGCGCAATTTCCACGTGCGCACTGTCTTGTACACGGGTTTGGTGCTCATCTACTGCGTATTCTGGATCACGGCGTTCACCTACGCCCGAATCGGTCATGAGATGGTGCTGGCGATTCCGCTGGTGGTTTTTGTACCTCTCCTGCTGGCAATGATCCTTGATTACCGCATTCTCCTGGCGCTGGCCCCCATTCAATTTGCCTGCAGTTTCTTCTACTCCCACTCACATGCCCTCAGGTCGATTAACGCAAGCATTACGGCGGATGAGCTGATGGTGTTTAGTGTCTCTGTCGGCGCATTTTCTTCATTTACTTTTTGTGCGCTCGCGGTCATTGCCAGGGAGCGTGACATCACCGACAGGAAACTTGTCCAGTTCATCGCCGAGAAGGAACGGCTCGCCGCTATCGATGATCTGACAGGGCTGATGAGTCGCGGCGCATTCATGGACCGCCTCAACGCCTATTGGGAGAAGCATCTCTGGATGGCACTCGCGTTTATCGACCTCGACCATTTCAAGCCCCTGAACGACCAGTACGGGCATTCGGTCGGCGACGACGTCCTCAATCAGGTGGCGCGCCGCCTCGAAAGCACCTCCCCTGCTGCGACAGCAGCGCGCCTCGGCGGAGATGAATTTGCCGTGGCCTTCCCCCATCAGCTCCCCCCCGCTGCACTGGCAGCCCTGGTCGGGGAATTGCACAGCGCTATAACAGCAGATTACCAGAGCGAGGCCGGCCCTATTTCAATTGGTGCATCCATTGGATTTGCCGAAAATACCGCCGACGTAGACAGCCTCAGCAAACTGCTGCGCGCTGCGGATGCCGCCATGCGTCGCGCCAAGGCGACCCGTGTCGGCTGGACGCGCTACGACAACGAAACAGACAGCGCAGCGCTGGCCTATTCCTCCCTTGAGATGGGTCTCAAGGAAGCTCTCCGTTG
The DNA here is from genome assembly GCA_047635315.1 of Halieaceae bacterium. Lineage (GTDB taxonomy): Bacteria > Pseudomonadota > Gammaproteobacteria > Pseudomonadales > Halieaceae > Congregibacter. The sequence continues at coordinate 1,224 of JBLIIW010000026.1, read as the reverse complement.
CCGACAGATCGCAGGCGCCGTGCAGCCCATAGCGAGTACCGGGACACATGAGATCGTTGAGTACGAACTACTGGCGCGCTGGCCCAACAGTGGCTTTTCCATTGATCCGAGCCCCGCTGAGTTCATTCATATTGCTGAGAAACTGGGCCTGCTGAACGAGATTCTCTGGATGACTCTTAACGAAGCATTGGCAACGCTCGACCTCAAAGAGGCGAGCCTGGCTGTTAATGTGTCGCCCGCCCAGCTCCTCGCCTCCGACTTCCTAGAGAAACTCACCGCGATACTTGAGCACCATCAAACGGACCCGGCTCGCATCACGCTAGAGATCACCGAAGAGGTGGCGTATCGAAATCTTGAAAAAAATGTCATTGTGCTTGAAAGAGCGCGCAATTTGGGGATGGCCATTGCCTTGGATGACTTTGGGTCCGGCTATTCGTCTCTGTCCATGCTCGACGCACTGCCACTGGATAAGCTCAAGATCGATCAAAGCCTGGTTGTGAAAGCCCAGAACAATGAACGCGGCGCCAACATTCTCCGGGCCGCGATAAATCTCGCCGGGCAGCTAAAGTTGGTCTGCTGCGTTGAAGGCGTTGAAACTGCGATCGCCGCTAGGGAAGTAGCGCAAATGGGTGCCGATCAGGTTCAGGGATACTGGATCGGCAGACCGGTGCTGCTGAGTGACACGAAAGCGAAGCTGCAACTGGTGTCTTAGGTCCACAAACCCGCGCCCCGCCTATGAGAATCCCCCGCATCGGGCCAGAACACAGATAACCATCAGCTCAACGCTATTGAGTATCTGTCCCCGAATTTACCGCGATAGTCGGTAGATCAGAATCGCCGCCCGCTTGATGGCCAGGGCCATGGAGCTCAGCTCGAGACTTTCCTTGGGGGTATGACCCCCTTTGCCGATGGCACCCAGACCTGCCAGCGCATCGGTATAGGGCGCGACGAAAGACACATCGGCGGCGCCCCGTTTGAGCGGATCCCAGATTAGCATCGGGCCCCGGCCCAGCGCCTCGTTGATACCGGATAGCTGCTCGGCCAGACGCCGGTTCCCCTCGCTGGGCGCCATCGGCGGATAACTGTCCCGAAAGCGGATCTCCGCCGACGTTTGCGGCAGGCTGTTCGCCACGATTGCGCGCATGCGCTGCCGCGTACGCTCCAGCTGCTCGACGTTGATGGTGCGGATACCGCCGTGTACGATCACCTTCCGCGGTACCACGT
>JBLIIW010000025.1:0-29120 GCA_047635315.1 Halieaceae bacterium | reverse complement strand
CGATGCTCTGCCAGTCCGAGTGTCCAAAGGGCGTGTAGTTGACGAGAATATCGCTCTCGGCGACGCCTTTGTGCTGCAAATAGGCCTGCAGAATTTTATTAGTAGTGCGCGGGTAAACGTAGTCGGTCCCGGCCAGCACCCAACGTTTTACGCCCCTTGCCATCAGGTAATCCACCGCCGGGATCGCCTGCTGGTTCGGCGCTGCGCCGGTATAGAATACGTTCAGCGAGGACTCCTCCCCCTCATATTGCACCGGGTAGAAAAGCAGGCCGTTGAGTTCCTCAAATACCGGCAGTACAGACTTGCGGGATACGGAGGTCCAGCAGCCAAAAACCACATCGACTTTCTCGCGCTCCAGCAGTTCCCGGGCTTTCTCCGCAAACAACGGCCAATCGGAAGCCGGATCAACCACCACCGCCTCCAGGGGACGACCCAGCAGACCCCCACGGGCGTTCTGCGCATCCACCAGCATGAGCACCGTATCCTTGAGCGTGGTCTCGCTGATCGCCATGGTCCCGGATAAAGAATGCAGGATACCCACCTTGATCGGCTCGCCCTCCTGGGCGTTCAGCGCTGGCGCACCTGCGCCTAGCAATGCGGCGCACAGAGCCCCCGGGATGATGCTGAAAACACCGCTTTGCGGGGCACCTGACGATCTCAGTAGATAACGCCCAGCAGTTTTGAGTCGTGCTAACGCCCTGTGAATAGCGAACCCGGAGCCCATGCGTTGATCCTCGTAATAGGTATCCCAAAAGTAGTGCAAATGCCGGGCCAGTGCGCAGTGAGAGAAATGCTGAGGAACGGTCGGGGCCACGCACCAAAATAGCCCAGCGCTCCGCCTGCCCGCCCAGCAGTGGTGCAAGACCGACGTAGATCCGGGCCGGGTTTATACGGAGTCAGCTCAGGGAGCAGCGGGCGCCACCTCGAAGGGGTATCTGCGGCCAAGCGACTCAATAAAGACTGTTGTGCGCGTCTCGAGGATGGCGGCCTGATAATCCCCCAGCACCTGGTCCCGAACCTGCTCATAGGGCAACAACTGCGCTTCCCGGCGGGCGGAAATACGGAAACAGTGCCAGCCGTCAACCGATTTCAAAGGCCCGTGCCAGCGATTCATGGGCAGGCTTGACAACTCGTCCAGCAGCGGCTGACCGAAAAGCCCGCGAATCATACTCAAACCATAGTCGGGAAAAACACTGCCCTGCCACGCCGTGTCAGACACAGGACCCGTCCCGGACTCGAGGGCCTCGAGCAGCATTGCTTTATCGGCGGGAGCGTTACGAAAGAAGCGCTGCTCAAAGCTGATGGTCGATTCGCTGTAATAGCGTTCAATATGGTCCGCGTAGTAATTGACCAGGTCTTCAGCCGGTGGCTCAAGAAGCTCCCCGCTCACGCGCCGCTGCATACGCTCGATCATCGCTTCGCGCAGAGCCGCATCACTGTGCTGCAGGCCCGCCCGCAAAGCCTCACGGTAGAGCACCTCACGGCGATAAAAATCATCGAATATTTCCCGCCGCTCGGCCTCCGTGGGCGAACGCCCGGTCAGCGCCACAAACTCAGCCAGGAGCACATTGTGCGCCGCCTCCCCGAGCACCACGGGCTCCACCTCCGCGCCATTCAGAACCCGGTAAACAACAAATAAGCACGCGCCTACCAGCAGGAAAGTAACCAGCGGATCGCGCAGTGCCCGGCCCAGGCGGTTCACCGGGCTAAGTGCGCCAGTAGCACTTAGCCATCAGCGAGGCAGCCCGCCGTAGTCGATATCGACGCTTTCCATATCGTCGGCCTCCTGCGCCTCCAAACCGGCCTCTGGCTGCATATGCTCGGTGCTAAGCTCCGACAGATAAGCCCCGTCGGTGATACCCTTTTTACGCATGGCAATCCCGGTGAGACAGGCATGCATTATGTAGTTGGCGTTCAGGGCCGAACGGTAGGTACCGTCCAGCAGCGGATCGAGTTCCACAATCTCAAAGCCGATCATTTCGCTTTCTGAGCACAGCGCTCGAACGATGGGTATGGCCTCGCGCATGGTCAGGCCACCGGGCACGGGAGTTCCCGTACCGGGCACAAAAGCCGGATCCAGAACATCTACGTCAAATGAGATAAACAGCTTTTCCGTACCCTCGCGGGCTTCACGCACGGCGGCCTCCATCACCGCGGGCCAACCCTTTTTTTCAACTTCGGGCATGGTGTGGTAACGCATACCATTGTTGCGCATCCACTCGAAACCCCAGGCTCCGGGCCAGGGGCCGCGCAGGCCTACCTGAATGAAGTTCTCGGCCTTGACGTGGCCTTCCTTGATCGCGCGGTACACGGGCTGGCCGTGCGTGATGTAATGCGGGCGATCCTTGCCCGCATCAAAGTGCGAATCGAAATGCACCACCCCAAAACTGCCCTTGCCATGTACATCCGCAAGGCCGGCAATATCGGGATACTCGAGGCTGTGATCACCGCCAACGATGAAGGGGATGGCCCCGGTCGCAGCTATCTCCGCAATGCGCTCGCGAACGTGATGCACGCTGATCTCGCTGCTCATATTGTCAATGGCAATATCCCCGTAATCGACGATTTTCAGCTCGCGGCTGGCGTCAATCATGGTGGCCATGTCCATGCCGCTCGCGCCGTCCTGATTGCGCATAGCCTGCGGGCCGAATTTCTGGCCGCGGTAATAGGAGCCCATATCCAGCGGCGCGCCCACAATCGCCACCTCGACCTCCCCGGCGATCAGATCCTCCGGATAGATCGCCAGGGGGGCGTTAGCAAAGGTGCGCACACCCTGGCGACGGTTATTCGTGTAGTAACTCAGGTAAATAGGGCCCGGCTCCCGCTTGCTGGCCAGCGCCCGTGGATTCATGAGTTTCCAGCTGTTGAACTCGGAGGAATCGGTGTTCAGGGGAATGGCACCCATGTCAGTTTCCGGGTTGTAGAGCTTGGCCTTTTCTACGTGGCGCATGGCATCGACAACCGCCTCGATCTCAGCCGCACTCCTGCCCTTCAGCCGCAGAAAGAGCTTCTCCCCTGTGCCGGCAAAACCCAGAGCCGCCTCAGACAGCAGGTAGTCGCGCTTATCCGCGGGCAGTGCGTCCACCAGAGGCTGCAGTGCCTCCGGAACCGGGGGCGGCGCGACGTCCTTCGCCGAGAGCGGGGCACCCGGGTACAGGACAAAGTACAGGCACAGCACCAGAGCGCTGCGGTAAGCGACCTTGCTCATCATTACGACTCCTCAAAAGATCCTGATTCAGGGCCAACTCGCGCTGTGTCTATAACCCCGTTGGCGGAAGGGCCCGGATCGCGGAAGTTGATCACGAAAGTGCCAGCAGACCAACGCCAAGCACAGCAATAACTGTGCCCGACCACTGTCGTGCGCCGATACGCTCGCCGGAAAAAAAAGCGATCAGCGTCGCAAAAACCACGGCTGTAGACATCAGGGTCTGCGCCAGACCGGCCGGGAGCAGGTCGATCGCGATTTGCAGGCCGAGTATACCGAGGAAGGTACCGACGAACACCGCCAGCAAAAACAGCCCGAGATCGGCAAGCGGCATGCTACGGGCCGGACGCAGGGGCGCCCCGCGCCACCACAGCCACAGCGGCAAAGCCAGGCACGCACCGAGAATGCGCCAGAAGCCAGAGAGATCCGCGGGGAGGTCGGTTTGCACGAGCAGAGCGCGCGATATGAGCACCCCGACCATCTGGCAGAACGCCGCCAGCAGAGCCCAGCCGACACCGACCCAATCGACCTCCGCGCGGGCGGATCGCAGGCCGAGCACCATATCGACCCCAAACAGGACCAGAATCATTGCCGCGAGCTGTAGCGGCGACAAACGCTCGTTCAAAAGCAGAAAGGCCGCAATAACCACAAAAACAGGCGCCGCTGTCTCAGCCACCAACAGCGTCTGCCGCTCCGCAAGGCGATACAAGGCCATAAAGAGGGCCGTATCGCCCAGAGCGATACCGACTGCACCGCTCAACAGAAGTCCCAGCGCCGTTTCCTGCGACAGGTCTGTTACCGAACGACCGAGGACGGCGAAGTAAACAAGGAAAAAACCGGCGCCGATCAACGACTTTATCCACGCCAGGGCGGCGGGCTGCCAGTAACCGCGCAGCTGGTAGAACAACCGCACGCCAATCGCCCAACACAGGGCCGCCGCCAGCGCCACGGCGACGCCAGTCAGCACGAGCTGGCTATGGGCACGCTCATCGCCGCTGCCGCGCTACCCAAGCGAAATGTCGTAGCAGGGCCTCGTCTGCCAGCAGCGCCTGCAAAGAAGCAAATTCTTTTCCCAGAATCATCTCATCGTAGCGCCGGTGAATACCGTTATGACATTCCCGACAAATGCGAATACCGCGATTAAGTACTTCTCTGTCAAAGTGCTTCCGGAAGTAATTGCGCCGGTGCAGCTTACGCGGAATAAGGTGGTGAAAGCCAAGGGGTACTGCGCGACCACAGGTGGCACAGCTCTCTGTCTTTGCTATGCCGGCGACATTCCGGGCAGCGTGTTGGTCATCGGCTACCATATTTCAGAATTTCAGACTGTGCTGCGCGGGCCGGCCTTCGGATACCATCCCTACTTCCGCGCCCGCAGGCCCCGTCGCGCTATCCGATGGCTCCTGCGCCAGGGAGGACAGGGTCAGTCCCAGCAGGCGAACGCCCTTGGGGACCGGCAGGATCGACGCGAGCAACTCCTCGCCCAGTGCCTTGAGAGCAGTTCGCGAAGCCAGCGGGGCCGCTATCGATCTGGCGCGGCTAATCTGCTGAAAATCCGCATACTTCACCTTCAGGGTCACCGTGCGCCCGCGCGCGCTGATGCCCTCGATGCGACCCCAGACGATATCGACAATCTCCCCTAGCGCCGTATATAGCGCCGGTGCAGCACTGAGGTCTTCACTATAAGTACGTTCAGCACCTACGGATTTGCGGGTCCGATTGGGCCGTACGGGGCGCTCGTCTTCCGCACGGGATGCCGCGTACAGGTAGGCCGCTGATTTTCCAAAATGTGTCTCCAAAAACAACAGAGACTGCGCTCGCAGGTCCGCACCGGTGTGTATGCCCAGGCCCGCCATGCGCAGTGCGGTCTTGGGGCCGACGCCAAAGAAACGCCGGGCGGGAAGCACGGCGACAAAGTCGGCCCCCTCCTCCGGGCGCACCACAAAAACCCCATCCGGCTTATTCTGGTCTGAAGCGACCTTGGCGAGAAACTTGTTGTAACTGACCCCGGCGCTCGCCGTTAGCCCCAACTCCTCGCGTATCTGGGCGCGGATGCGCTCCGCTGTCTGCGTGGCGCTACCTATGGCCGCGGGGTCTGCGCTAACATCGAGGTAGGCTTCGTCCAGCGACAGCGGCTCGACGAGATCGCTGTAGCGCCCGAAGATGTCGCGAATCTGGCGCGACACCGCCCGGTAGACCTCAAAGCGCGGTTTCACAAAAACCAGTTCCGCGCAGCGGCGCCGCGCTGTCACGCCCGGCATGGCCGAGTGCACACCGTAGAGGCGGGCCTCGTAACTCGCCGCTGCGACCACACCGCGTTTCTCGGAACCACCAACCGCAACCGGCTTTCCGCGCAGGGCCGGATTGTCGCGCTGTTCCACGCTCGCATAGAAGGCGTCCATATCGACGTGGATAATTTTTCGCAACGACACTGATTTTTTCGGCTCCATACAGCGATACTAGGAAGACAAGGCCGCGGCAGCAAGCTGAACAGGCGCAGCACTCGCCGCGGGCAATCGCGACAGTTGATTCACTAACCCGATACAGCGCCTAATGCCTGGCGCCCGCACCGCATGGACTATGGAAATCCCCCTATGCCCCAACGCCCGGAAACACTACAGACCGAGGGAAAAGTCCGCCTGATAGCGGTCTTGCTGACGCTCAGCCTGTCCCTGTGTACGTTCAACGCCTATGCCCAAAGGACCAGCAAGCCGGTACTGCATGGTAAACACTGGATTGCGATCACCGGCAAACCTCTGGCTGCTACCGCCGGCGCGATGATGTTCGCCCAGGGTGGCAACGCCATAGACGCCGCCTGCGCCATGCTCGGCGCCACCTCCACCATGTGGGATACCCTCGGCTGGGGCGGCGAAACACAGGCCCTGATCTATAACCCCGAAACCGGGAAGGTGCTGGGCATTAACGCCCTCGGGGTCGCGCCAAGCGGAGCTACCGCTGAGTTCTTTAGGGAACAGGGCATGCTTTATCCCCCGGAGTACGGCTCCCTTGCTGCCGTCACCCCGGGTACCCCCGGTGGGCTGATGGTGATGCTCGCAGAGTACGGCCGCCTGAGTCTTGCTGCGGTACTCAAACCCTCCATGGAGATGGCTGCGGGCTACCCCGTGGAAGAGGTACAAGCCAACAACATGGAACGGCGCCGGGAGCTGCTGTCCCAATGGCCCAATTCCAGTCGCGTCTTCCTGCCCAATCTGGACCCGAACGATCCGACAAAACGCGCGGCTCCGCGGGGCGGCGACCTATTTTATCAGCCGGACCTGTTGCGCACGCTACAGGCCCTGGTAGACACGGAAACGGCCGCGCTCGCGGCGGGAAAAACCCGCAAGGAAGCCATTTACGCCGCCTATGAGCGTTTCTACCGGGGGGATATCGCCGCGGAAATCGTGCGCGCAACACGCGCGCAGGGGGGGCTTTTTACTAAGGAAGATCTCGCGAACTGGACGGTGCATATCGAAGAGCCCGTGAGCACACGATACAAAGGCATCGACGTATACAAGCTCACGACCTGGGTGCAGGGACCGGCGATGCTGCAGGCCCTGAATATTCTGGAAGAAATTGACCTCAAGGCTATGGGTTATAACAGCGCCAATTACATCCACACGCTGTACCAGACAATGAACCTCGCATTCGCCGATCGAGACTTCTACTACGGCGACCCCTACCTGCCCCCCGCAGAACCGATTGAGGGGCTGTTATCCAAGGACTATGCGGCGAGCCGCCGCGCGCTGATCAACACGCAAGGCAACGACCCCGCGGCGCGACCCGGCGACCCCTACCTGTTCCAGAAGGGAGACAACCCGTTCCCGGAATTGCTGGAGGCATGGACCCCCAATCCACCTGTTGCCAACGCCGAGGGTGCGCCGGGTTTCCAGCAGGCCAGCAGCATGGATCACCGGGCGGGATTTCTGGCGGGCACGACCTCGATCCAGGCCGCAGACGCCGATGGCTGGGTGATTTCGGTCACGCCCAGCGGCGGCTGGATTCCGGCATTTATTGCCGGCAATACGGGTATCGGCCTGAGCCAGCGCATGCAGAGCTTCGTCCTCGATGCAGCTATCAACCCTTATAACGTAGTCGCACCGGGAAAGCGGCCACGGGTAACACTCACGCCCAGCCTTGCACTCAAGGGCGGCAAGCCGATCATGGCTTTCTCCGTACAGGGCGGCGATACGCAGGATCAGAACCTGCTGCAATTCTTTCTCAATATCGTCGAGTTCGGCATGAACGTCCAACAGGCCGCCGAGGCGCACAACATCACCAGTTACCAGATGCAGAGTTCCTTTGGCGCGCACCAGAGTGAGCCCGGGCGCCTCGATGTCACGCGCCAGACACCGCCTTACACCCGGGAACGCCTGAAAGCCATGGGCTACGACCTGAAGCTCGTCGAGCGCACCTACAGCCCTATCACGGCGATTCTCCTGGACCCCGAGCGCGGCACCTTCCAGGGTGGCGCCAGCGACTATGGCGATGACTATGGGGTGGCCTGGTAGTGTTCAGATTCTCACGCCACAGATGAGCTGCCCTATGCCCAATCCCCGTTGCTTCCACACCAGGGGCCCACAGCTGGCAAGGCTGTTCGCCTGCCTCTTTGCGGCTCTCACGCTAGTTGGCGCGAGCAGCGCCCACCCGGCGGAGACGCTGCTCCTGCGAGACATCCGGGCCATCGATCCTGTCGATGGTATACGCGAGCCCATGGATCTGCTGATTCGCGACGGGCGCATTGCGTTGATGGGACAGAACCTCGACGCCCCCCCCGCTGTTCGTATCATCGACGGCACGGGCCGTTACATCATGCCCGGTTTGTGGGATATGCACGTTCATCTTAGCTATGACGCTCGGCTAACAGAGCTCATGCCAGACCTGTTTCTCGACTACGGCATCACCAGCATCCGCGACACCGGCGGTCTGCTGGAAAATATGCTGCCCATCGTCGAAAAGCTGCGTGCGCCCGGTGCGATTGCCCCACGCCTGTACTTCTCCGGACCGCTGATGGATGGGCAACCGGTTGTCTACGATGGCGGCGACGTTCAGCATATGGGTATAGCCAATCCAACACCGGAAGCGGCCGTCAGTAACATCAGGCAGCTACAGGATGCGGGCGTCGACTTCGTAAAAATTTACGAAATGGTTTCGCCGCAGGTCTTTGCGGCTCTGGTGGCAGCGGCCGGAAACGCGGGCCTGCCCATCGCCGCCCATGTACCCCTGAGTATGCTGGTCTCTGATGCAGGTCCGCAGGTGCAATCCATGGAACACCTGCGCAATCTTGAACTGGACTGTGCGGCCAATGCTCAGGCACTGCTGGTTGCTCGGCGGCAAATGCTGGAAACGGGCCTGGGCGAGACCGGCCTAGGCCTGCGCAGCCAGATACATACTGCGCAGCGTATCGAGGCTATTCAAAACGAGGACCCCAGGCGCTGCGACACCGTGCTGGCGTCGCTCAGGCATACCACACAGGTGCCAACGGCGCGGCTCAATGCGATGACCCAGTATCCGCCCTTCAAGCGCACCGACTGGATTGCAGCGCTGGAAACGCTACCCGAGGCAGTCGCAAAGAGTTGGCGGGACGCGCCGAGCCAATTAAGTGCAGATGAACACTACCGCGTGCTGGGAGAATGGACCCTGGCCATGATTCCCAGATTGGCGCAGGCCGGAGTGCCCATCGGAGCAGGCACAGATACGCCGATCGGTTGGGCTATCCCCGGTTACAGTCTGCACAGCGAGTTGGAAATACTGGTAGCTGCCGGCCTTTCCCCGCTCGCCGCCCTGGCTGCGGCGACCCTGCAGCCGGCGCGTTTTTTCGGACTCGAGAATGAACTGGGGCGTATACTTCCCACTTACCGCGCAGACCTGCTCATCCTCGAAGCCAATCCTCTGGATGCCATCGCAAACAGCCGTCGGATTCACGCGGTGATCGCCGACGGGCGCATGGTTCGCGCTGCCGCACGACCAGAATAGTACTACCCGGATCGGTATCTATGAAAAGCTTGGGCGGGCTGTGCTCGCTGGCCAGCCAGGCCGCGTAGTCCTCGACCAGCGCCTCGAGTTGCCGGCACAGGTAATCGTAGGGCATCGCGGCCGAAATGTCGGTCATATTGCTCTCCGGTGGTGTTATCGTTATTCAAGCTTGTCCCGGCAGTGAGACGGTTAAAGGGACAGCATAACGCAGCCTGCGCGCAGGCTGCATATTGATAAGGCGCAAAACGTGCCAATAAATCAGGAGATTTCAATGAAACAACTTACTCTGCTTGCGGGTTTGCTATCCCTGTCGCTGCTGCCCGCCGTGCAGGCGCAAGACCTTGGTAAACTGGTCGATGCCGTCGATACGGAGAAGGCCATGGAAGTGGTCGATATGGATAAGGCCAGCGAGGCGGTGAGCACAGACGGCATCGACTACAAGAAAGCCGCCGAAGCCGTAGACATGGGCAAGGCCGCCGAAGCCGTAGACATGGACAAAGCCAAAGCAGCTATTCTCAATACAGAGAAGTGAGCTGAGACGCCCCTTTCGTTGACTGTGGGGGCAACATAAAAAAAGGGCGCTCAAGTGAGCGCCCTTTTTCCTGGGGATAAACCCTTTGCCGTTTACTCGAAGTTGTACTTCAAAGTCGCGCCATAGGTGCGTGGCTGGCTCGGATAGCCACTAATACTGCCTGCCTGTGCCACCGAGGGGAACGCAGACAACAGGTACTTATCTTCAGTCAGGTTGCGGCCCCAGAGGTTGAATTCAAGACCATTGCTGAACGACATGCCGAAGCTTGCATTGATCGAGTTGATCTCGCGAGAGGCAACAGACGCCGGGATGTTATCGACGACCTGAACCTCATCTTCATAGATGTGCTCAATGCGCACATAGCTCATCGCATCGCCGATATTGAAGTTATAGGCCGCCGAAATATTGGTAGACAACTCCGGAATACCTGAAGGTTGCTGTCCCGAGAGGTCGTCCGGCCCATTGACACCAACCGCGCCCTGGAAGTCATCGTAGAGAGGATCCAACCAGGTCGCCGCGAAGGATATTCGCAGGCCCTCGATGGGCGACCAGGTCGAGTCGAACTCAATACCGTCGGTTGACTGCTTACCTGCATTGGCCAAGTTAAAACCGGTCCCATTAAAGATATTGGACTGGAATCCATCAATCTCTTGTGAGAATACCGCGATATTAAATCCAATGGTGTCGAACTCAGCTTTCAGACCCAGTTCGTAGACCGTTGACTCCTCGGGCCCCGCATAGCGCGTACCTGGCACCAGGTTCGGTACTAGCAGTCCCGCCGCCGCCAAGGCCTCAAAGTCCTCTGCAACGGGTTTGGCATCGCGGGACAGGTTCCAGGATGTCGCCTTAAAGCCGGTGCTGACGCCCACATACATATTGATATTCTGATTGATGTCGTAAGCGAGACGCAGTGTGTAAGTGATGTCATCGTCGTTGGTCTTACCGTCTTCAACGGTGTTGTTTGACCCGCTCCCGTAGTTCACGAAAGGCGGAAGAAATTGCAGGCCCTGCAGTCCTTCAAAAGGAGTACCTCCGAACGGCAGCGTTGCAAACACATCGGTCGACACCAAATTTGCTGAGGCTGTTTTGTCGGACTCCGTATAGTTCGCACCGACCGTAAGGGTCATATCATCTGTGAGGTCAAAATCAACCTGCGCAAACAGCGACAGCGTATCGTCATCGAGGGTGTACTTCTCTGACTCGAAACCCTGTCCTTCGGCAAACGAGCTACCTGCTGGCAAACCGAAAATCGCCTCAACGACCGCAAGGTTCAAGGCACCGCCGGTAGCACCCTGAATAAGGAAGTCAGCATAGGGAGCGAACTGGTCTCCGTAACCAAATGCCCCGTCTGTAACGAGTTCCTCGGTAAAGTAAAACGCACCCACCATCCACTGCAGAGGGCCGTCGCCAGCCGACGTCAATCGGACCTCCTGTGTGAAGGTATCAATCTCCGTATCTCTGTTGTTTGCTGCATCCGGCGTCACCAGTCGTGCACTGGTGTAATCCACATCACCCAAATCGAACTGCTCGAGCTTTCGCAGCGCCGTGATCGACGTCAAGGTCATGCTGTCGAAATCGTAGTCTATCTGCATCGACACGCCCTGCGTGTCGATCTTGTTCTGGGGGTCGAAGTCGTAGAAGCCTTTGTACGCAAATGCGTCATCAGGCACGAGGTTGCCACCCAGAGCCTGCACCACCGCGCCGGTCGGGCCGTTGAGCAGGTTGGCCACACCACAACACACCTCATCGAGGCTATCGGCATCGGCGATCACGCGTATTTCCATACGATCGCTCGGGTTCCACAACAACTGGCCGCGTAGATTCCAGCGATCAATCTCGTTTTGTGCGGTGCCCAATTCGACATTGTCATAGTAACCATCCCGCTGGTTCATGCTACCGGACACGCCAAATCCCACGTTATCGGATAACGGGCCAGAAACATCACCCTTAATGATCTTCTGGCTGTAGTTACCGGCGGTAGCCGACACCGAACCGCTGAAGCCATCAACATCCGGCTTTGCTGTCACAACGTTGATCACACCAGCCGACGCGTTCTTGCCAAACAGCGTGCTCTGCGGGCCGCGAAGCACCTCGACGCGCTCCAGCTTCGGCAAGTCAGCAAGTGCGCTGCCCACACGAGAGCGGTAAACGCCGTCGATGAACACCCCTACGGAAGGTTCGATACCGGGGTTGTTCGCACCGTTACCGAATCCGCGAATGATGAAGTTAGTTTGCGCACTGCCCTGCAACTGGGTCACTTTAAGACTGGGAACGAGGGTCTGCAGATCTTTGATATCCAGTACCTGTGCCTGCTCAATCTGCTCGGCACTCACCACAGATACAGCGATAGGGATCTCCTGAAGAGTCTGCGCCCGCTTGGTCGCTGTAACAATAACCTCTTCCAGCATGCCTCTGCCCTGCGACAGGGTCGGCACAGCGGTGGCAACGGTTGCCAGCGCTACGGCAGAGGTAAGTAGCCGAAGCGCAGTGATCGGTTGATGCGTATTCATTACTTGAGCCCTATATTAGCGTTATGTTTACAACGTCAATTTTCTATCCCACAGCAGTGCGGGTCAATGTAAATTCGACCTTTACGGAGAAATCAGGAATATTTACTATCACGAGGCGTGGCCCGCCAGCGGGCTGAGCACAAATTACGACCCAAGAAGAATCTCCCCATGCGTTTCGACAACCGTGTGACCCGAATGACCGGTGTGGAATTGCCCATCGTGCAAGCCCCAATGGGCTGGATTGCACGCTCGCAACTCGCCTCAGCCGATTCGCCTGAACCCTACACACAGCAGCTAAAAGCTGCGGGGCTTAAGGAGCGCTACGGCGACAGCGCCGGGTCCTGAACACGAGAAGCGGCGCATCGTATCCGCAGTGTCCATCGACGACGACGACAGCGCGAGGCCCCAATGGCAGACAACTTCGCCTGATATCCATCCAACCCGGGTGCACCGACGTACTTGCCCTAGAGATAGATAAATGAGCGCATGTGGTTTTTCATGATCAAACGCAATATTGGCAAGGTCGAGGCTGTGGTACGTTTGTGCCTGGCCGCGATGCTCACTGGCTGGGTGGTACACAGTGCGCATCTGGGCATGCTTCAGGGGCTAGCGCTACTAGCAGCAGTCGCACTGGTCTGTAATAGCGTGTTCGGTCGCTGCTACTTGTGGAAGTGGCTTGGCCTGTCGAGCTGCGGCATGGACCTGAAGACTGGTCCGCGAGTCCTACAGCGGGCTCGAAAGCCCCAGTCTCGAGCCCATTAGCGGTGCCAGCCGTGAATCCGGATAGCAACAGTGAGCCCGTCGATACGCTTTTTTACGATGGGCAATGCCCCCTGTGCGCGAACGAGATTGCCGAGCTGAAGCGGTCGCGCGGTGACGCACTGAACATCGTCGACATTCACAGCCTATCCGCCGACAGCGGGCCGGACCAGGACACCTTGCTGCGCACACTCCACCTGCAGCGCGCCGACGGGCAGTGGCTGCGCGGCGCTGACGCCAATGTGGCCGCATGGGAAGGGACCTCAAAGGCAGGTCTTTTGCGGATCTTGCGCGGGCCCCTGATTCGCTACGCGGTCGACATGGCCTATGCCCTGTGGGCCCGCTGGCGCTATCGCAGACTCTACGGCAGCGGCTTCAACGCTGAACACGATGCACCTGAATCACACTGACATAGCGGCGCTGGATCGCCGGCGAAGAGCATTGCTCATCAATTCGGTCACCGGTTTCAAACCGGCGGTCCTGGTCGGCAGTGTCGATGGTCGCGGACAGAGTAATCTCGCAATCATGAGCTCACTGGTGCACCTCGGTTCGCACCCTCCCCTACTGGCGCTCGTTCTGCGTCCCGACAGTGCCGAGCGGCACACCTTGGGGAACATCCGTGCAACCGGCGTCTACACCATCAACCATGTGCACGCGGATATTATTGAGGCCGCGCACCAGACCGCCGCACGCTATCCCCGGGAGATCTCAGAGTTCGCTGCCACCGGCCTGACAGAACACTGGCTGCAGGGGTTTGCCGCGCCCTTCGTGGCTGAAGCCCGGGTGCGCATGGCGATTGCCCTGCGCGAGGAGCATTATCTTGCCATCAACGGCACGCACCTGCTGATCGGTGAGATTCGTCAACTGGAGGTGCCACAAGAGGCTCTTAGGGAGGATGGCGCTCTGGATCCGGCACTCGCAGACACCGTCGCAATTGCGGGTCTGGACAGTTACTACCGGGGCCGGCATGAGCGCCGGATGGCCTATGCGAAGCCCGACACGCCCCCGCAGACCCTTGAATAAGCGCATTCGTCGAATCCGCGCTCCCAGCGGTTGACCGACGCTGACCCCTGCTAGGCAGACACGCGCGCAGCTCAGCTCAGGTAGAATACTCCCGGAACGCTACTACAATCAGCGAAAAGGAGTCATGCCATGCAAGCTGACAACAAAGATCGACTCAGCGACGGCAACAGCAGCAATCGCCACAGCACGCAGACACTGGTCACCGCGGTCGCGGTACTGATCCTCGCCGGCGGGGCCTATCTGCTGACGCCTGGAGGCACTGATGCACCGCCCCCAGAGCCGGAGATCGCTGCCCCGCCAGTGGTCGCCCCAGCAGCAATTTCCCCACCGCGCCCAACACCCGCTCTGGCGATAGCTGAGGCGCCGGACATTCCGGAACCCACCGAGGATCCACAACAGGCGGAACCTGCGCCCCCGACGCCAGAGGAAACCGATGCACAGCTTCGCGAGGCCATCGAGGTCGTCGGACTGCAGCTCGCGCCCGCTATTGGGGCCGGGTATTCCGCTCCCTGGCTGATCGATCGTGGTATTGCCGCCAGCGATCAGCTGGCGCGCGGCCTGGTGCCGCTTCGAACCCTGAGTATCGCCCGTCCAGATGGCGACTTTTCAGTCACTAAAGAAGGGCAGCGTCGTTTCCTGAATGAAGACAGCTATCGCCGCTACGACGCGCTGGTCGCCGCCGTCACGACCTTGCCCGTAGACACGCTGGTAAAACTGTTTCACGACTTCCGTCCGCAGTTGGAGGAGGCCTACGCCTCTCTGGGCTACCCCGCTGCTGCCATGGACAATACGCTGATAGCGGCGCTGGACGGCGTGCTCGGAGCGTCCAGCATCGAGGACGGCCCTATCGAGCTGGTTAGTAAAGGTGCCCTGTACGCCTATGCTGACCCCACTTTGGAGTCCGCTAGCGACCTACAAAAACAACTCCTGCGCATGGGACCTGAGAACACGGAAAAACTGCAGCGCTGGGCAGCCGATCTGCGCAGCAGACTGCTGGAGTAGACCTGAATGAACACGCTCCGGGCAGCGGCTCACGGCGCCGAGGATAGCCGCTGTCTGTCCGCTGACGCTCAGCGGGCTAACGCCGGCATCCCGCGCTCCCGGGCCGCCCGCTCACGCAGCAGCCTCGCATCCCTGCTACTGGCACTCCTGGCGATAGTTGCGACGCTGCTGCCGGCCGCGGTATCGACGGCCGCAGTAGATGCCGCGCAGATCCAGTCGCTAAGCGAGTTGCTCAGTAACGATAGCAGTCTGTCCGATGACAAGCGCGCCGCGCTGAGCAGTACCCTGCAAGCTGCCAGCGCCGCCATACAAAAAAGCGCAGACGAGCGTCTGGCTCTGTCGGACTTGCAGGAGCAGCTAAGCAACGGCGAAGCAACGATTGCTGACTTCAAGGCGCGGGTTCGCGATATCCAGAACGCCCCGAGCACGATTCAGCGGCGCATCGGCACCAATCCAGACCTGGCCACCATCGTGGCTGAGGTTGCCTCTATAGACAGCCAGCGCGCGGCTTGGTCCCGAGACCGAAAGCAGGCGCTGGATGCCATGGCTAATACGGCTAAAACCGAAGCGTCACTGCGTGATCGTATGACGGTGATAGCCGAGAACCTGCACAGCGCGAATAAAAGCATTGTGGATACTGCGGATGCCAGCCTGGAGCTGCTCATCGCCAAGCTAGCCGCAGAAGTACGTCGCGAGGCGCTCGCCGCGGAGGAGGAGCGCATCAAGACGCAGCTCAGCGCCGCCACAATCCTGAATAATGTGCGCGCCGCGCGCGTCGCCTGGCTGGATGCATCGACCGCTGAAGTGGATGCCCTGCTGGGAGCATTACGCAACGCCGCCGCCGAGCTACGCCAGAGTGCTGCAATGCAGCTCAGCTCAGAAACGCGCCGTATGCTGGCGCAACTGGATGTCGTTCCCGCGCCCATAGGCAAGGTCGCTGACGCTAACCTCCAGTTAATCCAAGGCTTCCAGACACTCGCGGAGTCGATCGCAAGCACCCGGGTGGAGATCGCCGATACACGACAGACAACAGAGCATATCGATCAGGACTCCGCGCTAACCCAGCGCCGCCTTGAGGTCGCTGGCCTGGAGTCACGCCTCGGACAGGTTATGCTCACGCGGCTTGCCAGCCTGCCGGATTCACGTTTCATTCTGTCTAGAAGCCGCAAGCGCAACGACGAAATAGCCGCAGTCTCCATCAGTGCCATTGATACGGAGCAAGATCTGCGCGGACTGGGAGACCAAGGGACATTTTACGCAGCGCTCATGGGCGAGGCAGCGGCCTTCTCCGCGCTGGAAAAGCGCACAGCCACACAGCTTTACGACCAGCGACGCGATTTACTGCAGGAAAACCTCACCGCCCAGAACACCCTCCTGCGACTGCTGGTGGACAGTAACCAGGCAACAGCTGAGCTCGCGAAGTCAGCCCGCAGCTACAAGAGCTTCCTGACCGGCAACCTGTTATGGGTCCGCAACTATGCCTATGCCGATCCGGCACGACTGCTGGATCAGCTGCGCAACCTGGGCGAGCTGCGGCCGGTGGCGACCGTAGTCTGGCAGTGGCCTGATTTACTCGGCGATTCCAGCTTCCTGCTACTACTTGCCCTGTTGCTGATACTGCTCCTGCGACATCGCAAGATACGCGGCCGTCTCAAGGCCATGCTGAGCAAGCCCATCCGGCCCCGGAATGAGAGTGCCACCCTGGTTTTACAGGCTCTGGGCCTCACTTTTTTACGCGCACTACCGCTGCCGCTGTTGCTGATCCTTTTGGCGCAGGGCTTTAATCTTTTGGGCAGCAATCTCGCTGCCATCGGGTTTCAGGAGGCCTTGCAGTGGGCCGGCCTGGTGATGCTGCCTCTAGTATTTATGGATCGCCTGAGCGATCGTCACGGTGCCGGCCGGCGGTTGCTGAAATGGAATAGCCAGAAGGTCGACCTAGCCACACGGGACTTATCCTGGGGACGGATGGCCATTATGCTGGCACTGATGCTAACGGTATATGGCCGCGGCAGCTCACCGACCGATAGCGGCGGGCCTCTCGCTGCAATCGGCAGTCTGTCGGCGGCAGTCGTGATGCTCATCGTCTTTTTGCGCTTGCTGCGCAGTCGCCAGTTCGATGCCGACGCGCTGACACGGCTATTCCTGCGGATCGCGCTTGCAGTATCCGCGGCTGTTATCTTCATGCACCTCAGCGGGCAGCTGTTCGCGGCGCATTTGTATCTTCTTGCGCTGGGTCTGTCGATCGCAACGGTCGTCATTACCCTGCTGTTCAGCAATATCCTGCAGCGCATCCTGCTGATCCACCGCGGTCATCTGGAGCGCCAGGCTCGCGCCGAGAAGCGCGAACGGGAACGGGAGGCGTCGAGCGACGAAGCCAGCGAAAACCGTGCTGACAGCGACGAGGATACAGAGGACGTTACCTCGCTATCCTCGGCCTACTCGCAGCTCCTTAACCTGTTCAGGCTACTCACGATTGGCAGTCTGCTCTGGCTTATCTGGTCACCGGCACTGCCCGCGCTGTCCGTATTTGACAGCATCGTTCTGTGGAGCACGGAGGACGTCACGCTGCCTGTTGGGGAACTGCGCAATATCACCGTATCTACGCTGCTGCTCTCGGCTCTGACGATCATCGTGACCTTTCTGCTCACTCGCCATCTGCCGCCATTGATCAAGGTTTTTCTCATCGAATGGAGCGCAGTATCGCCCGGTAGCCGCTACGCAACAGGCATGCTCATGCAGTACCTGATTCTCGGCATCGGCTTGTCCATAGCTTTGGCTATGCTGGGATTCCAGTGGTCCAAAGTGCAGTGGCTGGTCGCCGCGCTGGGCGTCGGCATAGGCTTCGGTCTTCAGGAAATTGTCGCCAACTTCATCAGCGGCCTGATCGTACTTTTCGAACGACCTATCCGAGTGGGCGATATCATCCACGCCGGCGGCGCCGATGGCACGGTTACGCGCATCAACGCCCGCGCCACGGTTATCGAAACCTTCGAGGGCAAGGAGCTGTTGATCCCCAACAAGGAGCTGATTACTAATGTGGTGACTAACTGGTCACTGAGCAGCCCCAAACTGCGTATCGTTATTCCGATTGGCATTGCCTACGGCAGCGATGTCGGGGAGGCGATGCGACTGCTTGTGCAGGTGGCACGCGCCAATCCGGAGGTTCTGGCGGAGCCCGACCCGGTGGTCACCTTCGAGGACTTTGGCGACAACGCGCTGGTGCTGTGGCTGCGTTGTTTCGCCCAGCGCGATTACCCGCGCGTCGCGTCAGAGCTGCGCAAAGCGATCTATGAAGAGTTCAATGCCGCCGCGATCAGTATTTCTTTCCCCCAGCGCGACGTCCATCTGGACGCGCACCGGCCGATCCCGATTCGCCTCGTCTCCGAGCCCGAGAAAGATCGCTAAAGCGCAAAAATGTTCGCGAACAAGCGGCGGGAGTGAACCGCTAGTTGGGAAAAAGATCGGACAGTGCATCGCACTGTCCACCAAAGCCGCGCTGATTAAGAAAGCGCAGTCGCCTGGCTTTTTCGCGCAGGCTGTCGGGAGGAGTTGTACCAAAGCGACGTTCCAGCGCCGCGCGCGCCAGCGCCGGCCAGTTCCACTGCTCTTCACGCAGCACCACAGCAAGGGCTGAGTGGATGTTCTCCTCTGTAACGCCCCGCTGCCGCAGCTCAGCTATGATTCGAAGCGGGCCATGCCCCCGTAAAACCCGCGTCCTTGCGTAGCTGCGTGCAAAACGCTGATCGCTCTGCAGGTCTTCCTCGGCCAGTTGATCAATGACTTCGCGCGCCTCATCGGGCGTGTAGCGTTTATTGAGTTTACGCTGCAGTTCCCATTGCGAATGCTCGCGACGCCCAAGCAAATCCATGGCCGCGTGTCGGGGACTCATTCGACCGATTTTCATCCGTATCGACATTCAAAAAGGGTAAGACGCATACCTGGGGTGCGCTCAGTAAAAAAGGCGCTGGAGCTGTGGTAAGGGGAAGTGGTTGCTCCAGCGCCCGAAGAGGAAAGCAGGCTACCCGCCGGGCAGCCCTCATCGCACAATGCCCGGGGGCTAGCTTAGCCCATCACTGATTGCGACTTTCTCGGCCTTCTCTGCTTTAGCCGTTTTTCCCGCTTTGGCGCTTTGCACATCTGCTTCGGCCTGCCTTTGCTTTTCTTTCTCGGCGAGAGGCCCCGCATCCAACAGTTGCAGCCGAATCTGGTTCTCGATTTCACTCCACACTGCCGGGTTATCCTCGAGGAACTTGGAGGCGTTCGCCTTACCCTGGCCGATCTTGTCGCCCTTGTAGGCATACCAGGCGCCAGACTTGTCGACCAGATTCAGCTTCACTCCCCAGTCAATAACCTCGGCGGTACGGTAAATTCCACGTCCGTACATGATCTGGAACTCTGCCTGTTTAAACGGTGGTGCAACCTTGTTTTTGACCACCTTGACCCGCGTTTCGTTGCCCACGACCTCATCGCCGTCTTTCACTGCGCCGATACGACGAATATCCAGGCGCACGGAGGAATAGAACTTCAGCGCGTTACCACCGGTTGTTGTTTCCGGCGAGCCAAACATAACGCCAATCTTCATACGAATCTGGTTGATGAAAATCACCAGGCAGTTGGTCTGCTTGATCGTGGCGGTGAGCTTGCGCATAGCCTGGCTGAGCAGTCTGGCCTGCAGGCCCACGTGCGAATCGCCCATATCGCCTTCTATCTCTGCACGCGGTGTCAGTGCCGCGACAGAGTCAATCACCAGCACATCCACGGCGCCGGAGCGCACCAGCATTTCCGTCACTTCGAGCGCCTGTTCTCCCGTATCAGGCTGCGAAACGATCAGGTCGTCTATCCTCACACCCAGTTTTTCCGCGTAGATCGGATCGAGAGCGTGCTCCGCATCGATAAACGCGGCGGTACCACCCGCCTTTTGCGCCTCGGCGATAACCTGCAGCGTCAGCGTCGTCTTACCGGAAGATTCCGGCCCGAAGATTTCGCAAATACGTCCCTTAGGGAGCCCCCCGATACCCAGCGCGATATCAAGCCCCAGGGAACCGGTGGAAATAGACGGTATAGCCACGCGATCGTTGTCACCCATTCGCATCACTGTGCCCTTGCCAAACTGACGATCAATCTGACTCAGGGCGGCTTCCAGTGCCTTTTCCTTGTTTGCGTTCATGCTCTGCTCTCCTCACGGTGACTGGCTGGTGATTTTCCGGGCCATTGCCTTGTTTTGTTTGCGCTGCTTGTGTAGCTGCGGATGACGCAACCATCGCGCCGGTAGTTACCGCTGCCATGAACTTGTCGGTTCAGCGACCTGCGCAAAACTACTGTATATATAATCAGTTGTTATCGCAGCGAATGCAACCATCATAAGGTGTCAAATGTGAACAAAACCAGTTGCTAGCGAGGCACATGTCGCCGTCGGCGACATGTCAACAGGATCTTTATTGGATCGGGCGCCCATCATCGGCCACCGCGTAAAACAGGCAGTCCGACTCAGCGATAGCCGCGTTGGTGGTGATCATGAACAGTTTCAGCGAACGCGCCGGATACAGGCAGCCGTCCGCAACGCGCACCAGCGCATCCACTGCGCAGCGGCCCCGCGCATCTATAGCGCGAAAGAGCGCCTGCGGATCGCCAGTAATCCAACCCAGGGGAGTCCCGGAATTAACCGTGCCGAAGTTGTGATGTTCGATATCGGGACGCAAGGTGATGTCGTGCCCGGGGCGCAGTTGCTCACTATAGGTCAGGGTAACGCCTTCGCGCAGTTCCAGGCGGATCGGGTCGTGGAGAATCTCCAATCCCCAGTCCTTGTCCTCTTCGGCCGCCAGCACCTGCCCGGCGCTGGCATAGCGCTGCAAACCCTCCCACGCCAGCAGGTGCGCCTCATCGTCGAGACGCCCACCAACCTCCACGGTCACCGTGGGACAGCGCTCGTCGCTGCGTTCCATCAGCGCGCCGAGATTCATTTCAGAGACGATAAGTCGACGGGTAAACCCGGAGACCAGCGCATCATGATGCCGGTCAAGATGTGTGCAGACACCAAAGGCCGGTCCGGAACCCGAGGTGTTGTGCATATCTACCACCGCCTCCGGGTGATGCAGCAGCAGCAACTCGAGAATTTCCTCCGCAACGCGACCCTGCTCATCATTGAACGGTGGCCGGAAGCAGCGATTGAGGTCCCGCGCTCGCGGCAGCATGCGGTGCATAAACAGGGGTGGCTCCAGTGCCGCGTGTACAGATGCCACGATACACAGCAAATTTACCGCAGGCCGCTGTCCCGAGCGCAACCAACGGCGCACCGCCATAAGTCCGGAGGGTTCGTTGCCGTGTAGTAGGGTTACCAACGCCCGCGTGCGGCCGCTATCTTTACCTGAGAAAAACAGGCAGGCGGGACCACCGAGGCGGCGCAGAAAATCCTCGTCGCTGCTACCCGCAAGTGTCGCATCCGGATCGCGGTAAAAACGAAAACGCCTCACAGGGGCCACTCCGCCACCGGGCGGTTGCTGGCGCTGAGGCGCCGGTACTGATCGAGCATGGCAGTCAGGGCCGCTTCCTTGGCGCTACCGCGCTGCATTAGCTGTTGGGTGTAGTCGCGCTGCCAGCTCGCGCCGTTCCGGCGCGCCACAAGTCGTGCGTCAATAACGCCCAGATAGCGGTCGCGTTCCGCCTGGGATACCCCCAGGGAGCGCAAACCCGCATCGGCGGTCGGCAAAAGATCAGCCAGGATATCGCTCAGGGCGCGCTCCTGTAGTCCGTGCTGCCGCGCGCCGGGCCACACCAGTTGTGCGGCCAGTCCATGCTGGGCAGCGCGATAGAAATTGTGCTCCGCGAGGCCGAAGGGCAGCGCCGGGAGCAGACGCTCCATCTGGTCGCGCAGTCCAGCCCCGAGGCCGATCATCAAGGCGGCGCCGGCCACCATGTCTACAGCCGAAGGCCCCGCTGGCAGGGCGCGCATTTCGATACGCAGGTGCCCGTGGTCAGCATCATCATAAACCGGCCGATTCCACAGCCATACCGTGCTCTGGTGAAGGCGCAGCTCCGCGAGCTCCGGCACCTTTGCGGCGAAACCCGAAAGCCCGTCGGGAGCGCAAGCGGGAAGCAGGGTCGGATAGAGACGCACCGTTTCCTCAAACAGCTCATAAGCACCACGACGGACCCAGCCATGACCAAAACTGACCCGGGCTGGCGCATGCCAGCTGTAGCGATCGCTGTGGCGCGTATCAATGGACTGTTTAAAAAGCGGTATGCGTGTTTCATCCCACAGCTGATGCCCGAAAAGCCCCGGAGAATTCGCGGAAATAGCCACCGCCAGCGGCGTGGCCAGCTGTATGGCGTTGTAGGTACTGGCATAGTCCTGCGGATCGACGCGCAGGTGAACCTGAAACGACGTATTAGCCCCCTCCAGGGTAATATCCGCCATGGCCAGTTGCAGGGGCTCAGCACCATTGATATCAATATAGAAGTCCGTGCCACGCCGATCAATGAGCTGCTTTACCAGGGCGCGATAGCGGTGCCGGTCGGTGATGCAGTGGGCGCCAAAGTCCTCCCTGCGCAGGGTCGGGAGAATGCCGACGGGCACGATTGCCGCATCGCGTTGCGCCGCAAGCGCGGAAAGCTGTTCGAGTTTGCCGACTATTTCCCGCTCCGTAGCGAGTAGACCCCCGTCAACCAGATGGTGCGGACTGAGGTTGTACTCGAGGTTATAGCGATTCAACTCGAGAGTGAGTTGCGGGTCTGCCGCGGCGGCGAACAGCGCGGTATTGTCGTGTAAAGCGCGTCCGGCGCTATCGACGATATAGAGTTCAAGTTCCGCACCCAGTGTTGCCGGCCCGCGGCCGAACCCGGGATCAGCCAATAGCTGCGCGAGTTGCTCGAGCTGCTGGTCGAGGCGCGCAGCAAAGCGCTCGCGGTCCTCTCCGTCGAAATCGGCTTTGTTGATTTCGATTCCCATAGTGGCGCTAGTGACCCCTCACCGCGCGGCACCTTTACAGTGCCTGATGCCGCATCATAGCGGTGCAGGAGCGCGACGAACAGGCCGCAGGCACGCAGTGACGCCCGCCCACTGGTCGCCTCCCGACGCATGCCGTACACTCCGCGTTTTTACGTCCCACAGCGAACCCCCTTGTCCAGCCAAAGCCCCCAGCACACGCCGATGATGGCGCAGTACCTCAGCATCAAGCGGCAGCACCCCCAGGAACTGTTGTTCTATCGCATGGGCGATTTTTATGAACTCTTCTATGAGGATGCGCGGCGCGCTGCGCAACTGCTGGATATTACGCTTACCGCGCGGGGTAAATCAGCCGGCGAAGACATTCCTATGGCGGGTATTCCCTACCATGCGGCAGAGCCCTACCTCGCCCGCCTGGTAAAGGCCGGCATCTCGGTCGCCATCGCCGAGCAGATCGGTGATCCGGCGACCAGCAAGGGTCCGGTCGAGCGCAAGGTTGTGCGCATAGTGACCCCGGGGACGCTCAGTGATGAAGCCCTGCTTGAGGAACGTCGGGAACAGCTGCTGCTCGCGGTACTGGGCCAGCAGGATCACTTTGGGCTGGCCTGGCTGGACCTGAGTAGCGGCCGCTTTCGGGTCATGGAAGTTCATGGGGAGGAGGCGTTGCTGGGCGAACTCGAACGCCTGGATCCGGCAGAATTGCTGTACCACGAGCAGTTTAGCAATGTCCACGTCACCAGTCGCCCCGGAGCACGCTCACAACCGGCTTGGGAGTTTGATCTGGAGAGCGCCGAGCGCTCGCTGAAGGAACAGTTCCAGACTCACGACCTGCGCGGTTTTGGCTGCGAGGATCTCAGTCTGGCGCTGCGCGCTGCGGGTTGTCTGATCAATTATGTGCGCGATACGCAGCGCAGCGGATTGCCCCACATCACCGCCGTAGCTGCGGAGCGCCGGGAAGACAGTGTCATTCTGGACGCGGCAACTCGGCGTAATCTGGAGATTGATCGCAACCTCACTGGTGGGGATACGCATACGCTCATGTCGGTACTGGACCGCTGTCGCACGCCCATGGGCAGCCGACTCCTGCGGCGCTGGCTGCACCGCCCCCTAACCGACCCGCAAGAACTGCTCAGCCGCCAGAGTGCCATCGCAACACTGCTGCCCGGAGACAGTTTTGAGGGTATCCGCGATGAACTGGGTGCCATCGGTGATGTGGAGCGCATCATGACGCGGGTCGCCCTCGGCAGCGCCCGGCCCAGGGATCTGTGCCGCCTCCTGCACGGCCTGCGCGTCCTGCCGGCGCTGCGAGCTGCGACGGCGCAGAGCGCCGCAGAAATGCTGAGAAAAATTCACGACGCCCTGGGCGAATACCCGGAACTGATCGATGAGTTGGAGCGCGCGCTGGTCGACAACCCACCGGTGCTGATCCGCGACGGTGGCGTTATCGGAACCGGCTACGATGCGCAACTGGACGAGTTGCGCGCCATCAGCGAGAACGCCGCTGATGTGCTTCTGGCCATGGAAATACGCGAGCGCGAAGCGACCGGCCTGGCCTCGCTCAAAGTCGGCTATAACCGGGTTCACGGTTACTACATCGAGCTCAGCCGCAGTCAGTCCGACCGCGCACCCGAGCACTACCAGCGCCGGCAGACCCTGAAGAACGCCGAGCGCTTCATCACCCCGGAACTCAAGGAATTCGAAGACAAGGCCCTATCCAGCAAAAGCCGCGCCCTGGCACGTGAAAAGCAACTCTACGAAGCGCTAATAGGCGTTCTGCAGGCGCAGCTTGCTCCCCTGCGAACAAGCGCCGCGGCCATCGCAGAGCTGGACCTATTCAGCAATCTGGCCCTGCGGGCCCGGGAACTTGAGATGTGTCGGCCAACCTTCAGCGCTACGCCCCTGCTGGAGATAGAGCAGGGGCGTCACCTCGTGGTCGAGCAGGTTCTCAGCGAACCCTTCATCGCCAATGACACGCTCTTGGACGCCGAACGTCGCATGCTACTGATTACCGGCCCGAATATGGGCGGCAAATCCACCTACATGCGCCAGAACGCAATCATCGTGCTGCTCGCCCATATAGGCAGCTACGTGCCGGCACAGGCCACTTGCCTGTCGATGATGGATCGCATTTTTACCCGCATCGGCGCCTCCGATGATCTGGCCAGCGGTCGCTCTACCTTCATGGTGGAAATGACGGAAACGGCCAACATCCTGCACAACGCCAGCGAGCGGAGCCTGGTGCTGATGGACGAGGTGGGCCGGGGTACCAGCACCTTCGACGGGCTGTCTCTGGCTTGGGCGGCCGCAGTACATCTGGCCCGGGACCTGCGGGCCTTCACCCTGTTCGCTACTCACTACTTCGAACTGACAGCACTCGCGGAGCAAATATCCACGGTGCGCAATGTCCATCTCGATGCGGTGGAACACCGGGATCATGTGGTCTTCATGCACCGCATCCAGGAGGGGCCAGCGAGCCGCAGCTTCGGATTACAGGTGGCTAAGCTGGCCGGCGTTCCCGCACCGGTCCTGCGCGCCGCAGCGCAAAAGCTCTCGGAGCTGGAAACGGAGGACGGGCGCGGAGCGCTGTCTGCCCAGGTCCATCCGGACCAAGGCGATCTCTTCGTGGCGGGAACAGACCACCCGGCCCTCAGTCTCCTGCAGGAAACCGACCCGGATCAGCTTAGTCCGCGCCAGGCACAGGACCTGCTTTACCGACTGCGCGAAATGCTCGACTGAAGCCACTTCTAAAGACGCGGGCTTATCGCTACACTTCGCGCCTTTCGCATCAATAGTATCGATAGGAGAACGTTCCGCATGACATTTGTGGTGGGTGAAGACTGTATTAAGTGCAAGCACACGGATTGCGTAGAAGTATGTCCGGTCGACTGCTTCTACGAGGGTCCGAACTTTCTGGTCATCCACCCCGATGAGTGTATTGATTGCGCCCTCTGTGAGCCAGAGTGCCCGGTGGACGCAATATTTTCCGAGGATGAGCTGCCGGAAGATCAACAGGTTTTCCTGGAACTCAACGCAGAACTGGCAGAGGTGTGGCCCTGCATTACGGAAATGAAAGAATCGCCGGCTGATGCCGAAGAGTGGGCAGGCAAGCCCGGCAAGCTCGCGCTACTGGAACGCTAGGGCCTATTACTTGCGGCGCCTGTCGCTACAGCGGCGCCTACTGTTGCAGCAGTGCCTCGGCGGATAGCCCCTCGCGTTCGAGGAGGCAGCGCAGGCGCTTGAGCGCCTCCACCTGAATCTGCCGGACCCTTTCACGGGTCAGGCCGATTTCCTGCCCCACCTCCTCCAGGGTGCTGCTATCGTACCCAAGCAGACCAAAACGTCGTACTACCACCTCTCGCTGCTTCTCTGACAGTTGCTTAAGCCATACGACGATGCTGTCGTGAACCAGTTTATCCTGTAACTCATCTGCAGGGTCCCGGCCGTGGTCATCGGCAATAGTTTCCACCACCGTGGACTCACTGTCGGGTCCCATGGGTGCATCCACGGAACTGACGCGCTCATTCAACCCAAGCAGACGGGCCACCTCATGGTCGGGCTTGTGCAGTCGGTCGGCAATTTCGTGTGTGGTGGGCTCGTGATCCAGCTTCTGGGCCAGCTCCCGCGCCGCACGCAGGCACCCGTTGAGATCCTTCACAACATGGATAGGCAAGCGAATGGTACGCGCCTGATTCATGATCCCCCGCTCAATTGTCTGGCGAATCCACCAGGTTGCATAAGTGGAAAAACGGAAACCGCGCTCCGGGTCAAATTTTTCTACGGCGCGCATGAGCCCGAGGTTGCCCTCCTCAATGAGATCGAGAAGGCTCATGCCACGGTGCAGGTAACGGCGGGCAATCTTTACCACCAGGCGAAGGTTGCTCTCAATCATACGACGGCGCGCCGCCTCGTCTCCTTTCTGCGTCAGCCGGGCGAAGTGCTTTTCCTCATCGGCTGTCAGTAAGGGAACAAAGCCAATCTCATTGAGATACAGCTGTGTGGCATCAAGGGAGGTTGCGCGGCCCCGGCCGGCCTTGTCCGGGCTGCGCTCAATCTTCGAGACGCTGGCTGAAGAGCTGTCGTGTTGCGCAGACGAACCCCCAGAGAAACGCCCGCTGTGTTGCTCGCTGCGTTGTTCGCTGAGTTGCCCGCTGTGTTCCTTGGATCGATCCATCCGGTATCGTCCCGCATAACCCTGCGTGTCCAACCAAACACTCTGTCCGGCGGCCATAATTTTAGCAGGGCCGATCAGCTTACCCAGCGGGCGATGACAAAACAAGCATGGCTCTAGCGAGCGGGAAGAAGCTTCAGTGGATCCACAGGACGACCCTGACGGCGAATTTCGAAATGCAGTTTCACCGAGTCCGTTCCGGAACTGCCGCGCAGGGCGACCGTCTGACCCGCCCTGACAGCGTCGCCCTCCTCCACCAGCAGCGCATCTGCATGACCGTAGGCACTCAGATACTCATCGTTATGTCGGATAATCAGCATCAGGCCATAACCCGCTATGCCGCTGCCCGCATAGGCCACCCGTCCACCGGCAGTGGCGAGTACCTTATCGCCGCGCGCACCTACGATGTCGATCCCCTTGTGCAGGCTTGTCTCAAAACGACGCTGGATCCTGCCCCTTACCGGCCAACCCCAGTGGCCCACGGGTGTGTTTACCATCGCGGCGGCGGTCGATGGGGTCGCTGCTGCTACCGCCTTTTTTTGGGTCTTGGGCTTCGGTGTTGGCGTTGCCGAGGTCGGCGCAACCGCTGTCGCGGCCGAAGAAGTGCCCCCGCGATCCACAGCGCCGGGGCTGGCATCCACGCTGCGGGCCCGCGCACCTGCCGGCGGACTCAACGGAGACCGGGCTGGCTCGCTCTCAGCAAGTAGCAGTGCCTGGCCGGGGAAAATAGTATAGGGCACAGATATGGCATTCGCCGCGGCCAGTCGACGGTAGTCGAGCCCATGGCGAAAGGCGATCGCAAACAGCGTATCGCCGCGCAATACCGTATAGCGACTCCCTACAGCAGAAATCCCCGGCCGGCTGCGATCCTCAATAGGCGCTGGCGGTCTGCCGGCACAGGCCCCGAGCATGGCCAGGACGCACATGGGAACGAGCAGGCTGGCGCGGCAAAGACTCACGATTCAGCGCTCCAGCCCACCCCAACGATTCTCCAGCAACCACACCATGATGAAGCCAAGAGCCATCAACCCCAGACACAAGAACAGCTGACTGCTCCCGGAAGACGCGGCGTAAGTGCCCGGCATTACGGGATACGCGGTCAGCGTATCCCCGCCAATCCCTGACAACTTCCAGGGCCAGACCACCGGCAGCGATCCGATGAGAAAACCGGTGAGAGTGGCGAGCGTCGCGGCGTGATGCCGATGCAAAAGATAGTGAAGGTAGCGCGCGAACAGCAACAGTCCGCAGGCAGCACCGGCCGCTAACAGCAGCAGCCTCGACCAGTGCAGGCTTTCGATAGCCATCAAGACGCGTGGATACATACCGAGAAGTACCAGCACGAAACTGCCCGAGACACCGGGCAGTATCATCGCGCAGATCGCCAGGAAACCGGCCAGGAAGAAGCTCGCAGCGAGGGGTGGCAAGGACAGGGCGGGCGACACCCCCAGTAGCGCCGCCAGCAGAGCGCCTCCAAGCAGCCCCCCGCATGCCGCAAGCGACCAGGCCCTAACGTGACGCATCAATAGCAGCGCCGAACCGAGAATCAAACCAAAAAAGAAAGCCCACAAACGCAGAGGCTGGGTTTCCAGCCAGAAGTTGATCAGCTGCGCCAGGCTAAAAACGCTGACGCCGATACCCGCCAGGAGCGTGAGAAGGAACGCCGCGTCCGTATGCTCCCAGGCCTCGCGCCAGTGTTGCCGGCGCAGTAATTGCACAAGGCGCATATCTGCAGAGCTCAGGGCCGCCAGCAGGCGATCGTAAATACCGGTAACGAACGCGATGGTCCCGCCGGACACCCCGGGCACGATATCCGCCGCACCCATGAGCATTCCGCGCAGAAAGACGCCGGGGAACAGACTGAGCTTCGAATGATCCACCCTACACGTTACCGATGCCCGGCAGCAGCGGTACGAAGCGCACCGGCTCAAGCTCCCGGTACTCGAAGCCCGCATCAGTGCGTTCCACCACTATAAGCATCTGCTCCTGCTTGCCAACCGGGATCAGTAGGC
>JBLIIW010000024.1:0-29250 GCA_047635315.1 Halieaceae bacterium | reverse complement strand
GGCGCCTGCGTGCGGCTCTTGGACAGATTCAGGCCGACTACGACTATATTTTTATAGACTGCCCGCCTTCTCTCAATCTACTGACCCTCAACGGTCTGGTGGCGGCAGATGGCGTGATGATTGCGATGCAGTGCGAATATTTTGCCCTCGAAGGACTGTCCGCACTCCTCGATACGGTAGAACAGGTTCGTAGCAGCGTAAATGTTTCGCTTAAGGTCGATGGAATTCTGCGCACTATGTACGACCCGCGCAACAGCTTGACCAACGCGGTTTCTGCTCAGCTTCACGAACACTTTGGCGACAAGGTTTACCGCACGGTAATCCCGCGCAATGTACGCCTCGCAGAGGCACCGAGCCACGGCGTGCCTGCCATGTACTACGACAAACAGTCCCGTGGATCTCGGGCCTACATGGCACTTGCGGGTGAATTGATACGTCGCGAGGAGCGGCGCGATGCGGCCGATACACCGATACTGGAGAGGGGGTTGTAGCGCTATGGCCGGGAAACGACGCAGTCTTGGTAAAGGGCTCGATGCGCTGTTGGCAGGTAGTAGCAGTCATAACAGGTCTTTTGCCGACGCCGCAGGTGTGGCGGGCGATGTACCGAATGATGGTGTTGCGCCCCGTGAGGGGCTGTTGCACATCCCCGTGGAGCATATACAGCGTGGGCGCTATCAGCCCCGGCGGGATTTTGATCCGGATGCTCTACAGGAATTGGCTAACAGTATTCTCTCCCAGGGAATGATACAGCCTATTGTGGTGCGATCGGTCGGCGAAAAACGCTTCGAAATTATTGCCGGCGAGCGACGCTGGCGAGCGGCGCAGCTGGCTGGTCTCGCGGAGATCCCGGCGCTGCAGCGCGATGTGCCGGATGAATCGGCGATCGCCATGGCGCTGATAGAGAATATTCAGCGCGAAGACCTGAATCCAATTGAGGAGGCAACGGCCCTTTCTCGCTTGCAAAGCGAATTTGAGCTTACGCAGCAGGAAGTGGCCGATGCGGTGGGTAAATCGCGCTCAGGCATTGCCAACCTGCTCCGACTCCTGTCTCTGGAGCCGGAGGTTCGCACCTTGCTCGAGCGCGCGGATCTCGATATGGGACACGCGCGCTGCCTACTCAGTCTCGATGGACCGGTACAGACGCAGTTGGCGCGGCAAGTGGTGGCTCGCGATCTTACCGTGCGACAGACCGAAGCCCTGGTGCGCAGGCAACTGGCGGATACGCCTGAAAAACCCCTTGCGAGGCTGGATCCTGATATTCGACGCTTGCAGGACGAGCTGTCGCAAAAGTTGGGGGCCAGCGTGCAAATTCAGCATTCGGCCGGCGGGAAGGGCAAGCTGGTGCTTAAATATACGAGCTTGGACGAACTCGACGGCATTCTTTCTCACCTGCGTTGAGACAGCTGTCCTGATGATGAAGTCCACGGCAAAGCAGCACATATCGAACTTTTTGTACTAGGTACCTCCAGATATAGTGTTGGCAGTCTGAAGTACGCTCGCTTCTCCTTTAATGGTACTTTGCGCCATGACTTCGCAAGTCGATGTGAAATAAGGGTTTTTTCTTGAGCTGCCACGGATATTTTGGTTGTACGCGGGTGGCTTAATTCCTATAATATGGCCGCCCAAATCAGGACGCACTGCAAGTGGCGCAGAAGCGACCCCTAAGCCCGCCGTTTTTGCGGGTTACGCTGAATCAGTTGAGTGTGGTGTTGGTCGGCCTACTTCCGGTTTATTTACTGACTGGCGGTCCAGCCACCTTCTCACTGCTAAGCGGATCGGCTTGTGCGCTGGTACCGCAGGCTTTTTTTGCCCTGCGTATGCACCGCGCAAGTGGGTCCAGCGCAGCGCACGCGGCGCGTTTGGGAATGGCGGCGGAGGGTGGGAAATTTCTGCTCAGTGCCGCAGCCTTCGCGGTGGTTTTTGCGGTGGTCAAACCCGAACGTCCGGGTCTGGTGTTTGTCGGCTTTGCGCTGATGTGGGTGATTCAGGTGGCAGATGGTATTCGCCTGATTCGGGAACAATCGGAAAACGAGGCATAGAGACAGAGCGTTATGGCAGGCGAAACCCTTACAGTTTCCGATTATATTGTTCACCACCTGACCAACCTGACTTATGGCAAGTTACCAGGTGGTTTTCATCGTCATGACGGTTCTATTGTGCCGGAAGGCGGGCAATGGGTGATGGCGCATGGTGGTGACGAAGCCGCGGTTATGGGCTTTAATGCCGTTCATGTAGACTCGATGATCTGGTCCATTGGCCTGGGTCTAATTTTCTGCTGGATTTTCCGCGGTATTGCCAAAAAAGCACAATCTGGTGTTCCCAGCGGCATGGTGAATCTGGTCGAGATGGTTGTTGGTTTTGTAGACAACACGGTCCGCGACACCTTTCATGGTAGGAACCAACTGGTCGCGCCCCTGGCACTGACCATCTTCGTCTGGGTGTTCCTCATGAACCTGATGGACCTGGTACCGGTCGATCTCATTCCCCATACCCTGGCGCTCCTGGGCGTTGAATACCAAAAGATAGTGCCCTCTACAGATCCCAATATCACTATGGGCATGGCCTTGGGCGTCTTCATTCTCATGCTCTTCTATTCGATCAAGGTCAAAGGCTTCGGTTTTGTAAAAGAATTGACGATGAATCCTTTTAAGCACCCTCTTTTCATTCCGATCAATCTTTTTATGGAGGTTGTCGGTTTGCTGGCAAAGCCCTTCTCTTTGGGCTTGCGGCTGTTCGGTAACATGTACGCCGGTGAAATGATTTTTATTCTGATTGCGGCTCTGTTCAGCGCAGGTGTCGCCTGGATGCTGCCGGCCGGCCTGATGCAGATAGCCTGGTCAATTTTCCATATACTGGTGATTATCCTGCAGGCCTTTATTTTCATGGTTCTAACAATCGTTTATCTCAGCATGGCTCATGAAGACCATTAATTAACCGAGAACAACAAACTCAACCCTAGGAGACAACAATGGAACTGATCTACGTAGCTGCGGCCATCATGATGGGCTTGGGCGGCTTGGGCGCCGCAATCGGCGTTGGGCTGCTCGGCGGCAAACTCATCGAGGGCTCTGCGCGTCAGCCAGAACTCGCACCAAAATTGCAAACCACCTTTTTTCTGGGTGCAGGATTGGTTGACGCTATTCCAATCATCGGCGTCGGTATCGCGATGTACCTGATTTTCGTGGTCGCGGCGGCAGGCTAAAACACCGGAACATCTACCCCAGGCTGTCGCGCTGTAATAGCGATAGCCGTCTGCGTGTTTTCGCAAGGAGCAGGTTGTGAATATTAACCTTACCCTGATTGGGCAAATGCTGGCTTTTGTGGGCTTCGTCGTCTTCTGTATGAAGTACGTATGGCCGCCCATTCTCGCCGCGATGCATGAGCGCGAACAGAAGATCGCCGAGGGACTCGCGGCAGCCGATAAGGCCAGCCTCGACCTCGAGCTTGCAAAGGAAAAGGCCGTTGAGCGTCTGAAAGAGGCCAAGGATGAAGCGGGCGTTATTATCGATTCCGCCAATCGTCGGGCTTCGCAGATAGTTGATGAGGCTAAGGGCGCAGCTGTGCTTGAGGCGGACCGCGTAAAGTCCGCCGCCGACGCCGAGATAGAGCAGGAGATCAACCGGGCGCGCGAACAGCTGCGCGGTCAGGTTGCGGCCCTTTCTCTGGCTGGAGCTGAAAAAGTGCTGGGCGCAACCATTGATTCGCAGGCGCATGCCGACATCGTCGACAAGCTGGCTGCCGAACTCTAGGGCAAGGACCTCATGGCAGAATTAAGTACCCTCGCCCGGCCGTATGCAAAGGCCGCATTCGAGTACGCCAGCAGCGAAGGCGCGCTGAGCGATTGGCTTGCAGAGCTGCAGCTTCTCGCTGAGCTTGTTCGCGAACCGTCCGTTAAATCCCTGTTGAGCGATCCTGCGCTGACGACGGATCAGCAGGCGGGCTACATCGTGGATATCTGCGGGGAATCTCTCGGAGCCAGTCGACAGCGCTTTGTGCGCGTGCTGGCCGAGAATCGCCGTCTGGCCCTGTCAGAGCAGATTTTTAACCTGTTCAGGCAGTACAAGGCGCTGCGCGAGCAGACCGTCGATGTGCAGATGATCTCTGCTTTTGATGTGCCTGAAGAAGTACGCATACGCATCGCCAAGGCTCTGGGCAAACGCCTGGAGCGCGAGGTGGTAGTCAGCACAGATACCGATAGCAGTCTTCTCGGCGGCGTTTTGATCCGCGCAGGTGACATGGTTATCGATGGTTCAGTGCGCGGACGGCTTAACAAGCTTGCCGAAGTACTGACAAACTAGTTTTTGAGGAACTGATCATGCAGCAACTGAACCCGTCCGAAATTAGCGATCTGATACGTCAGCGAATCGATCAGCTCGACGTCAGCAGCGAGGCCCGCAACGAGGGCACGATCGTTGCGGTCACTGACGGCATTATTCGTATCCACGGCCTGACAGACGTGATGTACGGCGAGATGATCGAGTTCGATGGTGGTATCTACGGTATGGCACTCAACCTGGAGCGCGACTCGGTCGGTGCTGTGGTGTTGGGCGACTACAAGGGTCTGGCTGAGGGGCAGTCCTGCCGTTGCACGGGCCGCATCCTGGAAGTTCCAGTGGGTCCGGAGCTCCAGGGGCGTGTTGTTGATGCGCTGGGCGTCCCGATCGATGGTAAGGGCCCGGTGAATGCCGCCATGACCGATGCTCTGGAGAAGGTCGCGCCCGGTGTTATTGCGCGCCAGTCTGTTGATCAGCCTGTGCAAATTGGTCTTAAGGCCATCGATGCGATGGTGCCGATCGGTCGCGGTCAGCGAGAACTGATTATTGGTGACCGCCAAATTGGTAAGACCGCCATTGCCGTCGACGCCATTATTAACCAGAAGAATACCGGGATTAAGTGTATCTACGTGGCGGTGGGGCAGAAGGCCTCATCAGTCGCAGCAGTAGTACGAAAACTCGAACAGCACGGGGCTATGGACCACACGATTGTGGTTGCGGCAAACGCCTCTGATCCGGCGGCTATGCAGTATCTGGCGCCCTTCGCTGGCTGCACCATGGGCGAGTATTACCGCGACCGCGGCGAAGACGCACTGATTATTTACGATGACCTGACCAAGCAGGCCTGGGCCTACCGACAGATCTCCCTGCTCCTGCGCAGACCTCCGGGTCGCGAGGCCTACCCCGGGGACGTTTTCTATTTGCACTCACGTCTCCTCGAGCGAGCGGCCCGGGTCAACGTCGATTACGTGGAGAAATTCACCAATGGCGCGGTCACCGGCAAGACCGGTTCTCTGACGGCTTTGCCAGTTATTGAAACCCAGGCAGGTGATGTGTCGGCCTTCGTACCCACGAACGTGATTTCTATTACCGACGGCCAGATTTTTCTCGAGTCAGATATGTTCAATTCGGGTGTGCGCCCGGCCATGAACGCGGGCATTTCCGTCTCCCGCGTCGGTGGTGCCGCACAAACCAAGATCATGAAGAAGCTGTCTGGCGGTATCCGTACCGCGTTGGCGCAGTACCGGGAACTGGCGGCATTCTCCCAGTTTGCTTCCGATCTGGATGACGCGACCAAGGCACAGCTTGATCACGGTGAGCGTGTAACCGAACTTATGAAGCAGAAGCAGTACTCACCGCAGAGTATCGCGGAGATGGGACTGATGTTGTACGCGGCGAACGAAGGTCACCTTAAGGACGTCGAAGTCAACAAGATCGGCGATTTCGAAGGGGCACTGCTGTCATTCGCCCACGGCGAGTACGGAGACCTGATGGCCAGCATCGTGGACAGTGGCGACTATGGCGACAAGATATCCAGCGCCTTCGCGGAACTGATCGAAAAGTTCAAGTCCACACAGTCCTACTAAGACTGGGGAGCGGCAGATGGCAATCGGCAAGGAAATACGCACCAAGATTGCGAGTATCGGCAGTACGCAGAAGATCACCAGTGCCATGGAAATGGTCGCGGCGAGCAAGATGCGCAAGGCCCAGGAGCGTATGGCCCTGGGCAAGCCCTACGCGCGTCGCATTCGGTCTGTGGTCGGTCATATCGCAAATTCCGCCCCGGAGTATCAGCACGTCTACATGGAAACGCGGGATATAAAACGCGTTGGCTTCATTGTGGTATCTACCGATCGCGGACTTTGCGGTGGCCTCAATATGAACCTCTTCAAGGCGACGATCCGCGCCATGAAGCCGTGGGCTGAACAGGGCGTCGAGATCGATCTGTCACTGGTGGGCAGCAAGGCCGTGGCGTTTTTTAACAGCTACGGCGGCAACGTAGTGGCAGCGTCCCGGGATATCGGTGAGGAGCCTGCGTTGGAGGACCTCATTGGTGGTGTGAAGACCATGCTCGACAGCTATGAGGATGGGCGCATCGATCGCCTGTTTCTGGTGAGTAACGAATTCGTTAACACGATGACGCAAAACCCGACGGTGGAGCAGGTATTGCCACTGGAGGCCTCTGCAGACGAGGAGATGCGTCACCACTGGGATTATATCTACGAGCCTGAAGCCCGCGATCTACTGGAGGGTTTGTTGACCCGCTATATCGAATCGCAGGTTTACCAGGCGGTTGTGGAAAACGTCGCCTGCGAGCAGGCAGCGCGCATGTTGGCTATGAAAAACGCTACGGAAAATGCCGGTGAGCTCATCGACGATTTACAGCTTATTTACAACAAGGCCCGTCAGTCTGCGATTACGCAGGAACTGTCAGAAATTGTCAGTGGCGCGGCGGCCATTAGTTAACAATACACAGGGAACGCCCGGGTTGGCTGCTTTGTGGCCAGTGCTTGGGAATTCAGATTTAAAGAGGAACGGACATGAGTAGCGGACGAGTCGTACAGATTATCGGCGCAGTTATCGATGTGGAATTCCCGCGCGATGCAGTACCGCGGGTTTACGACGCGCTGAAAATCAGCGAGAAAGATATCACGCTCGAAGTGCAGCAGCAGCTTGGTGATGGCGTGGTTCGCACCATTGCCATGGGCTCATCCGAAGGCCTTTCCCGAGGTCTGGCGGTAGACAACACGGGCGCACCGATTAACGTTCCCGTGGGCATCGAGACCCTCGGTCGTATCATGGATGTGTTGGGTAATCCCATCGACGAACGTGGGCCAATTGGTGAGCAGGCTCGCGCCGCTATTCACCGACCTGCGCCGACCTATGAGGAGCTGTCTTCCTCCGACGAGCTGCTGGAAACAGGCATCAAGGTTATCGATCTGGTTTGTCCTTTCGCCAAGGGAGGCAAGGTTGGCCTGTTCGGTGGCGCCGGCGTCGGCAAGACCGTAAACATGATGGAACTGATCAACAACATTGCGATTCAGCATTCCGGACTGTCGGTTTTTGCCGGCGTTGGAGAGCGAACGCGGGAAGGCAACGACTTCTACTACGAGATGCAGGAGTCCAAGGTAGTCGACATTGAGAACCTGCCAAACTCCAAGGTCGCCATGGTTTACGGGCAGATGAATGAGCCCCCCGGAAACCGCCTGCGTGTGGCCTTGACCGGTCTGACCATGGCCGAGAAGTTTCGCGATGACGGTCGAGACGTTCTGTTGTTTATCGACAACATTTACCGCTACACCCTCGCCGGTACGGAGGTTTCTGCACTGCTCGGACGTATGCCGTCTGCGGTGGGTTACCAGCCGACCCTGGCCGAGGAAATGGGTGTGTTGCAGGAGCGCATAACGTCGACGAAACTGGGCTCGATTACGTCTATCCAGGCGGTCTATGTACCGGCGGATGACCTTACTGATCCCTCTCCGGCCACTACCTTTGCGCACCTGGATTCAACCGTCGTTTTGTCTCGGGATATCGCCGCCAAGGGTATTTATCCGGCGGTCGACCCACTTGACTCCACATCCCGCCAGCTCGATCCACTGCTGATCGGCAATGAACACTACGACATCGCTCGTAGGGTGCAGAACGTTCTGCAGCGCTACAAGGAGCTCAAGGACATCATTGCCATTCTTGGTATGGATGAGCTTTCCGAAGAGGATAAGTTGACGGTTGGACGAGCGCGGAAAATTGAGCGCTTCCTGTCGCAACCGTTTCACGTGGCGGAGATATTTACCGGTGCGCCGGGTAAGTACGTATCTCTGAAAGATACGATCGCCGGGTTCAAGGGCATTCTGGCGGGCGAGTATGACCACATGCCGGAGCAGGCCTTCTACATGGTGGGTGGCATCGACGAAGCTGTTGAGAAAGCGAAGAACCTGTAACAGAACATGCAGGAAGCGCAACCATCAGGCTATAACGTGAAGGTAAAGGCAGGCGGTATGCCCCAAGAGGTAAAATTATGGCCATGACCATCCACTGCGACATTGTCAGTGCGGAGGAGGAAATCTTCTCTGGCCTCGTTGAGTCGCTGGTCGCGACGGGCGATATGGGTGAGTTGGGCGTGAACTACGGACACGCCCCACTGCTTACCTCGCTGATACCCGGGCCCGTGCGGATCGTGCTGCAAAACGGCGACGAACAGGTTTACTACGTGTCCGGTGGCTTCCTGGAAATACAGCCTGGTATCGTATCCATCCTGGCAGATACGGCCATACGCGCACACGATGTCGACGAAGCGGCGGCAGAAGAGGCTCGACGCGAAGCCGAGCATGCCATCGCCAACCAGTCCGGCGACTTCGATTACGGCCGTGCCTCGTCGCAGCTGGCCGAGGCTGTCGCGCAGTTGGCCACCCTGCGCAAGATGCGCAACCGTGCGGGTCGCAGCTAGCCCCGGCTAGCGTTTACCCCGGACCCCGAGCTCTGGGGTGCAGAGAAGAGTCCGAGCTTTTTTTCCAGTGAAGCGATCATGGCTCCAGCGATATCTTTGCCGGTTGCCCGCTCTATCGCGAAGAGCCCCGGTGAGGAGTTGATCTCCAGCACCAGCGGACCCTTCCGTGAGCGCACCATATCCACACTTGCAACTTGCAGCCCCATGGTGCGTACCGCGCCGATAGCCAGCCTGCGCTCCTCTTTGCTAATACGCGTCCGCAGCGCGGAGCCCCCTTTCTGCGTACTCGCCCTGAAGTCCCCCGGCGCAGCGCAGCGCTCTATGGCAGCAACAACTTTTCCGTCCACAACAAAGCAGCACAGGTCCTGTCCCTGCGCCTCTCCGATAAATTCCTGGACCAGCAGATTAGCCCGCGGCGATGCGCGCTCGCCTACAAGTTCTGCGGCCGCCGCGCGGGTTTCTGCCAGTGCTACCCCGTGACCCCGCGTGCCTTCGAGTACGTTCATGACAAACGGCGCACCGCCCACTATGTCCGCCAGTACATTCACGTCCAGGGGTGAATAGGCGAGTCCGGTAGTGGGAATATCCAGCCCGCCGCGCTGCAGCAGTTGCAGGGCGTAGAGTTTGTCCCGGGATGAGGCGATCGCGTCTGCGCGGTTCAGGGGAAAGGCGCCGATGCTGGCGAAGTGTCGAGTGAGCGCGCAACCGTAGTAGGTCATATTCGGACGAATGCGCGGAATAACGGCGTCCAGATCGTTGAGGCTTAATTCGCCGTTGTAGATGACCTCCGGGTTGTCTGCCTCGAGTTTAATGTAGCAATGCTTGATGTCGAGAAAGATCATCTCGTGCCCGCGCTGCTTCCCGGCCTCCATGATGCGCCGATTGCTGTACAGCGTGGCATCGGACGCGAGTAGGGCGATTCTTCGTTGCCCGGATGAAGCCTCATCTTCTGCCATCATATACGCCGACTGCTCAGCACTCAGCTCGCCGAGCTTAAAGCTGCCAGCAGGATCCACGAGCATCCGCCCGCTCATTGCTTCCCGACCAAGCAGCATGCGGTAACCCATGCTGTCGCGATTACTGAGGGTCAGCTCCACCTCCAGCTGCTCAGCGCCCAGTTGCAGCAGCGCAGTAATGACATAGCGTTTCTCACGCTCACCGCTCGAGCTTTTTACAAAACGCCGGTCAACAACTCGCGCCTCACAGCGCTGGGTCGTCTTTCGATTTCGCTGTATGGGGTGGATTTCGAAGCTCACCCAGCCCACATTGTTCCGCGTAAAGCGCTGGATATTGAACGCGTGCAGCGAAGATGTTCGGGCACCGCTATCTACCCGCGCCTTGATTGCGTGTATGCCCAGCTCCGGGAATGCGCACCACTCCTCGCATCCGACAACAATTTTTTGACCATGTTGCATTTCGGTTTTCCTTTGCATGCCGGGCGCTAGTCACCGGCGAGTAGCCCGCTAACAAAGCACACCGTGGTACGGACTGTACAGGCGTTTTTCCTGTGACACAGTTGGTATTTCTCGCGTTTTTAAAGCTAACGGCAGACGGTATTATCTGCCCCCCCTTAACTGTACAGGCTGGCTGTTCTCTCGATGATGAAGCTTGAAGTAGTTATCCTCGCGGCCGGACAGGGTACGCGCATGCACTCGCAGCTCCCCAAGGTTCTGCACCCGCTGGCGGCCAAGCCCCTGCTGGCCCATGTGCTGGACACGGCGCGCAGTTTGGCCCCGCAGCAACTGCATGTGGTTATTGGTCACGGTGCTGAAAATGTGCGTGAGGCCCTCAATGAGCGGGATATCAACTGGGTGCTACAGGAAGAGCAGCTCGGCACCGGCCACGCTGTACTACAGGCGATGTCAGCGGTAGATCCCGAGGCGCTGGTACTCATCCTCTATGGGGATGTTCCGCTGTTGCGTGCCGCAACCCTGCGCGAGCTAGTCAACGAATCGCCCGCTCTACTTACCGCAGAGCTCCCGGACGCGACCGGCTATGGCCGGGTAATTCGCGATGAGTCTGAGCAGTTGCTTGCGGTGGTTGAACACAAGGATGCCAGTGAGGCCCAGCGCAGCATCTGCGAAATCAACACGGGAGTGCTGATCTACCCCGCCGCCCTTCTCAATGACTATCTGCCGCGCGTCACCAATGCCAACGCCCAGGGTGAATACTACCTGCCCGACGTGCTGGCCATGGCCGTGGGCGACGGGCATACGGTGGCGGCTCTGCGTGCCGATGACGCCAGCGAAGTGATGGGCATTAATGACCGCTCACAGCTCGCCGCAGCGGAAGCCGTATTTCGTGAGCGGGCAGCCGCAGCCCTAATGAGCGAGGGTGTCACCCTGATCGATCCGCGCCGTATCGATGTGCGCGGCGTTTTGCAGTGCGGAGCGGATGTCATTATTGACGTCAACTGCATTTTTGAGGGTACGGTCAGCCTCGGAGCGGGTGTGCACATCGGAGCCAACTGTGTACTGCGCGACTGCATCATCGCCGCCGGCACGCAGGTGCACGCGATGAGCCATATAGACGATGCCCGTATCGGTGAGGGCTGCAGTGTTGGACCTTTTGCGCGGTTGCGGCCAGGCACCATGCTCAACCATGGCGCACGGATCGGCAATTTCGTAGAGACCAAAAAAGCCCACATTGGCAAAGGTAGCAAGGTGAATCACCTGAGTTACATTGGGGACGCACAGCTTGGCGATGGTGTGAACATTGGCGCTGGCACTATCACCTGTAATTACGATGGGGTGGATAAGCACCTGACGCAGCTTGGTGACGGCGTATTTGTAGGTTCCAACAGCACCCTGGTGGCACCGCTGAAAATCGGCGAGCAGAGCTTTGTTGCTGCCGGCTCCACCGTGACTAAAGATATCAATGTTGGCGAACTCGCGGTTGCTCGAGCGCGGCAGAAGAACATCCCCGACTGGACATCACCCGCCCGACGCAAACGCGCCGGCGACTGACAGGAGACTCGGCCCATGTGCGGGATCGTTGCCGCCGCTGCGCGGCGTGAAGTATCGGAAATCCTTTTGGAGGGACTGCGGAGGCTGGAATACCGCGGCTATGACTCCGCGGGCATGGCCCTCATCGACAACGAGCAGCGTCTGCAGTTGCACAAATACCAGGGCAAGGTTGCCGCGCTGGAACGCGCGCAGGCGCTCAACCCGATTCTCGGCTGCGTGGGCATTGCCCATACGCGCTGGGCGACCCATGGCCAGCCCTCTGCCGCTAACGCGCATCCACATATATCCGGCCAGCGCATCGCTGTTGTGCACAACGGCATCATCGAAAACCATCAGGAGTTGCGCGAGGAACTGCGTGCTGCCGGCTACGAATTCGTCTCTGCCACCGACTCCGAAGTGATTGTTCACTTACTCCATAGATATCTAGAAGACGGGGCCGACCTGCTGGGTGCCATGCGCAGTACAGTGGACAGGCTGCGCGGAGCCTATGCCCTGGCGGCGGTTGATGTGCACTTTCCTGAGCAGGTAGTCGCCGCCCGATCCGGCAGCCCGCTCGTTGTCGGCGTGGGCATTGGTGAGCACTTTCTCGCCTCGGATACCATGGCTCTGCGCCAGGTAACGGACCGCTTTATTTACCTCGATGAAGGTGATCTGGTGGTCTGCTCTGCCGCCGGACTCGCGATATACGACAGTAGCGGCGAGCCGGTGCAGCGGGAAATGAAGCGCGTC
The DNA here is from genome assembly GCA_047635315.1 of Halieaceae bacterium. GTDB lineage: Bacteria > Pseudomonadota > Gammaproteobacteria > Pseudomonadales > Halieaceae > Congregibacter. The sequence continues at coordinate 16,837 of JBLIIW010000024.1, read as the reverse complement.
TCTGGCGATTTAGAGGACACGGCTCTCGGTGATTTCGAGCACTACATGCTCAAGGAAATCTACGAGCAGCCGCATGCGCTGGCGGCGACCTTTGCAACAGCCATCGACGGTGAGCTCAACGACAGTATCTTTGGGGAAGGGGCTGCGGAGGCCTTTGCCAAGACCAAAGCGGTACAAATTGTCGCTTGTGGCACCAGCTATCACGCGGGCCTGGTCGCTCGCTACTGGCTCGAGGACATCGCCGGGATTCCCTGTCAGGTCGAGGTCGCCTCGGAGTTTCGTTACCGCAAGCGCGTTTCCCATCCTGGCACTTTGCTGGTCACCATTTCCCAGAGTGGCGAAACGGCCGATACACTCGCAGCCCTGCGTTTTGCGGCCCCGGATGAATTTGTCGCCAGCCTGGTCATCGCCAACGTGGATAACAGCTCCCTGGTGCGCGAGAGCGACATGGCATTCCTGACCCGCGCCGGGACAGAAATTGGCGTGGCCTCAACCAAGGCTTTCACCACGCAGCTTGTTGCGTTTTTGATGTTGGCCGTGGTGCTGGGTCGTCATCGCGGGCTGAGTGCCGAGCGCGAGAAGCAATTGCTTGAGGGTCTCGCCCAGTTACCCGATCTGGTCAGGCAGACCCTCAAGATCGATCCGCAGATCGAAGCGCTTTCCAGCGCCTTTATTCAGAAACACCATGCACTCTTCCTGGGTCGCGGCATTCAGTACCCGATCGCGATGGAGGGCGCCCTCAAGCTCAAGGAAATTTCCTACATCCATGCGGAAGCCTACCCGGCGGGCGAACTGAAACACGGACCCCTGGCGTTGGTAGATGCGGACATGCCGGTGGTGGCCGTTGCCCCCAATGACGAGTTGCTGGACAAACTCAAGTCCAACCTTGAGGAGGTTCGCTCCCGCGGGGGCGAGCTCTATGTGTTCGCCGATGCGGATGCCGGCTTCAAGGACGAACCAGGCGTGCATGTATTGGCCATGCCACATACCCCGGAGATTCTCCAACCGGTGATTTATACGGTGGCCCTGCAGTTATTGGCGTACCACGTCGCGCTGCAGAAAGGGACGGACGTGGATAAGCCGCGGAATCTGGCGAAGTCGGTGACCGTGGAGTGAAGCGCTGTGTATTTACCCAAACTTCTTTTCATGCAGCTGCAAGGTCTTTTCAACTTTCTGCAATGCCGCCAGTATTCTTTCTGCAATCGGTTCGGCGTTATTGTCGCCGCCCAACAAAAGGGATGAATGCGCAGCACACAGGTTCTCCGCATCGCTCCACTGCTCGGCTAATTGCATAGCCCAGGAACGAAAGTCCACAACAGCTCCTGGTCGCTTCTCCAGCGTTTTCCCCAAGGTCATGTGAAAAGTGACTTCAGGCTTTTTTAGTTTTCCGAGCAGCCCGGGTAATTGCAGGTACATCAGCGTGTCGTCCGAATGAATCGTCCCTGAAGCTTTGTGATAGGCAAGTACAGAGGAGAAGTGCAGGTGCTCGTTGCTGGAGATAAAGTCCACGCCAGCGGGAATGGAAAACGCCAAATCGTCGGCTAGCAGCTCAGCAAGTTCGGCGGATTCCGTGAGTTCTGCTTGCCACGGCAGATCCGGAAACTTATCAAGGTGCCGCTGTGTCCCGTAGAGCCTGGCGTCCGGGTATTGTTTATGCGCCTTTTTTACATGCACCGTATGAAAGGGGTGCAGATTAATAATGGCTTCGATGTCGTCACCATTATTAGTGAGAGCATCGACCTGCTCTTTCACTTCGCCTCGCAAAGTATAAGCATCCAGCAGTACGAATTTGCCGTTTCCGCGGCGCACTAATGATGCCTGCGTGCCGATATTTAACAGCCCACCGATTTTGAAGTCGCCGCGGATGTTCCAGAAATCGTCCGAAAGCTGCAGTATCTGTTCGCTCATAAGAGATTGACCCGTGACCTTAACTATAGTGTTGCATCAATGTTCCACAGAAACGTCACAGAGGCAAATGACGCCCTGCTGTGTCCCGGCTTCCGCGCTTTAAGGGTCCTGATCGGGGGCGCCCAAACTCTCGGTGAGGAACTGCGCCATGGCAGCCTGTATGATTACAACGCTAGGAGGGCGGCTGATGCCCGGCACAGGATTAGCGGTTGGCCGCCTTGTATTCACGGAGCTCTATGTTGAACTGCCCCGCCACTTCTTCTTCCGCCGACACCGCCGCGTTGTAGGCGTCGAGTGAACGATCGTACTCTGCCTTTGCCGCGTTGCCAGCCTCGGAGGCGTTGGCTTTGGCCGCACTGAAGTTACTCTCCAGGCATTGCATATATTTCACATTGGCGCTTTGAAAGGACTTTACTGACTTCTGCCCGTCCAGCATCTTCTGCATGGACGCTTTCGCGCCGTCCGGCATAGCGGGCATGGCGGGCGCATTACAGGGCCCCTTTCCGGTTTGTGCCGCGCCCGCGAGGGAAGCCAGCAGCGTGAGCATACCGGTAAGTACAGCAATGCGAAGATTCATGATAATTCTCCTCTTATTAGCTCGTCAGCAGGGGCTTGAGTTCAGTTCTTGCCGACCCAGAGCCGGGGCAGCTGATAGCGTCGTTCAAGGTTGGTCGCTACGCGCTCGGCCGCGTCCTGATCAGCAAGTTCGACCACGCGAACCCGATACAGGGTTTTGCCTGCCGCCGTGGCTGTCTGCACCTCGACGCGTCCGGCGTCGATAGTCAGCTCAGCGGCCCAGCGATCCGCGACGTTGCGCTGTGCATAGGAGCCAAAGTTGACGAACCAGCCAGCGCTGCCGCTGCTCGGTGCTGGCGTGGCAGCCGCGGCGGCTACCCGCGCTGCGCGCGTCTGTGAACTGCGCGCAGCCTCCTCCTGTGCGGCTTTGACTTTTGCGGCCGCTGCCGCTGCAGCGACTTCGGATTCTCGTGTTGCCACTGTTTGCTCCATGGCCCGCAGACGGTCTCCCAACTCCCGGTTCTCCGCTGCCAGGCCCTCCATCTCCGCGTTTAGCGACTCATTCTCCAGTTCGACCTCTCGCTGGCGCTCGCGTTCCACCTTGTCCTGTTCGGGAGTGACTGTAGTGGCCAGCTTAGCCTGCAGATCGCGAATTTCGTTCTGCATTTCGTTGCGCTGCTGCATCACGCCATAGCCGCCTACCCCGAGGAGCAGGAGTGCCAGTAGCACCACGGCAATCATAGCGATCGGAAAGCGCCTGCCCGGGTCTAGGTCAGCATCCGTGGCGACTCGCCCCGCAGAGGTATCGCGCGCATGCTCGGGCGTGGGATCGTCCTGAGACGACGAACTGCTCAGGCCCTCGGGTTCATCCGATGCCCCGGCCAGGCCTGCGGCAATCCGGATTCCTGCGGCCTCAACGCTGCTGGAGATTGATTCCTGACGGATCATGGATTCGTAGTTTGTCTCAGTTCCAGGCTCCGGCTCCGGCTCGGATTCGGGCGGATCCAGGTCGTTGAGAAAGTCGTCCACAAAATCGTCGTCCTGCGCCGAAGGGGGCGCCAGCGACGCAAAGTCCTCCAGATCGGTCGATTGCGAGCGCTCGCTAAAGTCGTTGTTCAGCATATGGTTTTCTTCTGAGGGCGCCGCTGGCGGTTGCAGGAATCCGAACGGCTCGGGCGGCTCGGGTGGATCGGGTGGATCGGGTGGATCGAAGGGGACGGACGTATCCCCGGGATCGTCGCTGGGTGCAGCCGGGGGTACAGCCGGGCTTGGCGCAAGATCCTGATCGTTGAGCGGAGCGAAGCGATCATCTTCTATTTCATCATTGTCCACAAAAAGCTCTGAGTCAGTCGCTGGGTCCTCCATTAACGCCTGCAATTCATCGGCCGCCTCGCTGTGCGCATCCGCTCCGACGATATCAGGGGCGTCGTTCACCCATTCGGGCGGTTCTTCATCCGCCGCCGTCAGTTCTTCTGCGGCGCCGTGTTGCGTGCGTGTTTCCGGGAGCTTGCCCATGGGGGTCTCCGGCGACGGCCAGTTTGCCAGGGGGTCCTCCAATTCTTCAGCAAAGGCCGCGTAGCCTGGGTCGGGCACCGTGTCCGTTGCCGTATCTTGCGGATCTCCCGGGAAGTCATCGCCGTAGTCACTGTCCACCCAGCTGGCGTCAAGGTCCTCGTCGCGATCCACGAAACGCTCATCGGCCGGGGTCGGGGGTGCCGGATGCTCGTCTTTATCCTTGTCTTCGTCTGTCATAGTGTTATCACCGCTCTATCATCTGTTCGCCTGGACGCTGCCCGAGCCCATCGACTTCGTGTCGATAGTAGCAGAGCCAAAAGCAACTAGGGCCCACATCTAAACCTGCCGTAACAGTGAGCGGGCCCTCCTATGCGGTTAGAATGTGCACATGGATGTTAGCGAAATTCTTTCCGGCTTAAACGATGCTCAGCGCGACGCGGTTGCTGCTGAGAGTGGCAACATGCTGGTGCTGGCGGGCGCCGGCTCTGGCAAGACCAGGGTGCTGGTGCATCGCATCGCCTGGCTGATCCGCGCAGAGGGTTGCTCCCCGCATGGGGTGCTTGCGGTGACCTTTACCAACAAAGCCGCGCGAGAGATGCGCGGTCGCATCGAACAGATTCTGCATATTCCCGCACACGGCATGTGGATCGGTACCTTCCACGGCCTGGCGCATCGTCTCCTGAAGACCCACTGGAAGGATGCGCGGCTGCCCCAGAACTTCCAGATACTCGATAGCGATGACCAGCTGCGTCTGGTCAAGCGCGTCTGCCGGGAGCTGCAGCTGGACGAGTCCCGCTGGCCGCCCCGCCAGGCCCAGTGGTACATCAACGCGCAAAAGGATGAAGGTCTGCGCGCGGCGCACATCGATCCCCCCCTGGGCGACCTGTATGTTAAAACCATGCTGCGAATCTACGCGACGTATGAGGAAGCTTGTGAGCGCGGCGGCCTGGTGGATTTTGCGGAGCTGCTGTTGCGCGCCCATGAACTGTGGCTCAAGGCACCGCAGGTGCTGGCGCACTATCAGACGCGTTTCAGGCAAATTCTCGTGGATGAGTTTCAAGATACCAATACGATCCAGTACGCCTGGCTCCGCGTTCTTGCGGGAACGGATACTCCGGTCATGGCCGTGGGGGATGACGACCAGTCGATCTATGGATGGCGCGGGGCGAAAATCGAGAACATCCAGTGTTTTGGTGAGGATTTCCCGGGCACACGTGTCGTGCGCCTGGAGCAGAACTACCGCTCTACACAAACTATTCTGAAGGCTGCCAACGGCGTTATCTCTCACAACAGCGGCCGTCTTGGCAAGGAGCTGTGGACGGCTGGGGAGACCGGTGAGCCCATACAACTGTATGCGGGCTTCAACGAGCAGGACGAAGCGCGTTTTATCGTCGAGCAGATCGAGAGCTGGATCAACAACGGCAACACCCGGCGCTCAGTGGCCATTCTCTATCGCTCGAATGCCCAGTCGCGGGTGCTGGAGGAGGCCCTGCTGCGCCGTGGACTCCCCTATAGAATCTACGGCGGCCAGCGTTTTTATGAACGCCTCGAGATTCGCAATGCCATGGCCTACCTGCGCCTGCTGGTGAGTCGCGGGGACGATGCGGCCATAGAGCGGGTGATCAATACACCCCCGCGCGGCATCGGCGGCAAGACCTTAGACACCGTGCGCGCGACCGCCCGGGAGCGCCAGTGCACCGTGTGGCAGTCCATGCAGTTGTGCGCGGAGCACAAGTTGCTGCCGGCTCGCGCCCTCACCGCCCTGGAAGGATTTCGTGTTCTGGTCGACGAAATGGATGGTGCCACGGACGCCTTTACCCTGGAGGAAGTGGTTGATCAGGTAGTGCGCCGCTCGGGTCTGCTCGAATTCTACGAAAAGGAGAAAGGCGAGAAAGGCCTGGCAAGGGTCGAAAACCTGGAGGAACTGGTCAGTGCTGCGCGCACCTTTGTTCCGGAGGACGGGGAGCTGTCGCCGCTGCAGCAGTTTGTCGACAGTGCGGCACTGGATGCGGGCGAGGGCCAGGCGGACCCCCATGAGGACAGCGTCCAGCTGATGACCCTGCACTCCGCAAAAGGCCTTGAGTTCCCGATGGTATTTCTCGCCGGTATGGAAGAGAACCTGTTCCCGCACCGTATGTCCATCGAGGAGCCCGGCCGCCTCGAGGAAGAGCGGCGGCTGTGCTACGTGGGGGTGACCCGCGCCATGGAGCGCTTGGTACTTACCTACGCGGAAAGCCGGCGCCTGCACGGGAGTGACAGCTATAACCCGCCGTCGCGCTTTGTGCGAGAGATTCCCGTGGAACTGGTTCATGAAGTGCGCCTGCAGACCAAGATCAGCCGCCCGCTCAGCTCCCTGTCCAGTCCTACCCCGGCGGCCGACACGGGCTTCACCCTGGGTCAGCGAGTGCAGCACCATATGTTCGGCGAGGGGGTGATCCTGAATTTTGAAGGTCGCGGCAGCAACGCAAGGGTTGAAGTGAATTTTAGCGGTGGTGGTAGCAAATGGCTGGTTGTGCAGTACGCGCGCCTGCAGGCACTTTAGAGGGAAGGGAGCAATTACTGCCATGACACGGCCAACAGGCTTTAATCGAGAGGCGCTGGCGGTACTGCTACTGGCGGCAGTACTGGTATTGGTTGTCGGTCTCTGGGCCAAGGACCGTGCCGGTGGGAAGGTCCCAGGCGGCGGCACGGCGTCTCCGGGTGGGCAAGGCTCAGACCAGCGCATCGAGTGGAAGCTGGTGACCACCTGGCCCAAAAACCTGCCCGGCCTGGGCCATACGCCGGAGGTCTTTGCGCAGATGGTCGAGGCCATGAGCGGGGGAAGGTTGGCAATACGCGTTTACGGAGCCGGTGAGATTGTGCCCGCTTTCGAGGTATTCGATGCGGTGTCCGGCGGGGTCGCGCAGGTGGGTCACGGGGCCTCGTATTACTGGAAGGGCAAAATCCCCTCGGCGGTGTTTTTTACCGCTGTTCCTTTTGGCATGACCGCCCAAGAGATGAATGGCTGGCTGCACTACGGTGGCGGGATGGCGCTCTGGGAAGAGGTTTATGCGCCGGCCGGTCTCGTGCCCCTGGCCGGTGGCAGCACCGGCGTGCAGATGGCTGGCTGGTTCAATCGTGAGATCAATTCACTTGAGGACATTCGTGGCCTGCGCATGCGTATTCCGGGTCTTGCCGGTGATGTTTTCAGCGCGGCCGGTGGCGAGGCCGTGCGTATCCCGGGCGGGGAGATTTACACGGCGTTACAGACGGGTGTTATTGACGCCGTGGAATGGGTCGGTCCTTACAATGATCTTGCGCTGGGGCTGCATGATATTGCCGAATATTACTACTACCCCGGTTGGCACGAGCCCGGTGCGATGCTCGAGTTCATCGTCAACGCCGAGGCCATGGCGAGCCTCCCGGATGACCTTCAGGCTATTGTGCGGCACGCAGCCAGGGCGGCGAATCAGGACATGCTGGATGAGTTTACCGCCCGCAATAATCGCGCCCTGCGGGCTTTAGTGGAGCAGCACGGGGTCAAATTGCGGCGCTTGCCGGACGACGTCCTGGCCGCGTTCTACGCAGAAAGCGAGAGAGTCATGCAGCGACTGGTCGCCAGTGACCCCATGGCGGCCAAAGTGCAGACGTCTTTTGCTGCGTTCCTTGCTGACGTGCGCGCCTATCACGAGATTTCCGAGCAGGCCTATATCAACGCCCGCCGGGATGTTATGGGTTCCGTAATCAGCGAGTGATGGTGCGGGTGCGGCGCTGTTGGTCGATGGCGACATATACGAACTCGCCTTCGGTAACCTTGATGGGCTCCCCATCGTGTGGAGAGTTAATCCACACTTCCACCATGATGCGGATCGATGAACGCCCGATCTCGATTACGTCGCAGTAACAGGACACTACCGCCCCCACATGGACCGGCGTGATAAAGGCCATCCCGTCAACGGCCACGGTTGCCACGCGCCCGCTGGCCATCTCCCCGGCGGTTGTGGCACCGGCCAGATCCATCTGCGACAGGAGCCAGCCACCGAAGATGTCGCCGGAGGCATTGGTGTCCCTGGGCATGGCAATGGTCTGCAGTGCCAGATCGCCCTGCGGCAGCGGTGTGGAGTCAATATCGCTCATTGTGCGTTGTCCGTAGCCAACAGGAGAGGGAACTACTGTCGTCTGATTAAAAGGTAGCCGGGAGCCAGGTTACCAGCGCCGGCCATATCCATAGGGCCGCGAGCACTAGCAACTGAATCAGAATAAAGGGTATCACGCCTCTATAGATCGCAGAGGTTGGAACCTCCGGGGGTGCTACGCCGCGCAGATAGAACAGCGCGAAGCCGAAGGGCGGTGTCAGGAATGAGGTCTGCAGATTGACGGCAATCATGATTCCCAGCCAGATCGGGTCGACGCCCATCATCAGCAGTATGGGGCCCACGATCGGCACCACCACGAAGGTAATCTCGATGAAATCGAGGACGAAACCGAGCAGGAAGATCACCACCATCACCAGCAATGTGGCAGAGAAGACGCCCCCGGGCAGGTCTGCAAAGAATGCCTGTATCAACTCCTCACCGCCGAAACCGCGGAATACCAGGGAAAATACTGCGGCGCCGATAAGTATCATGAATACCATGGCGGTTACGTTGAGAGTGCTGGTCACCACTTCCTGTAGCATCGGGCCATTCAGATTGCCGCGCAGGCCGGCCAGCAGCAGGGCTCCCGTAGCCCCAACGCCGGCGGCCTCGGTCGGCGTAGCGGCGCCGGCGAGAATGGAGCCCAGGACGATGGCGATAAGAATCAGCGGCGGCAACAGGCCGTGGAGAAGTCGCCCCCAGGACATGTCACTAACTTTGGCGGGCGGCACCAGCGATGGCTTGATGATCGCCAGAACCACGATATACAGGCAATAAAGGGCCACCAGCAGCATTCCCGGGATAATAGCCCCCATAAAAAGATCGCCCACGGATACGGTCTGCGGGTTGAACACGTCGAGTTTCAGCTGCGCCTGTTGATAGGCATTGGAAAGAATGTCACCGAGCAGCACCAGGGCTATAGATGGGGGAATGATCTGCCCGAGGGTGCCCGTGGCGCAGATGGTGCCCGTCGCCACACTTGGCCCATAGCCCGCGCGCAACATGCTCGGCAAGGAGAGTAGCCCCATGGTCACCACGGTGGCGCCGACAATACCCGTACTGGCGGCTAACAGCATGCCAACCAGTATTACGGATATGGCCAGTCCGCCGCGCAGGCGACCCAGCAGGGCGGCCATGCTCTCCAGAAGCTCCTCAGCGACGCGTGATTTCTCCAGGATCACGCCCATGAGTACGAATAGTGGGACGGCCACCAGGGTGACATTGCTGACGGTGCCGAAAAGGCGGCCAGAGAGTGCTTCGAGAAAGGACGGGTCGAAGGCGCCGGCAATGGTCCCGACTGCGGCAAACAGCAGGGCGGTCCCGGCGAGGGTGAAAGCAACTGGATAGCCCAGCATAAGCAGCAGGCAGACCGCCGCAAACATCCACAGGGAGATTGAGCCGCTCATCAGAGTTCCCGACCGTACACAAGCACGCTGGCGTTGCGCGCGATGTCCACACAGCCCGCAAGCGCCAGGTTGACGGCCATCACCGGCAGCAGTGTCTTGAGCAGATATACAAAGGGGATCCCACCGGGCTCCGGGGAAATCTCGCGAACAGCCCAGGCGTCGCCCACGTATCCCCAGCTGACCACCACAATAACCGTGCAGAGGGGCAGCAGAAAGACAATCCCGCCCAGCGCATCTACCCAGGCTTTCTGCCTGGCGCTGAAGTTCCTGTAGAAGATATCGACGCGCACGTGCGCTCCGGTCTTGAGGGCGTAGGCGACACCGAGCATGAACAGTGAGCCGTGCAGGTAAGTAACAGACTCCTGCATAACAATGGAGCCGGTGGAAAAGCCATAACGCATGATTACCACTGCCGTGGTGAGCAGCGCCATAAGCAGTGAACACCAGGCGATCAGACGCCCGGAAAGCTCTGTAAATCGATCAATTGTCTGTAGCAGAGACGTCCAGTTTGACACCCATGCCAAGCCTTTCTTATTGCGGGAGAGCGAGGGTATCATAGGCCGACCCGCGCTCCGCGAGTGTTCGCCAAACGACGCTACAGCGCGGTGAAGCAGACCGGAAAACCTGGGTGAGAATCGCCATTGGTTGGTCTAATTTCGGGCAGCCGCGGCCCAGTAATACGCCCCACAAGACCTCGAGGAAGCAGTCATGCTCTGCGTTATTTCGCCCGCCAAGACTCTGGATTTCGAAACCCCGCCGACCACCCGCAGGGCGACACAACCGGAATTTATTGAGCGTTCAGCCACCCTCGTGGATGACGCGCGGGCGCTCGATCCGCTGGATATCCGCGAGCTGATGGGCGTATCCGAAGCCATCGCTGAACTCAATCATCAGCGCTTCATGAACTGGCATACCCCTTTTGACAAGAGCAACGCCAAGCAGGCAATCCTCGCTTTCAGAGGGGACGTTTATACGGGTTTGGAGGCGGAAACCATGGACAGTGCGCAGTTCAGTTTCGCGCAGAAGCACCTGCGTATTCTGTCGGGCCTGTACGGACTGCTTCGCCCCCTTGATCTTATGCAGCCGTACCGCCTGGAAATGGGCCTCAAGTTCAGCAACTGCGGGGGCCGGAACCTCTATGAGTTTTGGGGTGAAACCCTGACCGAGAGCCTGAACCGGCAATTGAAAAAGACCGCTACGCCCATTCTTCTGAATCTTGCCTCCAACGAATACTTCAAGGCAGTGAAGCCCCGGGCGCTGGCGGCGGAGGTCATCACGCCGGTCTTCAGGGACCTGAAAAACGGCAAGTATCGAGTCATCAGCTTCTTTGCCAAAAAGGCCCGAGGGCAAATGGCGCGCTATATTATCGACCGGGAAATCAATGATGTGGCGGAGCTGAAGGAATACGATCTGGGCGGCTATCGCTACAACGCCGCTGCGTCCTCAGCGCGGGAGCTGGTGTTTATGCGCGATGCGGCGCCCGCTGGCTGACCCCGGATACCGAGAGCGTTGTTGGTCTCGCGGATTGCGGGTCTGGCTTTCCCGCGCTACTTTGAACGTTGTCCCCGCTGCACAATCCTGCCGGCGCTGTGGCGCGCTATGATGCATCCGCGCATGCGCAGCTTTGCTAATCTGCAGTACACATAACAATTGGATACAGGGTTTCCCCATGGCAATTTCCGAAGCACAGCATCAGGTCATCGTTATCGGCGCCGGCATGTCGGGCCTGTGCATGGGGATCAAGTTGCGCGAGCGCGGCATCCGTGACTTTCTGATTATCGAGAAGTCGCCGGAGGTGGGTGGCACCTGGCACGACAATACCTATCCCGGCGCCTGCTGTGACGTGGCTTCGGTATTGTACAGTTACTCCTTCGCGCCGAATCCGGACTGGTCCCGCAGATTCTCGGCGCACGACGAGATCAAAGCCTACTTCCAGCGATGCGCCGAAGACTTTGGCCTTCTCCCCCACCTGAAGTTGGGCACGGCCGTGGAGCGCGCCGACTGGAACGAAGAGCAAGGTTACTGGGAGTTGTTGCTGCAGGACGGCCAAACGCTGACCACACGGACACTGGTGAGTGGGCTCGGCCAGCTCAACCAGCCGAATATTCCCGCCTTCGCCGGTGCGGAGCACTTTGCCGGCCACAGCTTTCATTCAGCGAGCTGGGATCATGACTATGATTTGAATGGCAAGCGCGTTGCGGTGATTGGCAATGCAGCCAGCGCGCTGCAGTTCATCCCGCATATTGCCAAGCAGGCGGCGCAGCTGCATATCTATCAGCGCAGTGCCAACTATGTGATCAAGCGTAATGATCAGGCCTATCGTCCCTGGCAGAAATGGCTGTTTCGTCACGTGCCTCTGGCGCAGAAGGCCGTTCGCAGCCTGGTCTATCTGCGCGGGGAGTGGGTCTTCTACCCAGTGCTGCGCCAGGGCTCGAGCTGGTTACTCAGGCAGTGGGAAAAGTGGTGTGATGAGTACCGTCGTGAGGAGATCAGTGATCCGCAGTTGCGAGCGAGCCTGACCCCTGACTATCGCCTTGGTTGCAAGCGGATTCTCATATCGGACGATTACTACAGCGCCTTTCGCCAGGACGGCGTTGAGCTGGTTACTTCTCCTATCACTGCCATGGATGCGAACGGAGTGGTTTGCGAGGATGGCCTCGAGCGTCCCGTCGACGTGGTGATTTACGCGACCGGCTTTGCGACCTCGGCGATGCACAGCGCCGTGGATTTCCACGGGGAGAATGGGCTGGCACTGCAGGACGCCTGGCGCGATGGCGCCGAGGCCTATCGCGGGGTATGTATGCACGGCTTCCCGAACTTCTTCATGCTCTACGGACCGAACACCAACCTGGGCAGCAACTCGATCATCTTCATGGTGGAGCGGCAGGTTGACTACCTAGTGAACTGTATCGACAAGCTGCTCACGCACGAATTGCGTGCGCTGGATGTCAGTGCTGAGGTTCTGCGGCGCTACAACGAGCGTATGCAGGGGGAGCTGGCCCAGACGGTTTGGGTCTCTGACTGTGAGAGCTGGTACAAGAATGCCGCCGGCAAGGTCGTGAACAACTGGCCGCGCTCGACCCTCGCCTACTGGTGGCATATGCGCGCACCGGACTTTGCCGATTTCGACATGCGCAGCTGACCCTTTTGGACGGGCTGCCCTTTTCCCAGGCCGCGGATAACAACCGTGAAGCCATTCTCACAGCGCTGCAGGTATTACTGAGCGGGGCCCGTTCTGTTCTTGAGATAGGCGCTGGCACCGGGCAGCACGCGGCGTACTTTGCCAGCGAGATGCCCGAGCTTCACTGGATTCCCACGGAACACCCGTTGGCGCACAGTACGCTGAAGCCGCGCTGTGAGCAGGCGAGCCTTGCCAACCTGGGGGCGCCACGCATACTGGATATCTGTGATCACCCCTGGAATATCGACTGGCCGGACGCTGTGTATACGGCTAATACGCTACATATTATTGCCCGGAGCGCGGTTGAGTCGCTGTTCGCCGCCTGTGCAGAGGGCGCTCCGAGTGGTTCATTGCTGCTGGTCTACGGCCCTTTCAACTACGCCGGAAGCTACACATCTGCGTCCAACGCCCGTTTTGACGAATGGCTGAAGGCGCGCGATCCTGCCAGCGCCATTCGCGACTTCGAATGGGTGAATGCGCTTGCTCGGGATGCGGGATTCGCCCTGCGCGAGGACACGACCATGCCCGCGAACAACCGACTGCTGTGTTGGCAGAAAAAATGATCAGCCGCTGTCCCCAAGCTTGAAGGGTAATAGCTGGCGGGCGTCTTCCCGATAGGCCTCGACCTCTACCTGTTCGCGGCGCGTGAAGTCTCCGATAGCCGTATCGAGCTGTGGCTCGGCGATCCAGTGAGAGGAAAGGGTGGTGGTTGGCTCGAAGCCGCGCTGGATTTTGTGTTCGCCCTGCGCGCCGGGATCGAAGTGCTGCAGACCCTCTTTGATGCAGTATTCGATGCCCTGGTAGTAGCAGGTTTCGAAATGCAGGCAGTCATACTCCCGGCTGCAACCCCAGTAGCGTCCGTAGAGTGATTTTGCGTCTCGGAAGTACAGGGCGCCGGCCACTGGCTCGCCGTCCTTTTCCGCGAGGGCCATCAACACCTGCTCGCCCATTCCCGCCGCCACCTGGAGGAAGAACTCCCGGGTCAGGTAACCGCCGTGCCCGCTGCGCTTGGCATAGGTCATCTGGTAGAAACGGTGGAATATCAGCCAGTCCCGCTCGCTGAGCTCACGCCCGTCGCGCATGGACAGGCTCAGGCCCTGCTCGCTTACCCTGCGCCGCTCACGCCGCAGCGCCTTGCGCTTGCGACTGTTAAACGTATCCAGGAAGTCATCGAAGTCCCGGTAGCCGCGGTTCTGCCAGTGGAACTGCACCTGATGGCGTGTGTGCAGGCCTGCTGCCGCAAGGGATTGCGCATCGCTCGCGTTGGGAAACAGTACGTGCCAGGAGGATAGGCCCAGCTTCTGCGCCAGTCCCGGCATCTGTTCGCGCAGCGTTGCCCACAGCTCGGCGGGGTCCAGGCCGGGTTCGTACAGGAGTCGCGCACCAGTGGCCGGCGTGAAGGGAATCGCCGTCAATAGCTTGGGGTAATAGGCCAGCCCCATGCGCCGCCAGGCATCGGCCCAGGCCCAGTCGAATACATATTCCCCATAAGAGTGGCTCTTCAGCCAGGCGGGTGCGATCGCCAGCGTGCGGGTGCCCTGGCGAAGCCGCAGGTGCGCCGGTTCCCAGCCCGCTTCGCGTGTGGTGCAGTCGGCCTGTTCGAGGCCGAGGAGGAAATCGTGGCGCAAAAAGGGGTAATCATCCCGGCGCAGGGCTTCCCACTCGGCCGCAGGCACCTCGCCTACGGAGCCCAGTACATCCAGTTGCAGCGCAGTCATGGACGGTCTCCAGCCCCTAGGCGGACAGCGCATAGTGCGCGACGATACCCGCGAATACGGTGAAACCAACCCAGCTGTTGTGTTTGAAAGCCCGAAAACATGCCGCCTCGTCGCGATCGCGAATCAGATACAGGTGATATACAAACAGCCCCGCCGCCACCAGCAGCCCAAGATAATAAGGCTCGCTGAGGCCGAACTGCCTCCCTGCCAGCCCCAGGGAGGCTAGACACAGTACCTGTAATACGGCGATTACCATCCGATCGGACTCCCCGAAGAGAATGGCGGTACTTTTGACGCCCAGCAGGAGGTCCTCCTTGCGATCGACCATGGCGTATTTGGTGTCGTAGACGACCGTCCACAGCAGATTGCCCGCGAACAGCAGCCAGAGGGCCGGGGGCAGCGTCTCGCGCTGAGCCGCGAAGGCCATGGGGATGGACCAGGAGAAGGCCAGGCCCAGCACGACCTGCGGCAGATGCGTGTAGCGCTTCATAAGCGGGTAGCAGGAGGCCAGCGCCAGGGCGGGTACCGACAGCAGTACCGTCATCAGGTTGGTGCTCAGCACAAGGCCAAAGGCCAGCAGGCACAGCAGCATGAAGAAAGCCACGGCTTCCGGGACGCTAACCTCCCCGGTAACCAAGGGGCGGCCCTGGGTGCGCGTGACGCCGCCGTCGAAATTACGGTCCGCGAGGTCGTTGATGATGCAGCCCGCGGAGCGCATCAGGACTGTGCCAAGGGTAAATACCAGCAGCAGTTTCAGGTCCGGTACGCCCTCGGCGGCGATCCACAGGGCCCACAGGGTCGGCCAGAGCAGCAGGAGGCTGCCAATCGGCCGGTTCCAGCGAATCAGTTGCAGCAGCGCGGAAAACTTGTGACCCATAAGGAGTTGCGCAGTGGGAACGGTGCGGAATCTTACTGTTTTGAGCGGCCAATTGCAGCGCTCACCTGACCCCGGCGTGAGCGGTGCAGTGGAATGGTCGCCTCCCAGGCCGGAAAGCCTTGCAGAAAGACCTCGCTGACCAGCAGGGGTTTCCCGGCCACCATAAAGCACGAGCGTCGCGCCCAAGCCGGTGCACTCTGCCTCAGGGCCGGTGGCAGATACTCGCTAGCCCCGTGTAAAAGTGCCAGCTCGAAGGGGCTGCGCCGCATATCGCTGCGATTAAAGAGGAAGGTCCCCAGGGATTGATTGGCCAAACGCCGCAGGCGCATGAGTGGCCCGGTCAGTGTGCTCGCGGGGAATACGGAGCGGGCAAAGACCACCGGCTCGCCATCGAGGCGCAGTACCACTTGTCTTACCAGCGCACGCTCGCGCAGGGGGCTCTGCAGCAGGCGGCGCTCATCAAGTTGCGGAGCTTCCCAGACCTGGCGCCAGCGCTGCAGGGAGAATTCGCGCCCGCTGCGGACCAGACGCTGGGTAAGAGAACCATCATCGAGAAGCCAGCCGCGCACGGGTGACAACAACGGCGCCCGCAGCTGCTTCTCGGGTCGCCACTGGGGCCGCGCGGTTGCCAGCTGTGCCGGCACACAGACATATTCGCTGCTGGCCGGTGTCTGGGGGTGAGGGGATTGTTGCGCGATCACGGTGGGCCTTACCCCGGGGAAGCGGCGAGAATGCGCGAAGTGCAGATGGCTTGCAAGCCGATCCCCCATCCCGGGGAGTAGCGCGGATCCGGGTTGGGCAATCCCCATACAGGATCAGACGGCCGCAAAGGCCTGTCGGTCTCCGGTCCAGCGCCGGATTAGCAGCGGCACGGCGTCTGGAGTTATGCGCTGCAGGTGATTGGCCAGCTCATGGACTTCGTCGAGAAGATGCTCATGCTCTGGCAGGCGGGCTACGCGAAACTCCAGTAGTCCGGTTTGCCGCGTGCCCAGGACTTCTCCCGGGCCACGCTGGCGAAGGTCCTCTTCGGCAATGTAAAAACCGTCATTACTGGCACGCATTACCTGCAGCCGCGCTTTGCTACCCAGGCCCAGGGGGGCCTGGTACAGCAGGACGCAGTGACTCGCCGCGCTGCCCCGCCCTACGCGACCACGCAGTTGGTGGAGCTGGGCGAGGCCAAGGCGTTCCGGATTCTCGATGATCATCAGGCTTGCATTGGGCACGTCAACGCCGACTTCGATGACGGTGGTTGCCACCAGCAGCTGAAAATCGCCGGCCTTGAAGGCACTCATAACCGCCTCTTTTTCGCGCGCTTTCATACGGCCGTGCACCATGGCCACGGGAATTCCCGTCAGCGCTTCAGAAAGCTCGCTGAAGGTAGTCTCCGCCGCCTGAGCCTGCAGGCTACTGCTGTCTTCAATGAGCGTACATACCCAGTAAACCTGCCGCCCCTCGCGACAGGCATGGGCGACCCGCTCGACCACCTCAGCGCGGCGCTGGTTGTCCACCAGCACCGTCTCCACAGGCTGTCGGCCCGGGGGCAATTCGTCAATTACGGAGCAGTCGAGGTCCGCATAGGCAACCATCGAAAGGGTGCGTGG
>JBLIIW010000023.1:0-29567 GCA_047635315.1 Halieaceae bacterium | reverse complement strand
CGTATCAGTACGCTTATTCAGGACGCCAATCGCGTGGACCCGGACGCGGTGAAAAAAGCCATTCTACAAGGCCTTTCAACGCTCCCCGCTGCGGGTACGACAGCCTCCAGATAAACCGGGGACAGTTCCCCAGCCATAGAACGTCGCGCATTAGTCGATGCGGTGCACCGCAGCCAAGGTGCTTTCCAGCCAAGGGTCGCGCGCATAAACGGAACCCGCCAGACGATCAGCGAGTGTTGCCGCGTCGGGAATTGCTTCACGCTGCATTATCAGAACGATGTTCCCGAGGTCTGTGAACTGCAGCAGCGCAATGCCCTGAAAAACAGCGCGCGCGGCGCGCAGGATGCTGAGCAACTGCTCCTCTGATGACGGCAAGGTGTTAAGCGCAATCGCACCACCGGGGTTCAGGCGGTCTTGCAGGGCCGGGAAAAAACCGGCGCCATCTAGGAATGCCGGCGCCTCGCGGCCGTCAAAGAGGTCGCACAACACGAGGTCGTAGCAATACTGGTCCCGCCGCAGAAACTGGTCCGCGGACTCCAAATGGATCGACTGAGTCGCCGGTAGAGCAAAATACTCCCGGGCTATCTCTATCATCAAGGGATCCCGCTCCACGGCCACCAGCTCCGCTGCGGGCAGGAAGTGCCGACAATGCCGCAGAAAACCGCCGCCGCCCGCGCCCAGATCCAGCACTGCAGTGCAGTCGCCGCCCCCACCGGCGAGCAGCACGGCGAGGGTCATGGCGCGGTGGTTGGCTAAACAGAGTTCGTATGGGCGCTCCAGGCGCATCGCCGTTTGCACCGCATTGCCCGTGGTCAGCCAGCGATATCCCTGTGCCTCATAGATCCGCAGGCGGCCGTCGACAAGGAGTAGCTCATGCTCCGGTACGCTCAAGAATAGCAGCCGGGAAAGCTCGACCGCCTCTCCGCTAGCGGGCATTCCCGAGGGCCCGCGCCTCAGCCGGCGTAAACCTCGGGGTTAGCGCAGCTGGGCATGGGCTCTCCCGCCAGCGCCGCCAACGCGTTCGCGGCCGCCATATCTGCCATCTTTTCCCGGGTCGCCAGCGTGGCACTGCCAATATGCGGTGACACCACCACGTTGGGCAGACTGAGCAGCGGATCATCTGCAGCTACCGGCTCCTGGGCGAATACATCCAGTCCCGCTGCAGCGAGGCGGCCGTGGCTGAGCGCATCCGCCAGTGCGCTTTCATCGACAATTCCGCCGCGGGCGGTGTTGACCAGGACCGCGTCCGATTTCATCAGTGCGATACGCCGGGCGTCGATAAGGTTGCGCGTTTCATCGTTAAGCGCGACGGTAACTGCGACAAAATCACTCTCCGCAAGCAGTGCATCCAGCTCATAGCGCTCCACTGAGGGAATCTCGCGCTCGCTGCGATTCCAGCCCAGTACGCGCATGCCAAAGCCCGCCGCACGGCGCGCTACCGCCTGTCCGACCGCGCCGAGACCAACAATGCCCAGGGTCGCCCCGGCCACGTCCTTCCCAACAAAAAACTCCGGAGACCAGGCATTTTCTACGCTCCAGTGCCCGCCGCGCACAAAGCGATCCGCCTCAATCAGCCGCCGGGCCGCTGCCAGCAGTAAGGCAAAAGTAGCGTCTGCGGTCGTGTCCACCAGGACACCGGGCGTATTGCCCACGGGAATACCCCGCGCGGTAGCCGCCGTCATATCAATGTGATCAACTCCTACCGACATGGAACTGATAAAGCGTAGTTGCGGGTTAGCGGCCAACAAAGTTTCGTCGATGCGATCGGTGAGCAGACACAGCAACCCCTCCGCACTGGCAAGCTCCTGACGCAGGCCCGCCGGTGGAAGAAGGCCCGGCCCCATCCAGACGTTCATATCACAGTGGTCCGGAAGTTCGTGAATCCGGCTGCCGGGAAGAGGATGTGTAACAAAGACTGTTTTCATACCGGAACTTTAGCCCAGCGGTGCGCCAACACAAAGCACAAACTCAATCGGGGAACGCTGCGCCGCACTGGGCGTCAGAGTACAACAAGGAAAATACAGGAAAGATGATGAATGCTAGTGCCATGAACGGGGAGCTGCTGCGCCGAAGCGCCGTAGACAGTGAACAGCTGGACTGGGTAAGTAGCCCCGGTGGAGAGGTGCTACGCAAGCGCCTGCACCGGGTGGGGCCTCCGGAAAGCGGCCAGGCAACCTCTATTGTCCGCTATCTGCCGGGCAGTCAGTTTCCCGCCCACGCACACCCTGAGGGTGAGGAAATTCTGGTCCTTGAAGGGGTATTTTCCGACGAGCACGGTGACTGGCCGGCGGGAAGCTACCTGCTGAATCCGGAAGGCTTCGAACACCGGCCCTTTTCCCGGGAAGGCTGCCTGCTGTTCGTAAAGCTGCGCCAATATCCGGGCTTGGACCGCAAGCATGTGCTGATCGATACCAACAGCTCCGTGTGGCGCTCCAGCGTGCGCCGCGCCGTGCACTGGAAAAAGCTCTATGCGCAGGCGCCTTTCAGCGACCATATGCGCCTCGAACGCTGGAGCAGACCCGGCGACGTGGGCCAGCTGAACTTCCCCCAGGGTGGGGAGTTGTTCGTGCTGGCCGGGCAATTCGCGGACGAACAGGAGACTCTCCACCGCCGGCACAGCTGGCTGCGCCTCCCCCCGGGAGACTCCCTGACACCGCAGGGTGAAGAGAGCTGCGAGCTGTACATCAAGGAAGGTGGTTTCCCTTACCTGCGGGAGGGCTAGGCAAAAAATTCAGGCTATCAGCAAAAGCGGGCCTGCAGGTCGCGCCCGCGTTTCTACAGCGTGATACCGCTATCCACCACAATGCACTCGCCGTTGGTAGGGGTTGGTGGCCGCGTTATTCACGCAGATATCGAGTCGTCCATGGGTCGCGCGGATATGCTCGAATATCGCGCTGATATCTTCCATGCGCCCAACGTGGCAGGGTAAAGCCTCGGCCTTACCGCCCCCTCGACAATAGAGGCCGCAACGGCCTCACCGTCATCCCGCTTGCGGCGTGAAACAATCACGTGCGCACTTGTGTTGGGCGAGCAGCCGTACGGTCGCCTCACCAATGCCTCGACTGGCACCTGATACCAACGCGATCTTGCCGTCGAGGTTAAAAAGCTTATCTGACACTCTCACGCTCCCTTTTCAGCTATGGGTGATGGTTTGCTTGCTGGTACTGCGTTGTAGTGTGGCACTCAGCTCAGGTCATCCTCAAGCGGCTGCACTCTCCAGGCCCACACGGAGTAAAAGGCCACCAGTAAGAGAGGCATGCTCCAGGCCAGGCGAAAACCGCCAAAGGTGAGTGCGAGACCGGCCAGCAACGGCCCCAGTACGCGCCCCCAACTCGCCGCCGCACTGGCGGCCCCCATCATGCGCCCGCGCTGCTCCTGAGGTGTGCGCTGGCTGGTAAGGGAATTAAGGACCGGCATGCACAGGGTTGCCCCGCTGAGGGCGACCAACAAGGCGCCGACCATGGCCGGCGCACCGTCGGCGAACACGGCGACTAACAGGCCCACAAAGAACAAGCTCACACAAAGGCGCAACAACGGAAGCTCCCCCATGGAGCGCACCAGCGGCCCGATGAGTAGTCCCTGACTCGCGGCCATGATCGCGCCCTGTACGCCGAACACTATCCCCACTTCCCGGGCGGTCCAACCCAGCCGTGCAGCGGCCCACAGGGGAAACAAATAAGTCGCGCAGGTGAAGCTGGCGGTGTGCAGCGCATACTGCACAAGCAGCAACCGACTACGGGTCTCGCGCAGCATCGCCCAGAGGCTCTGTTTGCGCTCGGCGCGCACCAGTCCGTGTGCCTGTCGCTCGCTCGCCGGATAAGACTCCGGCAGAAAACGCCAGGCCGAAATGACTGCCAGCGCCGACATGACGCCGGCCACCAGGCACGGCAGGGTAAAACTGCCCTCCGGGCCAGAGAGCAGTCCTCCCATCACAGGGCCCAGCACCAGGCCCAGACCGAAGGAGGCGCCGACAATACCCATGCCCCGGGCCCTCTGCGCGGGCGTTGTGACATCCGCCATCATCGCCGAGGCCACACCAAAGTTTCCCGCCATGAGACCGGCGAAAGCTCTGGCTGCATAGATCATCCACAGATCGCTCGCGTAGGCGAGCAGCAGGTAGCCGATCGCGGCGCCCCCGGTACACAGCATCAGTACCGGTTTACGGCCGATGCGATCAGACAGCCGGCCCCACAAGGGGCCGGCCAGGCTGGCGCAGAGCGCATAGCTGGCGATAATCATCGCAATATCAAAGTTGCTCGCGCCGAGGCGCGGAGAGATGAACGGCAGAATCGGAATGACGATACCAAAGCCGATCATATCCAGAAGCACCACTGCAAAAAGCAGCGGGCCGTAGCGCCGAAACGTGGCTCTGGAATCCGGGTTGTGGATGCTTCAGCCCTGCCAGCGGCTGATGGGCGTGTCGTTGATTCCAAAGAGATCGAGAACCCGGCCCACACTCTGCGTGACAAACTCATCCAGCGTTTTCGCACCGGTATAAAATGCCGGCACCGGCGGTGCGATAACCGCACCCATTTCCGACAATCCGGTCATGGTGCGCAGATGTCCCGTATGCAGCGGTGTCTCACGCACCATCAACACCAGTCGGCGCCGCTCCTTAAGAACGACATCGGCAGCGCGCGTCAGCAGCGTGGACGTTACCCCAGTGGCAATCTCGGACATGGTGCGCACCGAACAGGGCGCGATCAACATACCGTCGGTAATAAAAGAACCGCTGGCAATGGCCGCGCCGATATTCTTTACCGGGTACACCACATCAGCATGGCTCTTGAGTTCCGCCGCGCTCATGGAAAGCTCATGGTGGAGCGTCAGCTCCGCGGACTTGCTCATGACCAGATGTGATTCGACGCCAGCCTCGCGCAGCATCTGCAGTGCGCGCAAACCGAAAACTATGCCCGAGGCACCGCTGATTCCTACGATGATTTTGCGCATATATGCTCCTGTCTAGTGACTCCCTACTTTATCAGGAGCGAAACACAGGGCACAGTCAAAAGCGTAGCAAGCTTCTGCTATTCGCCCTGGGCAGACGATCTCAGCCCGGATCAACTCCCGCAAAGAAATGGTCTATAGCTGCAACCGCCGGCGGCTCATCCAGCATCGGTGCATGCCCACGGTCGGGCACATTCAGCAGCTTCATAGCGGGAGATATTGCCTGCATTTTTGCCACGCAATCGAGAGCCAGCAGATCCGTGATCTCACCCCGGACCAGCAGCATGGGAATCGACGCCATACCGCTGAACAAGGGCCAGAGGTCAGGGGGCACTGCGTTGTCAGGGTCATCCAGCATGGGCTGGGCAATCGCCGGGTCGTGGGCCAGTTGCGGCACCCCATCGACCTCTGAATACAAGCCTTGCGTAAAGCGCAGCCATTCCTCGTCCGTATAGCGGGGAAATGCCACCTCGTTGATCTCGCGGGTCTGCGCTACCGCATCATCCCAGGAGCGTATCTCACGGCTTTTACCAACGTAGTTCTTAATGCGCGCAAGGCCGACAGGATCGAGTTCCGGGCCAATATCGTTGATTACGATGCCCGTAAAGCGCTCGGGCTGCATATTGGCCATGATCATCGACATCAGCCCACCCATGGACGTACCGATCACCAGCATGCGCGGGATCACCAGTTCATCCAGCAGCTTGAACATGTCACTGACATAGTTAAGTGGCATGTAGTTTGCCGGGGCGCTGTCGTACTCAGAGCGACCCCGACCGCGCTGGTCGACACTGATAACGCGGCGTGTCTTTGCCAGATGCGAGGCAATCCAGGCAAAATCTTCGGAATTGCGCGTCAGCCCATGCATACACAGCACCGGCAGCAGGCCTGTATCTACCGGGCCCGGATAGTCCCGGGCGTAAAGCTTCAGCCCATCGGCGCTGTGATACCAGTGATCGCGAAAGTCACTGCCTGACTCAGCCATAAGATTTGTCTCCATACTGCTTGCGTAACTCGCGCTTGAGTATCTTGCCATTCGGGTTGCGCGGCAACTCTGCCAGGGCAATGCAGTCCGCGAGCCGCTGCTGTTTGCCCAGGCGTGCATTCGCCCAAGCTAGCAAAACAGGCATTGGCAAAGCCCCATCGCGCAGGACCACCAGTGCCAGGGGCGTTTCTCCCCAACGGGCACTGGGCGCGCCAATCACCGCAACATCCTCAATCTGCGGATGGGTAACCAGAACCGCCTCGATGTCCTGCGGGTAAATATTCTGCCCGCCGGAGAGAATCATGTCCTTCTTGCGATCGACAATATAAAGAAAACCCTGTTCATCAAGATGGCCGATATCTCCAGAGCGCAGCCAGAGGCGTCCGCGCGCATCGGCGTAACGCGCCGCGTCGTTAGCATCATCGCGTTGCCAATAGCCGGGCATGGTGATGCGCCCGCGCGATACGATCTCGCCCGCGTCGCCCTGCGCACAGGGCTCATCCTCATCGTCGACAATCAGAATGTCCGTTCCGATCAGCGGCTTGCCTACGGAGGACCAGCGTCCCTCGGCGTCCTCGGGATCCAGGGTGGTGATGATGCCTTCGGTCAGACCGTAGAGCTCGATCACACCGCAGGGAAAGGTTGCGAAAATCGAGCGCTTGAGACCCTCGTGCAGAGGCGAACCACAGCTCATCATCGCCTGCATGCTGGAGAGATCTCGGCCCGCCAGGGCCTGGGCGTCGAGGACGCGCTGAAACTGTATGGGCACCATAGCGGTATGTGAAATGCGCTCGGCTTCCACCGTTTTCAGAAAATCAGCCGCGTCAAAGCGCGAATGAACCACCAGCGTTCCCCCCGCAAGCAGTGTGCAGAGCATGGCCACCCAGGAGATATTTGAATACAGGCCAATGCTTATCAGCGTGCGTGCGGCACCGTGGTAACGCAGGGCGATCGCCAGATCATAAGCCCAGTCCCGGCGACCGCGGTGCGTATGCACGATTCCCTTGGGGAGCCCCGTGGTGCCAGAGCTGTAAATAATGTTGAGCGGCGCGTCCTCAGCCAGGGCCAGTTCTGGCAGCGTATCGGGCTGGCCGGCACCCAGAGTGTCCATAGACTCCCAGCCCGGGGCGTCAGTATCACTGATACACAGGAGCCCAGCGGGGAGCCGCGGGAGTAGGCCCCGCAAGCGCTCGCGATACTCCTGACTGACAACCAGTGCGCAGATATCCGCATCACAAAACATGGCGACTATCGCGTCATCGGACACTGAGGTATTCAGGGGCACCGATACCGCGCCTGAGGCAAGACTCCCAAAAAGCGCGGTTAGCATGGCATAGCCATTGCCCATAAATACGCCGACGCGATCGCCGCTGTGGATGCCAGCAGCGCGCAGACCGTGCGCAAAGCGGTGATTATCAGCGCTGAATGCGCCCCAGTTTGTTCGAGTGCCTGCCACCACGACCGCGCTACGATCGCTGCGCCAGCGGGCATGCAGAGCCAGAATCTCGGGCAACAGGGGAGCGGGTGAAGGGAATTCGTTCACAAGGGCATCCTCCAGAAAAAATCCCGCGCCGCCGTCGACCGGCGGCGCGGGCAAATACTTACTGGAAGCGGTACTCGACCGTCACATTGGCCGTCAGCGGCGGGCCAAAGAAGACCGTCGTGTTGTTCTCCAGGCCGAGTGCTGAGGGACAGCCGCTAAAGCCAAAGCAATAACCGGCGGTGCGATATTCCTCATCCGTCAGGTTTTTGCCGTGCAGACCGACCAGCCAGGCATCGTCACCACTGGTCCAGACAATGCTCGCGTTCAGCAGGCCGAATGCCTCCTGATCAATATCCGGGGCGGCGACCTCAAATTGCTGCACGTCGCCCTTGTAGGAATAATTTGCGTTGAGGAGGAGCGTCCCACCGGCCAGATCGGTGTTATAGCTCAAGCCGAGGAACAGCATCTCCTCGGGGGTGTTCTGCACCTGGCGGTCGCCGGAGACATCGACATCCCCAATCAGATACTCCTTGAATGAGGCGTCCAGGAAGCTCGCCGCAAACTGTGCACTGAAGTTTTCCGTGAACAACAGATTGCCTTCGATCTCCAGGCCAGATATCTCCGATTGGCCGGCGTTGGTCACGGTACCGACGAAGTCGTCGTTCACACCATTACCATCGGTGTCGACGCCGACCGACCCGGGAATCTGCATGTCCTGATAGTCGCTGTAAAACACCGCGACATTGGTAACGGCCCGCCCATCCCACCAGGTGGTCTTGAGACCCAGTTCCCAGGAATCCAACTCTTCCGGATCAAAACCCTGCTCTACCGCCGGCGTCGCGAAATTGGCTCCGCGGGGGTCAAAGCTCCCGGCCTTCCAGCCCTGGCTGTAACCACCGTACAAGATCACATCATCATTCAGGGTGTAGCTCAGATTCGCCCGCGGCGAGAAGTCGTAGTAGGTTCGCTCCGCTTCAAAATCAGAGTTAACGGCAATCTGGAACGCCGCATCATTGCCAAGAAACGGGGAGCCCGTACCCAGGTAGTTGGCTCGGAAAATATCAGCTGTACGGGTGTCCTCCGTATAGCGCCCACCCACAGACAGGGACCATTGATCGGTGAGCGCATAGGTGAAGTCTGCAAAGGTCGACCATGCTTCGGTTTCAACAACACCGCCCGTATAGGCGGTCAAACCACCCGGAATCAGCAAGCCCAGCACCACATCAAAGTCATTCGCCGCTTCAGAATCCAGATAGTAGGCGCCTATAACCATATTCCAGCGATCGGAGTTGTAGAGGAGCTGGAACTCCTGGCTGAACTGCTCGTTGTCATACACAACCGGCGCGTCAAAATCCTGCGAGGCGAGGCTGTCAAAGTCGATCACTGACTGCGTGTAATCCTCTCGACCGGCGGTGATCGAACGCAAGGTCATCGCGTCGCTTGCGTTCCAGTCGATGCTCACGGACCAGCCTTCTGATTCCACTTGGTTATTGCCATTGATACCGGCAGTGGATGGGAGAACGCTGGCGCCGGCTGTGGTATCAAACACGTCATTGAGGACCGGCGCACCGCTGAAGGCTCCGGGGTAGGGTCGGTATCCGGCAACCGGCGAGGACTTGTCGTCAGTATTATCGTAGGAGACACGGACCAACCAGTCTTCATTCGGCTCAAACTCTGCAGAGAGGCGGTAGCCGAAGATATCCTTGTCATACTGCTCCCCACCGGTGAACAGGTTGTCGCCAAAGCCATCGCGATTAAAGGATGCGACGGTGGCGCCGACGCGGAAGCTGTCGCTCACAGGTGCCGATACCGTGCCAACGAAATCGCTCTGGTTATAGCTGCCGTAAGAGCCGCGCACGCGCACATTCAGCTCATCACCGAGGCGGCGAGTTACATACTTGATCGCACCGCCCACCGCGTTACGGCCGTAAAGCGTTCCCTGGGGGCCACGCAGTACTTCGATGCGCTCCACGTCGTAAATATCCAGCAGGGCACCCTGCGGGCGAGCCATGTAAACGTCATCCAGATACAGCGCAACGCCCTGCTCAAAACCGGCCAGTGGATCCTGTTGACCCACTCCGCGGATGAACGCGGTCAGTGTGGTATTGGTCGCCCGGGATGGCTCAAGGGTGACACTGGGGATCGACTGCGCCAGTTCACTGATGTCCTGCGCGCCGCGCAGCGTCAGCGCGTCGCCGGTGATTGCAGTCACGGCAATGGGCACATCCTGAAGATTCTCCGCACGGCGACGCGCCGTCACGAGCACCTCTTCCAGAGCCAGGGATTTTTGCCCAGATTGGGCAGACACGGTCGGCACGGCGGCGACCGCTGCCAGAGACGCTATAAACGTGGCAGCAAAAAGCGGATTGCGAACGGGAGCTCTGTAGGACATGGCGGACACCTGTAGCGTTATCAATTATTGGCTGCGCTGTGTAGTACAGCGCATCTTTCAACAAGCGTTGAATAGCTGCACATTATTCAACAAGCGTTGAACTGTCAAGGGTGAAATACTGAGGTGTGAAAATCACCGCCAACTGGGACCCCTTGGGGAACCGCGCCAAAATCGGGTAAATCGCCTACACTGGCCGCGCGGCCGGGCAGTACAGGTCATCGTCTTCAAGCACCCGGGGATAAACAGCAGGAATGAGAGTAGTAGACGGCGAGCAACAGCACTTCGCTAGCGGCCGCCAGCGTTTTTTTCTGCTGGCGGCCGGTTTGGTGCTGCTCCTTGGTGGCGCCTACGCGCTGTTTACGCCGGCCGTTTACCAGAGCAATGCCACCGTGCTCATGAGCGCACCGACGGCGATAGATGAGCAGCTGCTGGCGGCGGATATCCAGGGCGTGGCTATTCAGCGCCGCACACTCCTTGGCAGCGAGCTAACCCGTAGGCTCGCCGAGCAGGTCGCCGGAAACTACGGCCTGGAGATCGAGCCACTGGACCTGCGCGATCTTCTCGATGTGCGCGCTATCAGCGAAACCAATCTGCTCACGCTCAGCGCCATCGGTTCACAGCAACAGCTCCTGCCGCAGTTGGTGGAGGAGTGGATCACTGTTTACAGCGCTATGCGCGCGGGCGACATCGAAACCCGCAAGGCGCAGACTCTGAGCCGGGTGGAGGAGGAACTCGAGGGGCTTTCCACGCGCATCGCCGCCGCCCGTAGCGCCCTGGAAGACTTCCGCAGGGAACACGAGATAATCTCCATGGAGCGCCAGGAGAACGCAGTCCTGTCGCGCCTCGATGGCCTTAACAAGGCGCTTAACAACGCGGTAGAAGAAGAGGTCAAAGCCAGCGCCTACCTCAATACACTGCAGAACTCACTGGCTCGCGGCGAGCAAGTGGTGCCCCAGAGTCAACGCAATGCAGTCAACGCCATGAGCCAGGAGCTCAGCAGCCTGCGCTCCCGCCTCGACGAATTGCGCGCGCGCTACACGACGGACTACATACAGAAAGACCCGCGCCTGCGCGAGATACCCGGGCAGATCGCGACGCTGGAAGGTGCGTTGGGCCGCGCCTACAGCGAGGGCACCAGCGTAGAGCTGGCCAATGCGCAGCGCGCCCATCTAGCGGCGGGCGCGACAGCCACCGAAATCGAAGAGCGTCTGGAATCACAAAAAGCGGAGGTGGCGGCATTCAACAGTATCTACGCTACCCACCAGGCGCTGGCGGAAGATCTCGGGCGCCTGGAGGAACTGTATCGCGAAACCCAGGCGCGACTGGTTCAGGTGGAGGTTCGTCGGGTAGATAAATACCCGCAGGTTACGGTCATTGACTGGCCGGACCCACGGGCCCGGCGCATTGGGCCGAACTATCTGCTGATCCTTGGCGGCACCATTGGGGCGGCGTTGGCACTGGGCATCTTCGCCGTCTGGTTGCGCGGCTATCTCAATCCGCGCGTGCCTGACAACACCCTGATCACGCTTTCTGGGGTACACATGTATCCCGCAGATGCCCAGGGCGCACTGGAACAGGCAGCCCAGCACCAGCGTATCGACGGCGGGGATATCCGACGCCTAAGCCGGGACCAGAGCGCTGATAAGCATAGCAATGACGATTTGCGGAGCCCGCCCTCCCAAGCCGGAAGATGACCCATGACCGTAGCTAAGGCTCGGCACCATGCGGACTGGCGCCCGGCCGGGTTAGCAGCAACCCCACGAGTCCGAAGGCCAGGGAGACGAATATGCCATAGCTTGCGGACACGGCCGGATTGAGCACGTCCAGCAACAGATTGAACAGCAAGTGCACACCGAGCCCCAGGCCTGCCGCGCCGGCCACCACCCACAGGGGAATATGGCGCCGCACGAGAACGCCGAAAAGTATCGGTACCAGCGAAGCAGCCGCCAGACCGTAAACACCTTTTTGCGCAAAAAGCCCGATCAGCGGCGGCGGATTCCAGGCCAGGGCAACGCCGACAATGCCCACTCCCACCAGCACCCAGCGCGATAACTTCAGTCCATCCTGGCGATCCCCAAACAGGGGCTCAACAATATCGTTCACCACCATGGCAGAGAGGGCCACCAGAATTCCGTCCAAGGTGCTCATGCCGGCGGCCAGCAGGGTAATAAAAATGAATACCAGCACGTACTCACCCCAGACAGAACTGCCAAACTCGTGCAGGAGATATTCGCGAACCACCGTGTCTTGGGCATCGATTTCAAGACCGGCCAGGCGCGCATAGAAGCCGATCATCAGCATCAGTGTGAACAGAGTCCCCACAACCACCGTCGTAGCAATAAACTTGCCTATATCACGCTCGCTGCGCAGGTACAGCACTTTGGTCAGGATATGCGGCTGCAGCATCAGCGCAAAAGTCACCACAAAGCCGCTGATGAACACCGAGAAAAAGTCGAAATAGAGATTGCTGTCGGGGTTGAAGGCACGGCCATAGCTCTCGCTCACGGCGGCCAGGGAGCCAAGTGGATCTCCCGCGAAGTACTTGAAGCCCTGCACAAACAACAACACTGAAACCCCGAGCATCATGATGCCCTGCAGCGTGTTGGTGTAGGCGTGGGCGTAGGTACCGCCCATCAACACATAGGAAAAAACAAACAGCAGCACCAGCACCAGTGCGGTTTTTTGCTCAATGGGAAAGAGACCCGTCATCAGCAAACTGCAGCCCACAAGAATCAGCACCACAAAGGTAATGGACAACAGGTTGATAAAAGCGAAGAACAGGCTGAAACCCCGGTGGTTGTAGCGATAGTAAATCCACTGGGGAATGGTCAGCGCGTTACTACTTTCTCCAAGACGCAGAAAGCCGCGGGTGAGGACCAAAAACGCGCTGAGGATACCCAATGAGCCAGCCAGGCCGAAATGCAGGTAGGCCGAAACCCCGTGCTGGTAGATAAAGCCCGGGTTGATCACGAAAGTGGCCGTTGAGGCGATAGACGCCGCGAGGGTTATGCCCACCAGGTATGGGCTCATATCCTTGTTGCCGATAGAGAAACCCGCCACGCTGCTGGTGCGGCGCATCCCGATGATGGACAGCCAGTAGACCAGCAGGGCGTAACCGCCGGTCAGGAGATACTTGAAGAGGTCCGGGCTCACGGGGGCTCCGCGTTCTTGTTAGGCACCGCACAGTATTCAACGTTTGTTGAAATTGCAAGGCCGATACCCTTACAGGAGTAGCAAGATGCCAGAGTGTTCTCTTTGAGCGCACCGGCGTCTGCAGAGGTAGCTGCTCGCTGCTTCGCAGTGATGTACGCTGGGAAGCAGGCAATCCCTCTGCCGGGTCATGGAAGTACGCTTACAGAGATTGAGACCACAGTGCCCGTTAACACGCACGAGAGTGCAGGCTTGCAACACGGACAGCAATATTCAACAATCGTTGAATATTGCTGTCAACGCATGGATAAGCTGAATGGCCAAGGTAAAAACAACACAGGACAAGAGCTCGGCGGATACCCCGCGCAAAGAGCGCATTCTGGATGCGGCCGAAGCACTGTTTGCCGAGCACGGCTATGATGCTGTCACCCTGCGCCGTATCGCCACCGAAGCCAGCGTGGATGTTGCCCTGGCCAACTACTATTTCGGCAAGAAACTTGCGCTGTTCGAAGCCGTTTTTGAGCGTCGCGCAGCACTTCTCAATGAGGCGCGGCGCGAGGCTCTGCACGCCTGCCAGGCCCGGGCCGGTGCCGAGGGTCCCAGCGTAGAGCAGATCATAGAGGCCTTTCTACGGCCGCTGGAGCTGGCCCAGGGGACCGGCGACGCGGGCTGGCGTCATTACCTGGCCCTGATCGCCTACATCAATAACTCCCCCTACTGGGGGCCGCGCATGATGTCCCGGCTCTTCGACGGATTGGTTCAGGAATTTATCGACGCCCTGCGCAAAGCGCTGCCCGATGCTGCCGAGAAAGATGTGTACTGGTGCTATCACAACCTGTCTGGCGCCCTGACCCTGACCTTGGCCAATACCGGTCGCATCGACAAACTATCCAAAGGGCTGTGCCAGAGCGCCGACTTTCAGGCGGCCTATGACCACATGATCCCTTTTATGGCGGCAGGGTTTCGCAAGGTCTGCGCCGGCGGCCAATAAGGCCGCCAGACGCCCTATTGGACAGCGGGTCGATGCCTAGTCAACAACACGCTCAAGGGCGCGCTGGAATGCGGGTCTGGCCTTGTTGCGCTCCAGATAGGCAACCAGGGTGGGCCACGGTGCCAGCAGCCCCAGGCTGTCACCCATGGACAGCATGTAGCTGATACCAAAATCAGCACCGCTGAAGCTGTCACCGAGAATGAACTCATTGTCCCCAAGTTGTGCCGCGATGTGATCGAAGTGAGCCTTCACTTCCGGATCGGCAAAGCCATCCAGTATGGGCGTGGTACCGCCGGTGCGCGCGGACAACAGCTTGAACAGCAGCGGTGTGAACACGGAACCCTCGGGATAGTGCAGCCACTGGGTGTAGCGCGCCCAGTCTTCGAGATTCGCGGGGTCGGGCCACAGGCGATGATCCGAGTCATGCTTTTGCAGCAGATACGCGGTTATCGCGGCGGTCTCCGACAGTACGAGGCCGCCATCATCAATCACCGGTGATTTACCCAACGGGTGAATGCTCTTGAGTTCCGGAGGCGCGCGCATGGTATCCGGGTCGCGGAGATATTCCACCACCCCGTAGGTCAATTCCAGCTCTTCAAGCAGCCAGACCGTAAACAGGGAGCGCCCTACACGCAGGTGGTGGATTGTCAGCATTTGTTGTCTCCGCTTGTCGTCAGGTTATTGAATGAATGCCGCCAGATCTTTTCTGAACTTGCTCATGGATGCCGGGTGCAGGTACATCATATGGCCCGCCTCGTAGAGTTCGAGCGACAGATTCGTACGCAGGGACTCGGGCAGATCAATGTGATCGATAAAATACTGGGTAGCCCCATAGGGGGTTGCCAGATCAAAGAGTCCCTGCTGCACCAGCACCCGCATATGCGGGTTCTGTGTCATTGAGTAGGCCAGGTCCACCGCGGTATTGGGTACCGGCACCTTGCCCGAGGACCCCGGCTGCGCGTGGCGCTGGTCCCAGTCTCTATACAGCCCTGCTGAACTGATATAGGAGCGATCGGTCTTCAAGCCCAATACTTCACGATAGTAATCGTTAAAGGTCGCCATAAACGCGGGGCCCACCGCCGGGAAGAACGGGTCATAGCGGAAGGTCTCGGCATTGTAAGCAATGGCATCGCCCACAAAACGCGAATCGACTCTACCGACGGTTTTGCGCTGCTCACGCAGGAGCTCCTTGGCGAAACGCTGCTCATCAATGCGCAGATCCGCCCGGTCCCAATAGTCGGCGCTGATCCCCGTAAAGCGCTCCATTCCCGCCAGCACCGTTGCACGCTCCTCGGCAGTTGCCTGGTGTCCCTTGAGGAGCACCGGTGCGTACTGCTCTTTGGCGAAGCGGTCTGCGGCACTGAGGAATGTCGCCAGGTCATCCGGCCGATCGTCTATTACCTTGTGATACCAAGCCGTAGCCGCGTAGGTTGTGAAGTAGTTGATATAGGGCAGGTCGTTCTTGATGCCCGCGCTACCGGCAATAAAGTCCATGTACGGCGATACCAGCACCACACCATTCAAGCCGATGCTGTGCTTGGTCAGCAGCGTATAGGCCACCCCGCCCGAGCGAATACCGCCGTAACTCTCCCCAAGAAGGTACTTGGGTGACGCCCAGCGGCCATTGTCGGATATATAGCGAGCAATAAACTTCGACACCGATTCAATATCATTGTCGACACCCCAGAAGTCCTTGCCCTCGGCCTCACCTACAGCTCGCGAAAAACCCGTACCCACCGGGTCGATCATCACCAGATCGGCACGGTCCAGCACAGAAAATTCGTTGTTTACCCGCTCAAAAGGCCCCTGACCGTTGAACTCGGTGTCCTTAACCTGGGTCCGCTGTGGACCGAGGATGCCCATATGCAGCCACATGGAGGCTGAACCCGGGCCGCCGTTGTAGGCAAAGAGCAGGGGTCGCTTGCCCGGCTCCCCGTCGTCGGCGACGTAGGCGGTGTAGCCAAAGTGGGCGATAGGCTTGCCCTCATCGTCCTTCATCTCAAGCGTGCCGGCGGTAGCCGTGTAGGCGATGGTCTTACCATCGATACGCACACTGCCCTCGCTCACAGCCATCAACAGCTCCGGTAGCTCAGCCGGCTTGGCGTCCTCCCCCGGTTCGTAATGGGCGGCGCGCGCAGGGTTTAGCCCGAGGCATGCGAGGAGTAGAGCGGCTGTAAAAAGCCGCGGGTAAACGCTGTTCATATTATTCTCCGGATTCAGGGGTGCGATGGTGCCGCGGGAACGGCCACTTCCTGCTGAAAGTCCTTTTCTATCTGCTGTTGCTGGTCGTAACGACCACTACCACTGCCGCTACCCGATTCGCGCATGCGGTCGCGATAACGCTGCTTGCGGTAACGCCCAAGCAACGCAGTGAAGCGCTGCGACTCCAGCTCACCGGCAATCAGCGCTTCTATTATCGCGATATCGATGCCCATACGATAGGCGATTCGGTTGGGGCGTATCTGGTTTGCATGGAAGCGCGCTACCACCGCGGTCTGCTCCTCACGGCTCAGGGCACAAGGGCGGGAGTAACCGTAGGGCGGGGACGGTGTACGGGTATCAGTGTCGGAAAGTTCAGGCATGGGCGCTTTCTAGCATTGCGATGAGGTCCCTGACAAGGCCGCAGCAACAAAGAGCCCAATAACTGGTGCGTCCGCCCCACCCTGAACACTCAAGAACCGCGGCGAAAGTGATTAAAAAATGTGCAAGCAAGGCCTATAATACGTCGCTGATAATTAAATAATGATTGCAGGAGACTTACCGTGACCGCACCCCAGACTGCCGTGTCCGCGATGGACGTAGAAACCCAGATGCAGCAACTCCTCGAGGCCCAGCGCGCCGACTATCTTGCGGAGGGCGGGGTTAGCGCTGCCGTGCGCCGCGACCGCCTCAACCGGGGCCTCGACGCACTGCTCAAATATCAGGACAAAATGATCGAGGCACTGAACAGCGACTTCAGCTGCCGACCCCGTGAAGTCACCCTGCTCACAGACATCGCCGCATCAGTAACAGCGATGAAACACGCGTCGAAGCACCTCGAAAAGTGGATGCGCCGCGAGAAGCGGCCAACGATGTTTCCGCTCAATCTCCTCGGAGGCCGGTCATCGATTGAATATCAGCCGCTGGGTGTGGTCGGTATTATTGCGCCCTGGAACTTCCCGGCAAACCTGACCTTCGGTCCACTGGCGGGCGCTCTTGCAGCGGGCAATCGAGCGATGATCAAGCCCTCAGAATTTACCCCGGCCACCTCCGAAGTGATGGCGGAGATCGTTGCGGAAGCCTGGGATGAAAAAGAAGTGGCTATATTTCCCGGTGGCCCGGAAGTCGGCCAGGCGTTTTCCGGGCTGGCCTTTGACCACCTGCTGTTTACCGGCGCCACCAGTATCGCCCGTCACATTATGACCGCGGCGGCGCGTAACCTGGTACCGGTAACGCTTGAGCTCGGCGGCAAGTCCCCGGTCATCATCTCCAGAGATGTTGACCTGACGATGGCTGCGCAGCGGATCATGCTGGGCAAGACTCTGAACGCCGGTCAGATCTGCCTGGCACCAGACTACCTGATGGTGCCAGAGGAGCGCCTCCAGGAAGTAGTCGCGGCGCTGAAGACGGCCACGGAGGAAATGTATCCGACGCTGCTAAGCAACCCCGAGTACACATCCGTGGTCAACGACCGACATTACCAACGGCTCAATGGCTATCTCGCAGACCTCGCGGAGCGCGGCGCCGAGGCGACACCGATTAACCCCGCCGCGGAAGATTTCTCTGCGCAGGAAGGTACCCACAAGATACCGCCGACCCTGATTATCAATCCTCCGGAAGACAGTAAAGTGCTCGAGGAGGAGATTTTTGGGCCGCTACTGCCGATTCGCACTTATAGGGATTTCGGCGAGACCATCGACTATGTAAATGCCCATCCACGGCCACTCGCCGCCTACTACTTCGGCCGCGACAAGGACGAAGAACAGGCGGTGCTGAAACGCACCACATCCGGGGGCGTTTGCATCAACGATGTCATCATGCACATAAGCCAGGAAGACCTGCCCTTCGGTGGAGTCGGACCCAGTGGCATGGGCTCCTACCATGGAGTCGATGGATTCCGCACCTTCAGCCATGCCAAAGGCGTTTATCGTCAGGCGCGTTTTAACGTCGCTAAACTCGCTGGCATGCTGCCGCCCTACGGGCCGGCAACGGAAAAGACCATCAAGATGCAGATTAAGAAATAGGTCTACAGACGAGTAGTGACTCTTGGCACCACTCTGGGCAGGGCCGTCGCCTTCGTTCTGGTGGCCCCACAGCTGTTCGCCGCTACAGTGAACACTGAGTCCGTGCCCGCGGGCCCAGCCCACGCTCCGCTGGTAATTGCCCACCGCGGAGCTAGCGGCTATCTCCCGGAGCACACGCTACCCGCCAAGGCGCTGGCCCACGCCATGGGTGCTGACTATCTCGAACAAGATGTCGTGCTCAGCTCTGACGACGTCCCGGTGGTGCTGCACGACATCCATCTGGGACCGACCACTGATGTGGCGGAACACTTTCCCCAACGCCAGCGTGCGGACGGTCACTATTACGCCATTGACTTCACCCTGGCCGAGCTGCGAACACTACGTGCGGGGGAGCGACGCGGCAGCGATGGAAAACCCGTATTCCCGCATCGCTTTCCTGGCGGCGCCGGACTTTCCGCTATTCCCACGCTAGCTGAGGAAATCGCCCTGGTGCGCGGCCTGAACCACAGCCGCGGTAAGAATGTCGGGCTCTATATCGAGATGAAAGGCACGGCCTTTCACCGCGCTGCGGGCAAAGACCTGCCGGCAGCCGTGCTTTCTGTATTGCGTGAGGGTGGATGGGGCCAGCCCGCCGACCGGATTTTTCTGCAAAGCTTCGAACCGGATGCCCTGCGCTACCTGCGTTTTGAGCTGAAAACCCCTCTGCCGCTGATTCAGCTGATCGGAGAGAACAGCTGGGAGGAGGACGGCGCGGTAGACTACGATTACCTGCGCAGCGACGCCGGCCTCGACCAGATTGCCAGCTATGCGGACGGTATTGGACCCTGGCTGATGCACCTCTATCTCGGCCGAGATACCGACTCCAGGCCACTCCTGAGCGACCTCGCCGCACGCGCAAGAGCCCGTGGACTGGCCGTTCACCCCTACACCTTTAGAGCCGATCAGCTGCCCTCGGGCATTGGCAGTTTCGAAGAACTCCACCAACTATTTCTTATTGATCTGGCAGTGGATGGTATCTTTACGGACTTTCCAGATCTCAGCAGAAAATTCATTCAAAGCATGACACCAGCGCCATAAATCAGCTTGGCTGCCGTCTTTCGATACACACAGCTCCCGCAGCGCCCGGTTTGCAATCTACCGGTAGCAGCGCCCCGGTGAATTACCCGCAGGCGCGTCAGTACTTGCTACAACAGCCCGAAGCCTGGGAGGACTTTCCCTTCGGCCCGGAGGTAGCGGTGATAAAGGTACTGCAAAAGATGTTCGCCACGCTCACCCTGAGCAGCGGCAGCGCGCAGATGAACCTTAAATGCGACCCGGACGAAGCCCTTATGTTGCGCGATATTTTTAAGGCGGTGAAGCCCGGTTACCACATGAACAAGCGCCACTGGAACACAGTGGTCCTCGACGGCAGTATTCCCAACGGGGAAGTCGAACGCATTATAGAAAATAGCTACAGACTGGTACTCGCGGGCCTTCCCGCACGCGAGCGCAAAGCACTTCAGCGACGATCAGGGCAGGAAATTCAGTGAGCAAGCGTGTAAATCGACGGACCAAGATTGTTGCGACCATAGGCCCCGCCAGCGAAAGCGCGGACACGCTCGGCCGGCTGGTACTGGCGGGCGTAGATGTTTTTCGACTTAATTTTAGTCATGGGAGCATTGGGCAGCACGCGGCCGTGGCTGCTCGGGTCCGCAAACAGGCCGCCATCCACGGGCGCTACGTGGGGATACTGGCTGATCTACAGGGCCCAAAAATCCGCATCAGCAGTTTTGCGACCGGCGGTATTGAGCTGGGTCCCGGCGATAGTTTTCGCCTGGACGCAGCAATCGGGGAAGACAGCGGCGATCAACGTGGGGTCAGCTTCAGCTATTTACCCATGCTCGAAAGCCTGCAAAGCGGCGACATACTGCTGCTGGACGACGGTCGAATACGCCTGCGCGTGGAGGATGTAGGGCCTTCCTCTCTCGACTGCACCGTTACGGTCGGCGGCAAGCTGGGGTCCAGGAAGGGCATTAACCGCTTGGGAGGGGGCATTGCCGCCCCGGCGCTGACCGAAAAAGACATCGCCGATATCGGGGTCCTGGACCGGGTGCAGCCGGACTACGTCGCCATATCCTTTGTATCCAGTCGCGAGGATATCCAGCTCGCCAAGTCGCTGCTGCTCCAGAACGGTATCAAGGCCGACATCATTGCCAAAATTGAACGCGCCGAAGTGGTCGCCGATGAAGAGATACTCG
Organism: Halieaceae bacterium; assembly: GCA_047635315.1. Taxonomy (GTDB): domain Bacteria; phylum Pseudomonadota; class Gammaproteobacteria; order Pseudomonadales; family Halieaceae; genus Congregibacter. The sequence continues at coordinate 9,159 of JBLIIW010000023.1, read as the reverse complement.
ATGGCATATTGCTCGAGTCAGCCGGAATAATGGTGGCCCGCGGCGACCTCGGCGTAGAGGTGGGTGATGCGGAACTCATTGGCATACAGAAAAGCCTTATTGCAAAGGCACGTCGTATGGACCGGCTGGTCATCACAGCAACGCAAATGATGGAGTCCATGATCAGCAGTTCCATGCCGACCCGCGCAGAGGTGTTCGATGTTGCCAATGCTGTGCTGGATGGCACAGATGCGGTGATGCTGTCGGCGGAAACAGCGGTCGGCCAATATCCTATAGAGGTTGTAACCGCCATGGCGGACGCCGCACTGGGAGCCGAGCGGCATCCGGTAGCCACAACTTCGCGCTACCGCCTGGAACGCCAGTTTCAGAGTTCCCAGGAAACCATCGCCATGTCGGCAATCTACGCGGCCAACCACTTCAACAAGGTCCGCGGTATCGCCTGCCTCACTGAATCGGGTACCACACCGCTGTTAATGTCCCGCCTGAGTTCAGGTCTGCCTATCTTTGGTCTGTCGAGTATTCCACAAACGCTCTCGCGACTCAGCCTCTGCCGGGGGGTTATCCCGCTGTACTTTGATGCCGAGTCCTTTGATCCTGAGTCCGTGGAGGCCCGCACCATTGAATATCTGCGCGACAACGACTTTCTTGGAAAGGGTGACTCAGTGCTTCTTTGCCGCGGGGATATTCTCGGCATGGCAGGCTCTATGAATATGATGAAAATACTGCCCGTGCAGTAAGCATCAGTGCGTGCACAGCCGAAAGCGTCGCCAATTAAAATCGGCCGACGGTCAAACCACGCGCTTCCTGAGTGCTACACTCGACCAGCTGCAGGTGCAGCGGGTTCACCCTTACAGGCGCAAATGTACGTTGCTAACGTGGAGTCTGTGGCCGGTGAGAGTATAAGCGTCAGCGTGCGGGCGCCATCACTGCGCTACCCGGTTAAAAACGGGGCCAGTCATGGCAGAAAAGCCCGTGGCAAGGAAAATCAAAGGTAAAGTGTATGTCGACAGTAACTGGTACCGTAAAGTGGTTTAACGAAAGTAAGGGCTTTGGCTTTATTGAGCAGGAAAGCGGACCCGATGTTTTCGTCCATTTCAGCGCCATCAAGGGGGACGGCTTTAAAACCCTGGTAGATGGTCAGAAAGTAGAATTTACGGTCACAGATGGCCAGAAAGGGCCTCAAGCCGAGAACGTGGTTGCTGTTTAACGCAGTTTGCCACCGCAAGAACCAGAAAGGGCGCCTTGTGAGGCGCCCTTTTTTTTGGCCTTATTTTCAGTTGGAGCAACTCAAGCCAGTGCCTTAGCCACCCGCCGCCAAAGCACGCTGTCGGTCTAATTCAGAGGTCATGTACTTTATCCACTGATCTGCGTACTTCTTGGAGCGTTCATCACGACCCGCGGTGCGGAACGCCTTGCGCGCACTGTCGTACTGCTTGGTATTGAAGTAGGCCATGCCCAAAACTAGGCTCGCCGTATCCGCGCGCCTTACACCGCCACGCTTGAGGCCCTTGTTAATAGCCTCAATCGCCTCTTTATTCTTGTCAGCATCAAGATAGATGTTACCGAGCCGCGCGTAGAGATCGCCTGAGTCAGACTTCGACGCAGCGGTCTCCATGGCGGGGATAGCATCATCGACTTCCTGTGCCTGGCGCAGTGATCCTGCCAGCATCTCCCAGTTCTTCGAACTGTCTTCAACGATCTCCGCGTCGAGGCCTTCTCTGAGGATCTTCGCTGCCCGCCAGGGCACTTCGGCGCTCAGGAATAACGACGCCGTATTGCGATACTCACCGTCTTTGTCGAGCATATCCTGCACGTAGGCCGTTTCCATCGCTCCCAGTTGCATACTCTCCTGGTTTTTCTCGGAGAACATAAAGCTCAGCTGTACCCAGTACTGCTTCTTGGGATAGTAGGTGATCAATTGCTCCAGTACCCCGATGGCGTTATCTACCTCGTTCTTCTCGGTGTAGAGGAAGCGTGCCAGGTTGTACCACTGCTCCTTGGGGATGCGACCCTTATCATCATAATTAGCTATCGCAACCTTGATATTATCCAGCGCCTTGTCGAAGTTCTGCAGCTGGTAGTAGCCCTGGGCCAGTAACACGTAAGCATTCGCGTTAGGGGTCTCAGTCATGTTGAACCACTTGAGCAGGGCATCGATACCTTCCTGCCAGCGCTCCTGCACGAAATACAGCTGTGACACTGTAAAGCGTGTGTTGATTTCCATGGCGAGGGGGATATCGACCTGCTTGATTACATTTTCGTAAGCCTCCAGGGCCTTGATGTAATCCTCGTTCGAATAATGAATAAACGCGTATAGATTGTAGACATTGGCCAGCTCATAGCTGTTGAGCTCGTTGTCACGGCGGCCGGCGAGCATGCCATCGAGGACCTCTGCCGCGGTAACCAGATCCTTTTCCTCAGCGGCTACCTGCGCTTCGGCCAACTTTTCATACACCTTGTTGCGTAGTGCCGGTGTACGGCGAGTCTCCTGCTCTTTCTTGGGCTCGCCTTCCTGCGCATGCGCGCTCGGTACGGCACCGAGCCAGGCGCCAGCGAGCTCGAGTTCGAACTGCGAGGCGACCTGGGCCATAAGCACCTGTGCGACCATAATAGGGGCGGCAAGGACAAAACCCCGGCCCACGTTGCGAAGCTGCATCATCATCCGACTTCCACTCACTGTTCGAGTTCGTAGGTGAATTTGTTCTGTACGCCCGCGACCTCGATGGCGTCGCCATCCACGACCCGCGGCTTGTACTTGAACTTCTCGGCGGCCTTTACGGATGCACGGTCAAAAACCCCGGACGGCGAGCAATCCACCGCGACGGGATCCTTGATTGAACCACTCTTGGTCACCGTGTACTCGACAATGCAGTAACCCGTTATGCCCCGAGTCTGCGCGCGCCGCGGGTAGATGGGAGCAACCTTCACGATAGGAAGATATTCACCATCACCGGTAGACATGCCGCTGGAACTGATCTCTACGGAGACCGCCGCCACAGGCGCCATATTCACGACGTCCATATCAGAATCAAAATCCACTTCCAGTGGCTCCAACTCCGGGGGCGGCTCTTCCGGATCTTCAACTTTCTCCGGTTTCTGTTCCTTGACGTTCACGTCGATTTCTCGCTCGGGAACCACGATATCTGCGATTTTGCGCGCCTTGGTATCGTCTTGTTCGTAATCCTTGTCGATCAGGCTTTGCATTACAAAAAACAGGCCCACCGCAACAGGGACAGCAAACAATGCGGCGAGCAGCAGTCGGACCACCTTATTGCCCATCTAAATTACGCCTCGTCATCCGTTGAGATACAGGGTGGGGAGGAGAGCTGCGAACGCACTGCGTCGTAAAGCTCCTCTACCACGTAGGCCGGCGTTTCGCGATCCACCTGGATCACGAGATTGGCCTGCGGCGCTTCCTTCTTAGCAACCTCGGTCACGCGTGCCACCCGCTCCATGGGTACTTTCTCTTTGTTGTAGTAAATGTCGCCACGCGAATCCACTGCAAATATTATGGTGCCGCGTGCACAGGCTTCGGTCGTGCTGGCCTTGGGTTTGAAGATCTCTACCCCGGGCTCTTTTACGAAAGATGACGTAACAATAAAAAAGATCAGCATGATGAACACGACGTCCAACATGGGCGTGAGATCAATCTTGCCCGCTTCGTCATCAGTAATTTTTCGTGGGCCGCGCTCTCCGATACTCATGCTTGCTATTTCCCTGCGCTAGCCCAGTTAACTGCCCCGACACCGGCCTCACGAGCGGCGTCTGCCACCTCGACTACCGAATTCGCCTTGGCGCCTTTCTCAACCTTGATCGTCAACGGCTGCAGTGGATCCGTGGCGAGCAGACGCTGAATGTTGGCCCGCACAGCGCGCGCATCCACACGCCGGTTCTCCATCCAGATCTGGTCATCGGCTTCAATTATGACCAGAATGCTGCTGGCGTCACTCGGGTCCGACTTCGATTTGTCGGGCCGGTTAATTTCGATGCCGGCTTCTTTAATAAAAGACGCCACAACGATGAAGAAGATGAGCATGATAAAGACGACGTCCAACATCGGCGTCAGGTCGATATCGGCCCCTTCGTCCACTTGCTCCTTGGTAAATTTGCGCATCGATTAAGTACCTGTCCGCTTCGGATCAGTGATCAGATGTAAGCTGATCCTGGAGGAGTTCCTGTTCTTGATCGGCAATACGCTGTAGGTAAGTGTTGGCGAAGAGCCCTGACAGCGCAGCAACCATGCCCGCCATGGTCGGAATCGTAGCCCGCTCGACACCACCAGCCATAGACTTTGCGTCACCACCACCCGTCACCGCCATCACGTTAAACACTTCGATCATGCCGGTTACCGTACCGAGCAAGCCGAGTAGGGGGCACAGCGCCACCATTGTGGTTATCAGCGGTAGATTGGCCTGAATATCCTCGCTGCTTACCGAGAGGAGGCGCGCGCGAATTTGCTTCGCGTTCCAGGACTTTCGCTCGCCGCGTGCTTCCCACTCTCTGATGATCTCGAAGACTTCCTTGCGCCACACGAAGTTGAAAAACCACAGGCGCTCAAAAATCAGGGTCCACATCAAGAACAACAGTATCGCGATAAGCCACAACACATTCCCGCCTTTATCCATAAAGGAGAAAAAGATTTCCGTGAAGCCTCCAATCATGGTCTACCCCTTGCTTACTTGGCGGAGTTTTCGGAGTGCTCGGCCACGATGCCGGTAGCCTGCTCGTTCAGCACATGAATGATGCGCTGGGCGCGACCATTGACGATCGTGTGCAACAGCACCGTGGGGATTGCCACTAGCAGACCCAGAACGGTGGTGATCAGTGCACCGGAAATACCGCCGGCCATAGCCTTGGGATCACCGGCACCGAAAATGGTGATGGCCTGGAAGGTGATAATCATACCGGTCACCGTACCAAGCAGACCCATAAGCGGAGCAACCGCGGCAATAATCTTAAGCAGCGTCAGACCAGACTCCAGCTTAGGTGTCTCGCGCATAACGCCCTCGGACATCTTCAGCTCGAGGGTTTCCAGATCCATGCTTGGGTTGTCCTGGTGGATCTTGAGTACACGACCGAGGGGATTGTTTTCCATGGCCTTGTCGGTCTTCAGCTGCTTGCTGACCTTGCTGGAAACACCCGTCAGTACCAGCAGTCGCATGATAGCCAGCAGGAAGGCAAAGATACCAACCGCGGTAATGGCGTAGCCTACATAGCCACCCTGATGCCAGCGCTCCTCAATGGTCGGGCTATCGATGATAGCCGCCAGGAAGGAACCGCCCGTAGGGCCGGTAGGATCGATACCAAACTGGTGCAGTCCGTCGGCAGCATTGGCCATGTCGGACGCCCAACCCGTGTAGCTACCGGAGGGCTGTCGCGGCAGCACAGCCAGTGAGCCGTTGTCATACGCGAGGTAGTTGCCGTTGGTATCAACCACGTTGAAGGAGCCTACACGCACAACTTCGCGCGTATCACGTTCGCCAGAGGGCAGCGCTACTTCGGTGCTGAACTTGACGACCTTACCGGTCTCGGTGATCTCACGGAGCATTTCATACCAGACGCGCTCAATTTCCTCGATGCTGGGCAGCGAGTCAGAGGTGCTCATCTTTTTAATGAGCTCCTTCAGGAACAGGTTGCGATCCGGGTACTGGGCGGAGACCAGAGACACGTCAATATTGGAGGACAAATCGCCAGACGCCGCAGTCAAGTGGCCGAATAGCTCGGTCAGCGCACCGAGGCGCTCCTTCAACTGCTCTTGCTTGGCCGCAACCAGCAGCTCATTTTCCTCAAACATGGTCTCGAGTTGCGCGGAACGCTGCTCTTCGCGAGTGCGCTCGGCCTCTGCTTCATTCAGCAGTGTCTCCTGGTTGGCTTTGGTCGCCGCAAAGCGCCGCTCGCGCTCCTTGTTGTCACGCGCGTCGGTAACCTGGCCCTGTTTCACAAATTCAAGCAGCTGCTTGATGTTCGCCGCAGCTTCAGCACGCAGATCTGGCGGTGGAGCTTCGACCGCGGCGGCTTCGTCTTGGGCAACCGCGAGTCCGGCAATGGTCAACGCACCGCCCACAAATACGACCGAGAAGATCCTGTTAAGCGCATTCATTATTGTGCCTCCGGTGCGGCAACGGGCATATTAAGTAGTTCGATCGTGGCGGTCTTCTTGGCGATCCGAACGCCTTTGCGAATAGCTGAGGCGTAATCACCGGCGGGGAGTGGTTCCCAGCTGCGCAATTCGTTGTTCCAGGCACCGGCCTCCAGCCCGTCGGTGGTCTGGTATACCAGAGCAACCCGGCCGATTCTCAAGAAGTCGACGTCTCGGGGGCCCGTACCCAGATCGATGCTGTCACTGTAGGTCTCAAAGCCGCGACCGTACTGCAGCTCGATATTGTAGGCCTCAAGGACCTGACGGAATTTTTCCGCTACGGTCAAATCCGCACGATCCATATTGTTGCGCAGGAACTCGACACGCTGGCGCCGTTCGTCGATGTTGAAAGGCACATCCATTTCCACGAACTGCTCAAGTCCGTCGATCATGCGAATAACCAGTGGCGTCATCTGCCGCTGGATAATCGTCACCTGACTAATGGACTCGTCGATATCGTCGATGCGCTTCAGCTGATTGTCGATCTGCCGCTGCAGACGCGCGTTGTAGACCTTCAAACCATCAATCTGTTTGGTGACGGTTTTGTAGTCGTCGAGGAGATTGCGCGTCTCATCAGCCAAGCGATTAACTGTCTTTTGCGACTTCTGCGCGGCCTGGGTTTTCGAGGAGCTAACCTCGAGTATGTCGTCAAGCGTGCTTGCGTGGGTCGCCGATGACAGCCCGAGCAGGGCGGACAACGACGTGGCCGCGACGAGCAGCACATTCTTCAGTCGATAGCTAGTCATGGGAATCGTGCTTCCTGTGTCGAGAAATTTGTAAGCTTTTTGGCTGTTAAAAAGCAGCCGGATTGTCACCTATTGGCCATCACATTCTGTGGGCCGAGGAACGGATATAAACAGATAAACAGGGGGATTTCAAACAAGAACGGTACTCGCTTCGGTGCGCAGGCGCTCGTGTGTATTTTGGTAACGCAACGCAAGGCCGAAGTAACAATTTGCAGCCTAAGCACATTGGGTCGAAGCGTTTGCGCGTTGGTATTCAAAGAACGTGTGCGCCGGGGGCCCGTCTTCAGCGCGGTGTGTTTCACAACTCACCTCGCGCCATGCGGGCCAGTGTATTTCCGGAAGACGCGCGTCGCCGTCCGGCGCGGTGTGCACGCGGGTCAGGTAAATGCGGCTCGCGCGCGGCAGAGCCAGTCGATAAATCTGCGCGCCGCCGATCACCATCAACTCTTCGCTGCCATCAATAAACGCGATCTCCTTGCCAAGGGACAATGCTTCCTCAAAACTTCCGACGACGCTGACACCGTCCGGCCGGTAGGCGCTATTGCGACTGATCACGATATTGCTGCGCCCGGGGAGCGGCCGACCAATTGCTTCAAAGGTTAGACGGCCCATAAGCACCGGCTTGCCCATAGTTAGCCGTTTGAAATGCTGCAAATCCGACGGCAGGCGCCATGGGAGCGCGTTGTTGCGCCCGATGACATCGTTGTCCGCGGCAGCAACGACCAGACTGACCGGCATATCGCTCACACTGCCACCGGAGCCGCAATATGCGGATATGGCTCGTAGCCGCGCAGCTCGAAATCCTCCAGACGATAGTCGTAGATACTCTCGGGCCTGCGCAGGAGCACCAATTCTGGCAGGGGACGCGGCTCCCGGGACAGCTGCTCGCGAACCTGCTCAAGATGATTCAGGTACAGGTGCGAGTCGCCGGTGGTGATAATAATTTCACCGGGCTCCAGGTCGCACTGCTGCGCAAGCATCAGCACCAGCGTCGCGAGACTCGCGGTGTTAAAGGGGAGGCCCAGGAACGTGTCGCTGGAGCGGATATAAAGCTGCGCGGAGAGGCGCCCCTGGGCAACGTAAAACTGGTAAAGAAGATGACAGGGGGGCAGGGCCATGCGACCTGCGCGGGCATTTTCCTGCGGACTCATCGACTCGTCGGGTAAATACTCGACATTCCAGGCGTGAAAAATTATGCGGCGACTGTCCGGGCGATTGCGCAGGCAGTCCACCACATAGTCGATCTGGTTAACTTCGCCCCCGTCCCGGGTTGGCCAGGCCCGCCACTGCTTGCCGTACACGGGCCCAAGGTCACCGGTCTCTGTCGCCCATTCGTTCCAGATATTGACCCCATGCTCCTGCAGCCAGGCGACGTTAGTGTCGCCGTTCAGGAACCAGATCAGTTCGTTAACAATACTGCGCAGGTGCAGCTTCTTGGTCGTCAGCAGGGGAAAGCCGTGGGCCAGATCATGGCGAAACTGTCGCCCGAACACCGAGACCGTGCCGGTACCCGTGCGGTCGTCCTTGTGCACGCCACTTTCCTGAATGTCCCTGAGCAGATCGAGATATTGACGCATGCTAATTCCTTCAACCCCTGGTGGGCGCTGGGCGTCCGCGCAGATACGCGTACCACAGCATATAGAGGCCGAGCAGCAGCATCGGCACACAGAGAATCTGGCCGCGGGTCATCCAGCCGAAGGCCTGGAAACCCAGATGGCCGTCAGGCTCGCGAAAAAACTCCACGACAAAGCGCAGCAGGCCATAACCCACGGCAAAAAAGCCGGACACCGCCCAGTCCGGTCGGGGCCGGCGACTGAACCAGAGCAGCAGGCACAACAGCAGCATGCCTTCGAGGGCAAACTGGTACAGCTGCGAGGGGTGCCGCGCAAGCTGCAGGGGGTCGCGGGGAAACACCATGGCCCAGGGCACATCGGCGGGTCGCCCCCAGAGCTCCTGACCAATAAAATTGCCGAGTCGCCCCAGGGCCAGCCCCAAAGGTGCCAGCGGCGCGACGAAATCGAGAACCGCAGCAAAGCGGATGCGCTGCTGGCGCGCATATAGAAAGCTTGCGCAAATGACGCCCAGCAGTCCGCCGTGAAAAGACATACCGCCCTCCCAGACACGCAGCAGCCACATTGGATCCTGCGCAAGCCGCTCACCGCCGTAGAACAACACGTAGCCCGTGCGGCCACCGAGCACCACACCGAGTGCACTGTAAAAGATAAGGTCGTCCACCTGCTGCCGCCGCAGCGGCGAGCCGGGCCGGGCACTGCG